>NZ_CAACVB010000603.1 GCF_900659635.1 Actinomadura roseirufa | reverse complement strand
CTGTGTGACCTTCTGCCGGGTTTTGGCCTGTGTGGGCGTGTCACCGTGACATGAGGACGGCCACCTCGTGATCCTTCGAGTCGACCAAGAGCACGAAGGACGAGACAACGAGATGGCCGTGAGAGACATTCTGCCCGTTACCAGCGACGACTTCGACCAGACGTTGGCGGCGGCGTCGCCGGATCTGCTGCGGGAGATGGTGCGTGCGTTCGCGCAGCGGATGATGGACGCCGAGGTCGAGCAGCTGTGCGGCGCCGGTTACGGCGAGGTCAGTGACCAGCGGGTCAACAGCCGCAACGGCTACCGCAGCCGTGAGTGGGACACCCGCGCGGGCAGCGTCGACCTGCAGATCCCCAGGTTGCGGCAGGGTTCCTACTACCCGGAGTGGCTGCTGGAACGCAGGCGGCGGGCGGAGCGGGCGCTGGCGACGGTGGTCGCGACCTCTTACCTGCTGGGGGTCTCGACCCGCCGGGTGGAGAGGCTCGCCGAGTCCCTCGGCGTGACGAAGCTGAGCAAGTCGCAGGTCAGCGTCATGGCACGGGAGTTGGACGACCTCGTCACCGACTTCCGGAACCGGCCGCTGGACGCCGGCCCCTATACCTTCGTCTGGATCGACGCGTTGACGCAGAAGGTGAGGGAGGGCGGCCGGACGATCATCGTGCACTGCCTGGTCGCGACCGGCGTCAACACCGACGGCCAACGCGAGATCCTCGGCATCGACGTCGTCACCGCCGAGGACGGCGCGGGCTGGCTCGCCTTCCTGCGAGGGCTGGTCGCCCGCGGCCTGACCGGCGTCAAGCTCGTCACCTCCGACTGCCACGCGGGCTTGCGGGACGCGATCGCCTCGACCCTGCCGGGCGCGGCCTGGCAGCGCTGCCGGACCCACTACCACCGGAACTTGCTGACCCGGGTGGGGAAGACCGCCCAGCCCTGGGTCGCCACGATGGTCCGCACCATCTTCGAACAACCCGACGCCGAGGCCGTCTACGCCCAGCACGCCAAGGTCGTCGAGGCCCTGGAACCGAAGTATCCGCAGGCCGCAGCCCACCTGGACGACGCCCGCGACGACATCCTGGCGTTCGCCGCCTTCCCCAAGCAGGTCTGGAAGTCCATCTGGAGCAACAACCCACAAGAACGCCTCAACAAAGAGATCCGCCGCCGCACCGACGTCGTCGGCATCTTCCCCGACCGCCCCAGCATCGTCCGCCTCGTCGGCGCCGTCCTGGCTGAACAGAACGACGAATGGGCCGAACAACGCCGCTACATCGGCAGCGAGATCCTCGCCGCCTGCCAGAAAGTCGGCACAGAAACCGACACCAATGATACCGAAGTGACAATTAACGCGATCGCTGCTTAACTAGCACAACGGATCACGGGGTGGCCTTTTCTTACACCACTCCCATGGACGCGGCC
>NZ_CAACVB010000602.1 GCF_900659635.1 Actinomadura roseirufa | reverse complement strand
GGGTTGGGGTCTTGTCTGCGATTTGTTTTGATCGTTTTGTGTGTTCAAGTTTTTAAGGGCATACGGTGGATGCCTTGGCATCAGGAGCCGATGAAGGACGTGGGAGCCTGCGATATGCCTCGGGGAGTCGGCAACCAGACTTTGATCCGGGGATTTCCGAATGGGGAAACCTGGCACCCGTCATGGGGTGTCGCCGCCGTCTGAATGTATAGGGCGGTTGGTGGGAACGCGGGGAAGTGAAACATCTCAGTACCCGCAGGAAGAGAAAACAATAGTGATTCCGTGAGTAGTGGTGAGCGAAAGCGGAGGAGCCTAAACCGTGCGCGTGTGATAGCCGGCAGGCGTTGCGTGTGCGGGGTTGTGGGACCATCCGGTCGTCTCTGCCGAGGCGGCGAGAAGTTACAAACTGCTCGGATAGTTGAACGGCATGGGAAGGCCGACCGTAGACGGTGAGAGTCCGGTAGACGAAATCTGAGTGGCTTCTGGGTGTGTTCCCGAGTAGCACGGGGCCCGTGAAATCCCGTGTGAATCTGCCACGACCACGTGGTAAGGCTGAATACTTCCTGATGACCGATAGCGGACCAGTACCGTGAGGGAAAGGTGAAAAGTGCCCCGGTGAGGGGTCGTGAAATAGTACCTGAAACCGTGTGCCTACAAGCCGTCAGAGCGTCCTCCATGGCCTTTGGGTTGTGGTTCGTGATGGCGTGCCTTTTGAAGAATGAGCCTGCGAGTTATGGTGTGTGGCGAGGTTAACCGGTGGCGGGTAGCCGTAGCGAAAGCGAGTCTGAATAGGGCGTTTTTAGTCGCATGCTGTAGACCCGAAGCGGGGTGATCTAGCCATGGGCAGGGTGAAGCGCCGGTAAGACGGTGTGGAGGCCCGAACCCACCAGGGTTGAAAACCTGGGGGATGACCTGTGGTTAGGGGTGAAAGGCCAATCAAACTCCGTGATAGCTGGTTCTCCCCGAAATGCATTTAGGTGCAGCGTTGCGTGTTTCTTGCCGGAGGTAGAGCTACTGGATGGCTAATGGGCCCTACAAGGTTACTGACGTCAGCCAAACTCCGAATGCCGGTAAGTGAGAGCGTGGCAGTGAGACTGCGGGGGATAAGCTTCGTAGTCGAGAGGGAAACAGCCCAGATCATCGGCTAAGGCCCCTAAGCGTGTGCTAAGTGGGAAAGGATGTGGAGTTGCTGTGACAACCAGGAGGTTGGCTTAGAAGCAGCCATCCTTGAAAGAGTGCGTAATAGCTCACTGGTCAAGTGATTCCGCGCCGACAATGTAGCGGGGCTCAAGCACACCGCCGAAGCCGTGGCATTCCAACGTTTGTTGGGATGGGTAGGGGAGCGTCCTGCAGCCGGTGAAGCCGCCGAGTGATCGAGTGGTGGAGGCTGTGGGAGTGAGAATGCAGGCATGAGTAGCGAATCACACGTGAGAAACGTGTGCGCCGGATGACCAAGGGTTCCTGGGGCAGGCTAATCCGCCCAGGGTAAGTCGGGACCTAAGGCGAGGCCGACAGGCGTAGTCGATGGACAACGGGTTGATATTCCCGTACCCGCTGGTATGCGCCAACGCTGAATCCTCTGATGCTAAGACCCTGAATCCTGGTTGGGGCCTTCGGGCTTCTTTCGGGCCTAGCGGTCGACCCGATGGGGTAGTAGGTGAGTGATGGGGTGACGCAGGAGGGTAGCTCAGCCCAGGCGATGGTTGTCCTGGGGTAAGCATGTAGCCCGTGTCATAGGTAAATCCGTGGCACATCAAGGGTGAGATGTGATGCCGAGCCGTTTTAGGTGAAGTGAGTGATCCCATGCTGCCGAGAAAAGCCTCTAGCGAGTGTACCGGCGGCCCGTACCCTAAACCGACTCAGGTGGTCAGGTAGAGAATACCAAGGCGATCGGGTGAACTGTGGTTAAGGAACTCGGCAAATTGCCCCCGTAACTTTGGGAGAAGGGGGACCTCGTCTGGTGATCCGTCTTGCGCGGTGAGCTGGGTGGGGTCGCAGAGGCCAGGGGGAAGCGACTGTTTACTAAAAACACAGGTCCGTGCGAAGTCGTAAGACGCTGTATACGGACTGACGCCTGCCCGGTGCCGGAACGTTAAGAGGACCGGTTAGATCTCTTTGGGGTCGAAGCTGAGAATCTAAGCGCCGGTAAACGGCGGTGGTAACTATAACCATCCTAAGGTAGCGAAATTCCTTGTCGGGTAAGTTCCGACCTGCACGAATGGCGTAACGACTTCCCCGCTGTCTCAACCACAGGCCCGGCGAAATTGCAGTACGAGTAAAGATGCTCGTTTCGCGCAGCAGGACGGAAAGACCCCGGGACCTTCACTATAGCTTGGCATTGGCGCCTGAAGCGTCTTGTGTAGGATAGGTGGGAGACTGTGAAGCCCAGACGCCAGTTTGGGTGGAGTCGTTGGTGAAATACCACTCTGGTCGTTTTGAGCGTCTAACCCGCACCCGTGTATCCGGGTGGGGGACAGTGCCTGGTGGGTAGTTTAACTGGGGCGGTTGCCTCCCAAAGTGTAACGGAGGCGCCCAAAGGTTCCCTCAGCCTGGTTGGCAATCAGGTGGCGAGTGCAAGGGCACAAGGGAGCTTGACTGTGAGACGGACGTGTCGAGCAGGTGCGAAAGCAGGGCCTAGTGATCCGGCACCTACGTGTGGAAGTGGTGTCGCTCAACGGCTAAAAGGTACCCCGGGGATAACAGGCTGATCTTCCCCAAGAGTCCATATCGACGGGATGGTTTGGCACCTCGATGTCGGCTCGTCGCATCCTGGGGCTGGAGTAGGTCCCAAGGGTTGGGCTGTTCGCCCATTAAAGCGGCACGCGAGCTGGGTTTAGAACGTCGCGAGACAGTTCGGTCCCTATCCGCTGCGCGCGTAGGAGAATTGAGAGGGTCTGTCCCTAGTACGAGAGGACCGGGACGGACGAACCTCTGGTGTGCCAGTTGTCCCGCCAGGGGCACGGCTGGTTGGCTACGTTCGGTAGGGATAACCGCTGAAAGCATCTAAGCGGGAAGCCTTCCTCGAGATGAGTTCTCCCTCCCACTTTGGTGGGGTAAGGCCCCCAGTAGACGATTGGGTTGATAGGCCGGAGATGGAAGCGCGGTAACGTGTGGAGTCGACCGGTACTAATAGGCCGAGTGGCTTGAACACACTGAACGTTCAAAGTGAGTCGCTGTGTGGTGTTCGCGTCCCTGTGTGGTTCCCAGAAAACAACTGGG
>NZ_CAACVB010000601.1 GCF_900659635.1 Actinomadura roseirufa | reverse complement strand
TGAACACACAAAACGATCAAAACAAATCGCAGACAAGACCCCCACCCCCCCTCCCCGGCCCCACACCCGCCAAAACGGGAAAGGAAACCAGGAAAAGAAAAGATCGAGATCTCGCCAGAGATGCTCGCGTCCACTGTGCAGTTCTCAAAAAACAACCGGGCCCACCAAAACCACACCCCCGCGAGGGGATGCGGTTCAGGTCCCGCGATCCGAAGAAACGTGCCCGTTTCCTCAGGACCCAACAGCGTGCCCATCTCGCCACCCACCCGAACCCGTCCTTCCCACTCCCCTCACGAAGAGAGGCGGTACTAGCCGGGCCGCATGAACGGCCAGATGAATAACCAGTGCTCCACATCTATGAGCAGCCACCCGACGGACACTCGCCGCCGATGATGACCACCAACCCAGACGCTCTTTCGAAGAAGAACCATCCGGGCCAGTTGATGCTCCTTAGAAAGGAGGTGATCCAGCCGCACCTTCCGGTACGGCTACCTTGTTACGACTTCGTCCCAATCGCCGGCCCCACCTT
>NZ_CAACVB010000600.1 GCF_900659635.1 Actinomadura roseirufa | reverse complement strand
GAAGGGCAGCGCATATGGCTCGACTCGCCGGACAACGATCTTCCTCCTCTCTAGGCTCGCCGGCGTTCCACGGTCAAGGGCCTGCCGCCACGGAATGAAGCCAACCCCGGTACACGCCACCACTGGTCATGCGAAAATGCCCACCCGGCTACCGTCCGTCAAAGGGCTGCAAAATGACCGAATCGCGTGAGTGCTCCGGATGCGGCAACACCCTCAACCGTTACAGCCCCGGCCACATTTGCGGATCATGCGCCTGGGAGACACGCGCCCGACTCGGCGAACCGCCGCCCCTCCCCGAACGCTTCTGGACCGAACCACCCATGAGCGACGCCCTCACCAACCGCGACCTCCGGGGAGTACTAAAGATCTACATCCACGTCACACAACTCACCCAAGAAGCCCTGGCCAACCTGATCAACACCAACCAGGGCAACATCTCCAAGATCCTAGGCGGCCAGCGACGCCGCTACTCGATCAAAGAGTTCGAATCACTCCGCGACGGCCTCCACATCCCCGGCCCACTCCTCGGACTACAACC
>NZ_CAACVB010000599.1 GCF_900659635.1 Actinomadura roseirufa | reverse complement strand
ATCCTTGCATGGTCAGAATGGCGAAGACGGGCCCTCCAAAAAGCCCGGCGCAGTCACTATCGCCAGCGCCAGTATCGCAACCTGTCGTTGCAGTACTAGCACCATCCCGCCGCGCCCACCCAAGCCCGGCCCCCCAGAAACCGGCAACCTGCGGTGCCAAAGCATCCCGCCCAGGGGCCGATTCAAAGCCGACCGCTTCACGCCGATGCGCAGCAGGCACCTCCACCAGAAGACCATCCAGAGAAGTGGACGCCTCCAGAAACGGGCCGACGCTCTCCACCCAAGACCGCAAACGGCGAGGGGACTCCAACCCCCACCCTCCTGGACGGATCAGTCCGCACGCTCGGCGAATAACCCGCGGACCACCCGAGCTCCAAGGGGGCCACGGCGACTGCTTCCAATCCCCCGCGGACGGCGCACAACCCAAGACGTGCAACGACACCTAGAGAGCTTCAATAGCTGGGGTTACTGCTTTGCAGGTGGGTGTGGGCGAGGAGGCTGTTGAGCAGTGCGGGCCGATGCTGGATGCGTTTCAGGCGG
>NZ_CAACVB010000598.1 GCF_900659635.1 Actinomadura roseirufa | reverse complement strand
CACTGGGTCATGCAGACCTCACTGCTGAAAACGCTTGCTCGAAAGCACAAGTCGACCCTGATGAAGATGGCGAGCAAACACCGCACGTCCATCGAAACCGCAGCAGGGCCGCGGACGTGCATTCAGGTGGTCGTGGAACGCAGTGGCGGCAGGAGACCACTGGTCGCCGCGTTCGGCGGAATCCCTCTGCGCCGGCAGCGGAGAGCGGTCCTCACCGACCGTGACCCGTCCCAGGCACCCGTCAAACGCAGGGAGCTGATCGGAAGGCTCCTTGCGGGGATCTGCGAAATATGCGGACAACGGCAAGCTCTCCAGGCCCACCAAATCCGCAAACTCGCAGATCTCGGGAAACCGGGAGAACCCAAACCTGAATGGATGAACATCATGACGAAGAAAAGGAGGAAAACCCTGGTCGTCTGCCGATCCTGCCATGACACCATCCACCGGGGACAAGCCGCCGAGTTCACGCACAAGTCACTGGAGAGCCCGTTGCGGTGAAAGTCGCACGGCGGGTTCGGAGGGGGGCCGTCGGAAAAGGACCGGCACGCAAGCCGGAACCTCGCCGACGGCCCACCCTAC
>NZ_CAACVB010000597.1 GCF_900659635.1 Actinomadura roseirufa | reverse complement strand
AAGGTGGGGCCGGCGATTGGGACGAAGTCGTAACAAGGTAGCCGTACCGGAAGGTGCGGCTGGATCACCTCCTTTCTAAGGAGCATCAACTGGCCCGGACGATCCTCTTCGGGAGGGTGTTCGGGTCGGTGGTCATCATCGGCGGCGAGTGTCCGTCGGGTGGCTGCTCATAGATGTGGAGCACTGGTTATTCAGTTCGCTGGCCGTGTGCGCCGGGTAGTACCGCCCTTCATTCGTGAGGGGAGTGGGAACTACGGTGTCAGGCGGCTGGGGGGTTGGACACGCTGTTGGGTCCTGAGGAAACGGGCACGTTTCTTCGGATCGCGGGACCTGAACCGCATCCCCTCACGGGGGTGTGGTTTTGGTGGGCCCGGTTGTTTTTTGAGAACTGCACAGTGGACGCGAGCATCTCTGGCGAGATCTCGATCTTGTCTTCTCCTGGTTTCCTTTCCCGTGTTGCGGGTGTGGAGCCGGGGGAGGGTGGGTGGGGGTCTTGTCTGCGATTTGTTTTGATCGTTTTGTGTGTTCAAGTTTTTAAGGGCATACGGTGGATGCCTTGGCATCAGGAGCCGATGAAGGAC
>NZ_CAACVB010000596.1 GCF_900659635.1 Actinomadura roseirufa | reverse complement strand
CAACCCGTCTACCAGGAGCTTCGCTACGTCATGAGCCGAACTGGCAACCTGCGATCACGCTGTGATCAGAAGGCATCCACCAAGGATGAAAAAGCTTCAATGACTCAGCCCGGTCGAGGCGGGCGGCGATGTTCTGGTCAGCGCCACAACTCTGGACCGCACCCGCTGCGGAATCCCGCGTGGACGGCCCGGCCGGTCGAGATCGATCAAGCCGTCCAAACCCGAGATTTCGTATCGGCGCAGCCACTTGTACACCGTCGGTTTCGTCGCTCCCGACAAGACCACGATCTCGGCCACCGAACGGCCCTCCGCCCGCCACAGCACAAACTGCGCACGGGCTGCGATCGACCGGTCGTACCCGCCTTCGCCGACCACCGACTCCAATGCCGAACGCTGTCGCTTCGTAAGATCCACAACCACTAGGATCCCACGCAGCACAACCGTTAAGCCACTTCAGATCCGAGACACTAATCAGGGTTAATTGGTGTTGGCGGGGGTGGTGTTGAGGGTGAGGCCGGTGGTGGTCAGGCAACCGTCGATCACGTCGGGGTGGTGCTGGATCACCTTGAGGCGGTGCTTGATC
>NZ_CAACVB010000595.1 GCF_900659635.1 Actinomadura roseirufa | reverse complement strand
CGGCCTGGTTGCGGACGTCGGCCTCCTCCTTGCGGCGGCGGTCCTCCTCGGCGTACTGCTCGGCGTCGCGCATCATCTTCTCGATGTCGTCCTTGGGCAGCGCGCTGCCGCCGGTGACGATCATCGACTGCTCGCGGCCGGTGCCCTGGTCCTTGGCGCTGACGTTGACGATGCCGTTGGCGTCGATGTCGAAGGTGACCTCGATCTGCGGGACGCCGCGCGGCGCCGGCGGCAGGCCGGTCAGCTGCAAGATGCCGAGCTTCTCGTTGTAGGCGGCGATCTCGCGCTCGCCCTGGTAGACCTGGATCTCCACGGACGGCTGGTCGTCGTCGGCGGTGGTGAAGGTCTCCGACCGCTTGGTCGGGATCGTCGTGTTCCGCTCGATGATCTTGGTGAAGATGCCGCTCTTGGCCTCGATGCCGAGGCTCTGGGCTGTCACGTCCAGCTCCAGGAGATCCTTGTTCTCGCCCGTCAGCACACCGGCGCGGAGGCCGGCGCCGATCGCCACGACCTCGTCGGGGTTGACGCCCTTGTTGGGCTCCTTGCCCCCGGTCAGCTCCTTGACCAGCTCCGACACCGCGGGCATGCGGGTCGAGCCGCC
>NZ_CAACVB010000594.1 GCF_900659635.1 Actinomadura roseirufa | reverse complement strand
GATCAGCTCATCGGTGACCTCGGCGACCACGTCCATGTCGCCGGCCTTCCACTCCTTCTCCCGCTGGGCCTTCTGCCCCAGGAGCTGCTTCTCCGAATCGCGCAGCGCGGCGGCCTTCTCGAAGTCCTGCGCGTCGATCGCGGACTCCTTCTCGCGCCGCACATCGGCGATCTTCTCGTCGTACTCGCGCAGGTCCGGCGGCGCGGTCATCCGGCGGATCCGCATCCGCGACCCGGCCTCGTCGATCAGGTCGATCGCCTTGTCGGGCAGGAACCGGTCACTGATGTAGCGGTCGGCCAGCTGCGCCGCCGCGACCAGCGCGCTGTCAGTGATCGACACACGGTGGTGCGCCTCGTAGCGATCGCGCAGACCCTTGAGGATCTCGATGGTGTGCGACAGCGACGGCTCGGCGACCTGGATCGGCTGGAAGCGGCGCTCCAGCGCGGCGTCCTTCTCCAGGTGCTTGCGGTACTCGTCGAGGGTGGTCGCGCCGATGGTCTGGAGCTCACCGCGGGCCAGCATCGGCTTCAGGATGCTGGCGGCGTCGATCGCGCCCTCGGCCGCACCCGCACCCACCAGGGTGTGCAGCTCATCGATGAACAAGATG
>NZ_CAACVB010000593.1 GCF_900659635.1 Actinomadura roseirufa | reverse complement strand
GATCAGCTCATCGGTGACCTCGGCGACCACGTCCATGTCGCCGGCCTTCCACTCCTTCTCCCGCTGGGCCTTCTGCCCCAGGAGCTGCTTCTCCGAATCACGCAGCGCGGCGGCCTTCTCAAAGTCCTGCGCGTCGATCGCGGACTCCTTCTCACGCCGCACATCGGCGATCTTCTCGTCGTACTCGCGCAGGTCCGGCGGCGCGGTCATCCGGCGGATCCGCATCCGCGACCCCGCCTCATCGATCAGGTCGATCGCCTTGTCGGGCAAGAACCGGTCACTGATGTAACGGTCGGCCAGCTGCGCCGCCGCGACCAGCGCGCTGTCAGTGATCGACACACGGTGGTGCGCCTCGTAACGATCCCGCAGACCTTTCAGAATCTCGATCGTGTGCGACAGCGACGGCTCCATGACCTGGATCGGCTGGAACCGCCGTTCCAGGGCGGCGTCCTTTTCTAGATAGCGCCGGTATTCATCGGATGTCGTGGCGCCGATGGTCTGGAGCTCGCCGCGGGCCAGCATCGGCTTCAGGATGCTGGCGGCGTCGATCGCGCCCTCGGCCGCACCCGCACCCACCAGGGTGTGCAGCTCATCGATGAACAAGATG
>NZ_CAACVB010000592.1 GCF_900659635.1 Actinomadura roseirufa | reverse complement strand
GACTCGACGCCACGGCGGGCGATGCGTGCCACGATGCCGCGCGAGCGTAGCCAGCGGCGCAGGTGCCGATAGTCATAGCCCTTGTCACCGTGCAGCTTGCCGGGGCGTCGGCGACGCGGTCCGCGGCGTGAGCGGATCGGCGGGATGCCGCGCACGAGGGGTTCCAGGCCCAGGCTGTCATGGGTGTTGGCCGCCGAGATCCCGACAGAGATCGGCAGACCGGTCCGGTCGGTGATCAAGTGGATCTTCGACCCATGCTTGCCGCGGTCGACAGGATTCGGGCCTGTCAGCTCCCCCCTTTGGCGGCGCGGACGCTGACCGAGTCGATCGCGCACCGCGACCAGTCCAGCCCGCCGCAGGCTCCGAGCTCGTCCAGCACGACCCGGTGCAGCCTGGCCCACACCCGGGCGTCGCTCCACTCGGCGAAGCGGCGATAGACGGTCTGCCAGGAGGCATCGAACACCGGTGGGACCTGGCGCCACGTGCACCCGGTGGTGGCCACGAACACGATCGCCGCCAGCACCTCGCGATCCCCGGCACGACGCCGCCCACCACCCTGCGGACGCGTCGGCGCAGGTGGCACCACCCGCTGGAACAACTCCCACAGCTC
>NZ_CAACVB010000591.1 GCF_900659635.1 Actinomadura roseirufa | reverse complement strand
CTGGCCACGCCCGGCGCCGCGCCGCCGATCGCCGGCGCCGCCGTGGCGGCGGCGGCCGGCGCGGTGGGCGCGATCCTGCTCGTCTCTTTCGACGATCTCGTCGACCTGCTCGTGGGGAGCCACTGATGCCCTTTCTGATCGCCGCGGTCGTGTTGCTCGGCCTGCTGGCCGTGCTGAACCTCCTGCTCACCCTGGCTCTCATCCGCCGGCTCAAGAGCGACGAAGCCGCGTCCGGCCATGGCGGGCACGGCGGTGACACCGGCCCGCCCGTGCTCCTCAAGCCGGGATCACGGCCCGCGGACGTGATGGCCCTGACCACCGCCGACGAGCCGGTGTCGACCGAGACCCTCAGCGGCGTGGTCGGGTTCTTCTCCGCCAACTGCGAGCCCTGCCACGACCTCGCGCCACGCCTGGCCGAGCACGCCCGCGCGGTGGGGCGGGAGAAGGTCCTGGCCGTGGTCGCGGGAGACGACCCGGGGCTGGTCGCGCTGCTCGCGGGGTCGGTGCGGGTCGTCGTGGAGGACTTCCAGGGTCCGGTGTCGACCGCGTTCAAGAACGAGTGGACTCCGGCGTTGTATCTGCTGGCGGACGACCAGCGTGTGGTGGCGACGGGCGGGCGCTTG
>NZ_CAACVB010000590.1 GCF_900659635.1 Actinomadura roseirufa | reverse complement strand
CAGTAATCGGATGTAGTCGCCCTCGTCGAACCCCTTCCGCTGGTGTTTTCGGCCGTAGTAGGCGTGTGCGCGATAGATCAGCCGGGGATGCTCGTCGGGCTTGATCGCCACGAGCGCGGCCAGCGAGATCCGGTGGGTGCCACGGGAAGTGACACGCACCACCGGTGTGCGTCCGCGTCGTCCCCAGGTGGTGCCTTTGGGCGGCCTCAGCCCCTGGCCGGCTTCGTCTTCGAAGCAGATCCAGGCGCCCAGGTCCGCCGCGGTGTTTCCACCGTCGGCCACACCTCCGCCCGCCATCGGTCGATCCGCTGCTCGTCGCGCTCGGCCGCACGGCGGGTCGGTGTCTGCACGCTCCATCCGATCCGGTGCAGCAGCACGTCCACTCCGGCCGGGGTGTAGGAGACCGAGAACAGCTCCCAGATCACCTCGGCGATCCGCGCGAGTGTCCACCGCTGGTCTTCGACCCAGCCGTGCGCGGCCGGGCCGAGATCCAACGCCTCCTCCAGGAGATTCACCTGGTCATCGGTTAGCTTGCATCTCGCGCCGCCAGCGCCCTTGGACGCCAGCGCCGCCGTCCCGCCACTCTGCCAGGCCCGCCGCCACCGGTTCACCGACATCCGCGACACCCGGAACCGGCGCCCGATCTCCGCATCCGACAACCCCACATCGAACAGCCCGGCCGCCTCCCGCCGC
>NZ_CAACVB010000589.1 GCF_900659635.1 Actinomadura roseirufa | reverse complement strand
ACGGGCGGCGCGGCCGGGACGGCGGGCGGGGACGCCCCGTCCGAGGGGACGTCCGGGAGCCCGGCCGCGGCGGGCCCGTCCGGCACGACCGGGAAGACGGGCGCCCCCGGGATGGCCGTGCACGCCGGCCGCGAGCGCAAGGGAAAGCGGGCGGGCGGCATGCCCGAGCAGGCCGGAGCCCCGACGACCGAGTTCACCCGCTGCGAGGAGCAGCTGCGCATCGGCACCGAACGGCACGAGTCCGGCCGCATCCACGTCCGCAAGTGGGTGGAGACGGAGACGGTCGAGCGCACGATCCCCATCTCGCACGAGGAGATCAAGATCGACCGTGAGCCGATCACCGGCGGCCGGCCGGACGCGGCGATGAGCGTCTCCGAGGACGACCGCGTGATCATCCTGTACGAGGAGCGCCCGCTGCTGTCGACGGAGATCATCCCGGTCGAGCGGATCCGGATCAGCACCCGGCAGGTCCAGGACGAGCAGACCGTCCGCGGCGAGATCCGCAAGGAGCGCATCGAGGTGACCCGCGAGGACATCTCCGGCGGGGGCTCGCAGGACCGCCCGGAGGCCGGCCGGGAGCGCGGCCGGTCCTGACCCGCCGCGGGACCCGGTGACCCGCGACGCCCGCGCGGAGCGCCGGGGCCCGCGGCGCCCGGCCGCCGAGGTCAAGAGGGCTTGTCGGTTCCGCAAGGCACCGTCC
>NZ_CAACVB010000588.1 GCF_900659635.1 Actinomadura roseirufa | reverse complement strand
TGAAGCTTTTTCATCCTTGGTGGATGCCTTCTGATCACAGCGTGATCGCAGGTTGCCAGTTCGGCTCATGACGTAGCGAAGCTCCTGGTAGACGGGTTGATCACCACAACCAGACCCGCAACCACCAGGAGCTCCGGGTGCTGTTCTATCGCGCTGTCGTTGATTTGTCGCGTTCAACGCTGAACTATGTCGCCGGGCTGGTCCGCCGCCACCGCAGGGCGATCGGGTCGAGATGGCGGCTGCTTAACCCAGGCCGGCAGGCGCTTCTCGTCCTGGCCCATCTGCGCAAGGACGAGACGTTCACCGAGCTCAGCGCGGGGTTCGGGGTGTCGGTGAGCACCGCATGGCGGTACGTGGAGGAGACCGTCATGCTGCTGTCTGCCCGCTCACCCACACTCGCGCAGGCGCTGCGGAAGGCCTCCAAAGACGGAGTCACCCACCTGGTGCTGGACGGCACGCTCATCCACACCGACCGAGTGCG
Organism: Actinomadura roseirufa; assembly: GCF_900659635.1. Taxonomy (GTDB): domain Bacteria; phylum Actinomycetota; class Actinomycetes; order Streptosporangiales; family Streptosporangiaceae; genus Spirillospora; species Spirillospora roseirufa. The sequence goes on along the minus strand of NZ_CAACVB010000588.1, from coordinate 220 downwards.
GGCGGACCGCCCGTACTTCTCCGGCAAACACCGCGTGCACGGAATGAACGTGCAGGTGATCGCCGGTCCGGACGGGACGATCCTGTGGACCTCGGGAGCGCTGCCCGGCAGGGTCCACGACCTCACCGCCGCCCGCATATGGGGCATCCCGCGGGAACTGGAGAAGGCCGGCGTCCTCACCCTGGCCGACAAGGCCTACCAGGGAGCCGGGGCGACAGTG
>NZ_CAACVB010000587.1 GCF_900659635.1 Actinomadura roseirufa | reverse complement strand
CGCACGACCTACCGGGTGGCCAAGTTCAAGCGGTCCAACCAGGGCACGTGCTTCAACCAGAAGCCGATCGTGGACGAGGGCCAGCGGGTCGAGGTCGGCCAGGTGGTGGCCGATGGGCCGTGCACCGATGACGGTGAGATGGCGCTGGGCAAGAACCTGCTGGTGGCGTTCATGCCGTGGGAGGGCCACAACTACGAGGACGCGATCATCTTGTCGCAGCGCCTCGTGCAGGACGATGTGCTGTCCTCGATCCACATCGAGGAGCACGAGGTCGACGCCCGTGACACCAAGCTGGGTCCGGAGGAGATCACCCGCGACATCCCGAACGTGTCGGAGGAGGTGCTGGCCGATCTCGACGAGCGCGGGATCATCCGCATCGGCGCCGATGTGGTGCCGGGTGACATCCTGGTCGGGAAGGTCACGCCCAAGGGTGAGACCGAGCTGACCCCGGAGGAGCGGCTGCTGCGGGCGATCTTCGGTGAGAAGGCGCGTGAGGTGCGCGACACCTCGCTGAAGGTGCCGCACGGTGAGCAGGGCAAGGTCATCGGGGTGCGGGTGTTCTCCCGTGACGAGGGCGATGAGCTGCCGCCGGGTGTGAACGAGCTGGTCCGGGTGTACGTGGCGCAGAAGCGCAAGATCACCGATGGGGACAAGCTCGCGGGCCGGCACGGCAACAAGGGCGTCATCTCCAAGGTGCTGCCGGT
>NZ_CAACVB010000586.1 GCF_900659635.1 Actinomadura roseirufa | reverse complement strand
GTCGGCGGCTCGCCCGGGCGCAGCTTGCGGTAGATGTCCAGCAGCGCGTCGTCCTGACCGGAGGTGTGATCCTTCTCCAGCGTCACATTGATCGACTCATACGACCCGAAACGCTCGCGAATCCGCGCCTCGTCCCAGCCCAGAGCCTTCAGCAGCACCGTCACCGGCTGCTTGCGCTTACGGTCGATGCGCACACCGACGTTGTCACGCTTGTCGATCTCGAACTCCAGCCAGGCACCCCGACTCGGGATCACCCGGCACCCGTAGATGTCCTTGTCCGACGCCTTGTCCAGCGCCCGATCGAAGTACACCCCCGGCGAACGCACCAGCTGCGACACCACCACCCGCTCGGTGCCGTTGATGATGAACGTCCCCTTCGGCGTCATGAGCGGGAAATCACCCATGAACACCGTCTGGCTCTTGATCTCACCCGTGGTGTTGTTGATGAACTCCGCCGTGACGAACATTGGGGCGGAGTACGTCATGTCCTTGTCCTTGCACTCCTCCACGGAGTACTTCGGCGGCTCGAACCGGTGATCCCGGAACGACAACGACATGGTCCCGGAGAAGTCCTCGATCGGACTGATCTCCTCAAAGATCTCCTCCAGCCCCGACTGCGTCGGGACGCTCTTACTTCCGGCCTTCTGGGCCGCCTCGACCCGGGCCTTCCACCTCTCATTGCCCAGCAGCCAGTCGAACGAGTTGGTCTGCAGAGCAAGGAGGTCCGGGACTTCGAGCGGCTCCT
>NZ_CAACVB010000585.1 GCF_900659635.1 Actinomadura roseirufa | reverse complement strand
GATGGCGCGGGCTGAGGGGTGTCCGAAGCGGACGATGCGTTGTTTGTTGCCCTTGCCGGTGACGAGGAGTTCGCGGCGCATCAGGTCCAGGTCGCTGCGGTCCGTCTCTTGGGGGTCGTAGGTGATGCCGGCGAGTTCGGACAGGCGCAGGCCGGTCGCCTTGAAGAGGGTGAGGATGGCGTAGTCCCGGCGCTGGGTGAACGCCTTCCCCTCGCAGTGCTTGAGGAGCGTGGTGAGTTCCTCGTCGGTGAAGACGGGGACGATCTTCTCGCCGACGGATGGCGGGCGGAGCTTGGCCATGGGGTTGGGGAGTTCTTCGTCGGTGGACCACCACTTGAAGAATTGCTGCAGTGCCCGGTGCTGGTTGTTGGCGTAGCTGTCGGAGTAGGAGTCGAGCAGCCAGACCGTCCAGGCGCGGACGTCGTCGGGGGTGACCTCGTCCCAGTCGGAATGCTGGGTGTTGTGGTGGAGGTGTTCGGCGGCGAACCATTGTGCTGCTTCGGTGTAGGTTCGGACCGTTTTGGGAGATTTGCCCTCGGCGTTGAGGTGGAGGGTGAACGAGTTGATCGCGGGTTGGAAGGCGCCTGCTCGGAGGTCCTTCGGTCGCCGCGTACGCGCGGTACCCATTGGAGTGAAGTTTTCCTCTGTTCAAGCGGTGTACACCGTCGGTGATCAATCCGTTATCGGTGTTTCCGCTGGTCAGAGGACCAGGTGGGCAGGGGCGGGGTCGAACCGCCGACCTTCCGCTTTTCAG
>NZ_CAACVB010000584.1 GCF_900659635.1 Actinomadura roseirufa | reverse complement strand
CGGGGAGAGGGAAGGTAGGGCACGGCGCCGCCCACCGCGACCACCGGCTCACCGGGGCCGCCGCCCCGGGGCCGCCCGGCCGGTGCGCCCTCGGCGCATCCGGCGGCGGCGCAGCAGGTCAGTGCCAGTGCGGTGGCGAACGGGAGCGCGCGGCCGTGCGATCGTCGCCCGTGCGGTGGCCCGTGCGGTGGCCCGTGCGGTGGCCCGTGCGGTGGCGCGTGGGGTCCCCTTTTCACGGCGGGGACTGTACCGGCTGATGACCGCGGGTGTCCGCGTCATCGCGCAACGTTTCCGCGCGGCGGGCGCGGTCGGTCAGTCGGACTTGCCGATGCCGATGCCGAACTCGCGGTAGACGCGCTCCCAGAAGCCGTCGCGGAGCCAGGTGCGGGCCTCCTGGTAGGGGCGGAGCGAGCCGCCGAGCTCCTTCTCCGCCTCGATCAGCAGCTCCTTGTCGATGACGGGCGGCAGGATCGGGCCGGGGAGCAGGTCGCGGATGTTGTCCCGGCCCCGCTCGAAGATCCACTTCTGGGCGACGTGCTCGCCGATCTCCAGCATGTGGTCGCGGTCGGGACCGAGCTTGCCGTCCGACACGGCCGCCGCCGTGGAGTTCATGGACGCCGCCACCGTCGCGGGGGTCGCGTGCGCGTTGCCGACCGGGACCGGGGTGCGGGCGGTCGCGGCCGGGGCGGGCTTGACCGCCGGGGGGCGGCCCGCGAAGACCTGGGACGGGGACGGGACGGGGCTCGCCCGGTGCGCGGCGGCCGCGGCGTCGCGGG
>NZ_CAACVB010000583.1 GCF_900659635.1 Actinomadura roseirufa | reverse complement strand
ATCCGGCCGCGCGGGCCGGGCGCGTGGCGGGCGAGCGGCCTGCCGCGCTGACGCCGCCACCGGCCGGTCCGGGGGCCCCCGGACCGGCCACCATGAGCGTCCCCCCGAGGGAGATGTAACCGTGGTTCGCGCCCGGCCGGGGTCTCGGCACGAATAAGGTGGAAGGCCATGGCCACCTCGGAGTTCGTCCCACAGCCCGCGCGCTACGCCATATTCGTCGACGCGGGGTACCTTTACGCGGCCTCCGGGGCCCTGCTGCTCGGCTGCGGCTCCCGGCGCGAGTACCGGGTGGCCGCCGAAAAGCTGATCAAGGCGCTGACCTACCACGCGGACGAGCAGCGCCGCGGCGAGCTGCTGCGCGTCTACTGGTTCGACGCCGCGCCCAAACGGCAGCCGACCGTCGACCAGCGTGTGATCGCCAACCTGCCGCTGGTGAAGCTGCGGCTCGGCAACCTGAACGCCCAGGGACAGCAGAAGGGCGTGGACGCCCAGCTCCGCGCCGACCTGGAGGCCCTGGCCCGGCACCGGGCGATCACCGACGCGGTGCTGCTGGCCGGCGACGAGGACATGCTGCCCGCCGTGGAGGCCGCCCAGCGCTACGGCGTCCGCGTCCACCTGTGGGGCGTGGAGCCCACGCACGGCTCGAACCAGGCCGAGTGGCTGGTCTGGGAGTCCGACACCGTCGAGGTGCTGCCCGCCGACTTCCTGCGCCCCTACTTCACCAAGGCCAAGGTCCTGCCGGTGCCCGCCGCCGGCAGCGCCGCCGCGGCCCGCGAC
>NZ_CAACVB010000582.1 GCF_900659635.1 Actinomadura roseirufa | reverse complement strand
CGCGCGTGGCGGAGGATGTGCCAGCGTTTGAGGGTGGCGGCGCCCTGTTCTCCGAGTGCGCGAACTTTGGCGTGGTGGCGGTTGAACAGCTTTTTGCGCTTGCCGAGCTTGCGGCCTTTGCGGCGGCGGTAGGGCGTGCCGATCGCGCCGCCGGCACCGATGTAGCCCTTGTCGGCGTAGCAGGCGATCGCCCACTGGGTGAGGGCGTCGGTGATGCCGTGGAGGCGGGCGGCGGTCAGGTCGTGGGTGGCGCCGGGCAGCGCCGCCGAGGCCCAGATCAGGCGGCCGTGCGGGTCGGTGAGGAACTGGATGTTCACGCCGTGCCGCCGGTGCTTGCCGGAGTAGAAGCGCCGGTCGTCGGCGCCTGCGAGCCGGTCGATCGGCACCAGCGTGCCGTCCAGGATCACGAACGCCTTGCGGGCCGCGATGCGCATCGCCGCGCGCAGGTCGGGTGCAAGCGCGGCGAGCAGCTCGAGCACTTCGGTGACGTAGCGGTGGGCGGTCGCCAGCCCGACGCCGAACGCGGCGGCCAGGGCAGGGAAGGTCTCGTTGCGGCGCAGGTGCACCAGGACCAGCAGGGCCTGGCGCTCAGACGGCAGCGCCCGCCAGCGTGAGCCGATCCGGCGGCGGTGCTCGCGGACGAGGCGGGCCACGTATCTGCGGGACGCGGGCGACAGATCCAGCGCAGCGCGATAGAACAGCACTGAAGCTCCTGGTGGTGCGGTCGAGTCTTGGTCGACTCCGCATCTACCGGGAGCTTCACTACTTGGCGATCACAACCGGCGAACCGCAGCCAGCTCGTGACCAGCCTTCCCAGGATGGAAACGGCTC
>NZ_CAACVB010000581.1 GCF_900659635.1 Actinomadura roseirufa | reverse complement strand
GGCCGTGCGGGTGATTCGCGTTGGTCGGCGATGTCGGCCTTGTAGGTGACGCCCAGCAGAAGGATCTTGGCGTCCTTGAGGGCGCGTCCCTGGCGGTTGAGGAGCTGCTGGGCCCGCTCGACCACGTAGCGGGGCATGCGCTCGTTGATCTCCTGGGCGAGCTCGACGAAGCGGAACGGATAGCCCAGGGAGCGGACCTTGTAGGACAGGTAGTTGGGATCGATCGGGATGCAGTGCCCGCCGACACCGGGCCCGGGACGGAAGGCCTGGAACCCGAAGGGCTTGGTGGCCGCGCAGTCGATGGCGTCCCACAGGTCGATGCCCAGTTCGTGGCAGAACACGGCCATTTCATTGACCAGCGCGATGTTGACGTGGCGGTATGTGTTCTCCAGGAGCTTGGCCATCTCGGCCTCGCGGGTGCCCTTGGCCTGCACGACGCGCTCGACGAACTTGCCGTAGAAGGCCGAGGCTGCCGAGGCGCACGCGGGGCTGAGACCGCCGACGATCTTGGGGGTGTTGCGGACGCCGTAGACGGCGTTGCCGGGGTCGATGCGCTCGGGAGAGAAGGCCAGGTGGAACTCCTCGCCGGCCGACAGGCCGGAGGTCTCCAGGATGGGACGCACGACCTCCTCGGTGGTGCCGGGGTAGGTGGTGGACTCCAGCACCACCAGCGTCCCGGGCTCCAGATGCCGGGCCACCGTCTCGGCCGCGCCCCGCACCGCGGTCAGATCGGGTCCGCCCTCCTCCGACAGGGGAGTGGGCACACAGATCACCACCGTCCGGGCACCGTCCAGGACGTCCTCGTCCAGGCTCGGCGTGAACCCGGCCCCCACCATCTCCTCGACCTCCGCCG
>NZ_CAACVB010000580.1 GCF_900659635.1 Actinomadura roseirufa | reverse complement strand
CTGCCCGCCGTGCGGGCCGCGCTGGCGAAGGACCCGGCCGCCCGCCCCTCGGCGCCGGGCCTGCTGCTGGCCCTGGTGGAGCAGTCCGGCCACGCCGGCGGCCGGACCACCGGGCGCGCCGGGAGCGGCCCGGTCGACGGGGGGCTCGACACCCCCACGCGGGCGTACGCCGCTGTGGGAGATGCGCCGGCCGCCGCCCCCTCGTCCGTCCTGTCGCCCGCCCGGACGCGACTGCTGGCGGGCATCGGGGCGGCGGCGGGCACGGTGCTGATCGGGGTCGTCGTCATCGGGCTGATGGGCCGGGGCGAGGGGCGCCCGGCCGCGCCGGTCACACCGGCCGTCACGGTTCCGCCGACGAAGAAGGTGGGGACGGTGGGCTCGCGCCCCTCCCGGTCACCGGCCGTCCGGCCGCACAGGTCGCACAAGCCGAAGCCCAAGGCGAAGCCGAAGGCGAGGCACGGCCGGCACAAGGGCCGGCACTGACCCGAGGGCGGCACCGGCCCGGCACCGGCGGAGTATGACCGGAAGGTCAGGTGCGCCAGATCAGGACGAGGGCGCAGTCGTCGTCGCGCGCCGCGGCCATCGTCTCCACGAGTTCGCGCGCGCCCTCGCGGAACCCCTGCGGGACGAGCCGCTCCGCCTCGCCGAGGAGCCGGTCGATCCCGGCGTCCAGGTCGCTGCCGGGCGACTCCACCAGGCCGTCGGTGTACAGCAGCAGCGCGTCGCCGGGGCGCAGCTTTCCCCGCTCGGGCACGCACCACAGGTCGGGCACGACGCCGAGGACCACGCCCTTGGCCGCGCTGACCCGCCAGGCCCCGGTACCGGAGTCGAACTGGACGGCCGGCGGATGCCCGGCCGACTCGACCGAGT
>NZ_CAACVB010000579.1 GCF_900659635.1 Actinomadura roseirufa | reverse complement strand
GTGCGGGCGTACCAGTCGGGTGGGGGCGACTTCGAGGTCGCCACGGAGAACCTGGGCGGGAACTGGGGCGTGGTGGTGGCCAGCGCGCTGCTGGTCGACTATGTGATGACGGTGGCGGTGTCGGTGTCGTCGGGGGTGGAGAACCTCGGGGCCCTGCTGAAGTTCATGCAGCCGCACCAGGTCGCCGTCGCGCTGGTCGTCGTGCTCCTGCTCACCCTCGCCAACCTGCGGGGCCTCAAGGAGGCCGGCGTCGCCTTCGCCGTCCCGACCTATCTCTTCATGTTCGCGATCATCAGCATGATCCTGTGGGGGCTGATCCGGCTGGCGGCCGGCACCGACCTGCAGGCCGAGACCGCGCACTACGAGATCCGCGGGGACGAGACGAACGTCGCGGGGTTCGCGCTGGTGTTCCTGCTGCTGCGGGCGTTCTCCTCGGGCTGTGCGGCGCTGACGGGCGTCGAGGCGATCAGCAACGGCGTGCCGGCGTTCAAGAAGCCCAAGGGCGGCAACGCCGCCACCACCCTGCTCATGCTCGGCGTCGTCGCCATGACGATGTTCGGCGGCGTCACCGCGTTCGCCTACATCACCGACGCCAAGTTCGCCGAGCCCGACCAGGGCAGCCGGCTGATCGACCCGGCGACCGGCAAGGAGGTCTCCGACGCCGACCCGGTGATCGCGCAGGTGGCGCACACGGTGTTCAGCAACTTCGGTCTCGGGTTCGCGCTGGTGACGGTGACGACGGCGCTGATCCTGTTCCTGGCGGCCAACACCGCCTTCAACGGGTTCCCGGTGCTGGGCTCGGTGCTGGCACAGAACCGCTATCTGCCCCGCCAGCTGCACACCCGCGGCGACCGGCTGGCCTTCAGCAACGGCATCATCATCCTGGCCACGATGGCCGGCCTGCT
>NZ_CAACVB010000578.1 GCF_900659635.1 Actinomadura roseirufa | reverse complement strand
ACCGCCCGCCGCCTCGCCGCCGAGGGCGCCTGCGTCGTCGTCGCCGACCGGGACGCCGCGGCGGCGGAGAAGATCGCGGCGGAGATCGGCGCGTCCACCCCGCGGCCCGCCGACGCGGCCGTGGCCGCCGCCGCCGACGTGACGTCCGAGGACGAGGTCGCCGCAGCCGTCCGGGCCGCCGTCCTCGCCTTCGGCGGCGTCGACCTCGTCGTCAACAACGCCGGGCTGTCGATCTCCCGGCCGCTGCTGGAGACCAGCGCGCGGGACTGGGACGTCCAGCACGACGTCATGGCGCGCGGCTCGTTCCTCGTCTCCCGCGAGACCGCCCGCGTCATGGTCGAGCAGGCGATGGGCGGCGACGTCGTCTACATCGCGTCGAAGAACGGGGTGTTCGCCGGGCCGAACAACATCGCCTACGGCGCGGCCAAGGCCGACCAGGCGCACCAGGTCCGGCTGCTGGCCGCCGAGCTGGGCGAGCACGGCATCCGTGTCAACGGCGTCAACCCGGACGGCGTCGTCCGCGGCTCCGGGATCTTCGCGGGCGGCTGGGGCGCCCAGCGCGCCGCCGTGTACGGGGTCGACGAGGAGCGGCTCGGCGAGTTCTACGCCCAGCGGACGCTGCTGAAACGCGAGGTGCTGCCCGAGCACGTCGCCGCCGCCGTCGCCGCCCTCACCTGCGGCGACCTGACCCACACGACCGGCCTGCACGTCCCCGTGGACGCGGGGGTCGCCGCCGCGTTCCTGCGCTGACGTGAACCCCTGACGGACGACGCCCCCCCCGCTCCCACCTCTCGACCTTCGTTCCAACCAGCGCTGAGGAGCACGTTCATGAGCGAGTTGTCCAGGAGAAGGTTCGTCCAGGCGGGCGGGGCCGCCGCCGCGGCGGTCACGGCGGGCGGCGCGATCGCCGCGCCCGCGTCCGCCGCT
>NZ_CAACVB010000577.1 GCF_900659635.1 Actinomadura roseirufa | reverse complement strand
CCGCGGGCCAGCATCGGCTTCAGGATGCTGGCGGCGTCGATCGCGCCCTCGGCCGCACCCGCACCCACCAGGGTGTGCAGCTCATCGATGAACAAGATGATGTCACCGCGGGTACGGATCTCCTTGAGCACCTTCTTCAGGCGCTCCTCGAAATCACCGCGATACCGCGACCCCGCCACCAGCGCACCCAGATCCAGGGTGTACAGCTGCTTGTCCTTGAGCGTCTCGGGCACCTCACCCTTGACGATCTTCTGCGCCAGGCCCTCCACCACGGCCGTCTTACCGACGCCGGGCTCACCCACCAGCACCGGGTTGTTCTTGGTGCGGCGGGACAGCACCTGCATGACCCGCTCGATCTCCTTGTCCCGGCCGATCACCGGGTCCAGCTTGCCCTCACGCGCGGCCTGCGTCAGGTTCCGCCCGAACTGATCCAGCACCAGCGACGTCGAGGGAGCGGCCTCCGAGGGCCCGCCGGAGGCGGCCGGCTCCTTGCCCTGGTAACCGTGCAGCAACTGGATCACCTGCTGGCGCACCCGGTTCAGGTCGGCGCCCAGCTTCACCAGCACCTGCGCCGCGACACCCTCACCCTCGCGGATCAACCCCAGCAGGATGTGCTCGGTGCCGATGTAGTTGTGCCCCAGCTGCAACGCCTCGCGCAGCGACAACTCCAGCACCTTCTTGGCGCGCGGAGTGAACGGGATGTGACCCGACGGCGCCTGCTGGCCCTGACCGATGATCTCCTCGACCTGCTGCCGCACGGCCTCAAGGCTGATCCCCAGGCTCTCCAGAGCCTTGGCGGCCACACCCTCACCCTCGTGGATCAGACCCAGGAGGATGTGCTCGGTGCCGATGTAGTTGTGGTTGAGCATCCTGGCCTCTTCCTGAGCCAGAACGACAACCCGCCGCGCGCGGTCGGTGAACCTCTCGAACATCTC
>NZ_CAACVB010000576.1 GCF_900659635.1 Actinomadura roseirufa | reverse complement strand
CCTAGAGGGTGTCTGAAAAGGGTCAGGGCGGGCGCCCGGTGAGCCGATGGAGCAAGATCATGCTCATCGCCAGGTAGATGGTGCTCTCCGAGGTGTCGATCAGGTACTCAAAGTCCTTGGACAGCCGTCGGTACTTGCCCAGCCAGGCGAACGACCGCTCGACCACCCAGCGCCGGGGCACGACCGCGAACCGCGGTGGCTGTGGTGGTGGTGTGCCGTTCTTGGCCCAGCTGTGGGTGAATCCGCCATCGCGGCGGGCGACGATCTGGACGGTCACCCCGACGGCCCGGCGGGCCCAGGTGGAGAAGGCCTGCCCGCGATAGCCCTGGTCGGCCCATACCAGCCGGAGCCGGGGAAAGTCATCGCGGGAGCGCGACAGCAGCACCGTCGCACCGTCCCGGTCATTCACGGCGGCGGGGCTGACGCACGCCTTGAGCACGGTGCCGAGCGTGTCGACCAGCAGATGCCGTTTAATCCCGTTGACCTTCTTGGCGCCGTCCCAGCCGTGCAGGCCACCGCGGTCGGTGGCCTTGACGCTCTGGCTGTCGATGATTCCCGCGCTCGGGATCGGGTCCCGGCCTGCTTCGATCCGGTCACGTTCGCGCAGGCGGGCCAGCATCTGCTCCCACCGGCCCTGGATCCGCCAGATCCGCCAGTAGTGATAGACCGTCTGCCAGGGCGGCAGATCATGCGGTAGCAACCGCCAGGCGCAGCCGGCCCGCACCCAGTACGCCAGCGCGTTCATGATCTCCCGGCGCGTGTGCACCGGCGGCCGGCCACCCGGCCTCGGCGCCGGGACCAGCACAGCGATCAGTGCCCATTCGGCATCGGACAGATCGGTCGGGTAGGGGGAACGCCCGGCCACCATCGTCTCCACACTCAGGGCGCGGCATCAGGCAACATGCCCCGCCCTGACCCTTTTCAGACACCCTCTA
>NZ_CAACVB010000575.1 GCF_900659635.1 Actinomadura roseirufa | reverse complement strand
TCGAGCGCGTCGTCGACGCCGAGCCGGCCGCCCCGGACCCGGCCCGCGAAGCGGGAGTCGGTCAGCATCAGCCGCAGCGCCTGGGAGATCCAGTTGACGACGACCCCGGGCGCGATCTCGGCGCGCGCGACCAGCTCGGGCACCGCTTCTTCGTCGGTCCCGAGGAGGTGGAGCCGCTGCCCGGGGACGGCGCGCCGCGCCGGGTGCTCGTCGCCGGCATCGGGAACGTCTTCCACGGCGACGACGGGTTCGGCGTGGAGGCCGTCCGGCGGCTCGCGGAGCGCCCGGCGCCGCCCGGTGTGGACGTCATCGACTTCGGCATCCGCGGCATCGACCTGATGTACGCGCTCCAGGGCGGTTACGCCACGGTCGTGCTCGTCGACGCGGCGGAGCGCGGCCACCCGCCGGGCACCGTCTCGCTCGTCGAGCCGGGCCCCGGCGGGCTGGAGGGCGCCGCCGTGGACGGGCACGGCCTGGATCCCGCGCGGGTGCTGCGGCTGGCCCGCGAGAGCGGCTCGGTCCCGCCGCGGGTGCTGCTGGTGGCCTGCGAACCGTCCGGGCCCGTCACGGCCGACACCTGGGAGATGGCGCTGAGCGCGCCCGTCGCCGCCGCGGTGGACGAGGCGGTGCGGATGATCGAGCGGATCCTCGCCGAGGAGACCGCGGGGGAACCCGGGCGGGAAGCCGGGCAGGAGTTCGAGCAGGAGTTCGAGGAAGAAGGAGCGGAGCGATGAGCAAGGACGTTCAGATCGGCCCGGGGCCGGTCCGGCTGGTGCTCGCACTGCTGGTGCTGAGCGTGGTCGTCATCGTGCTGAAGGAGCTGCCGGCGATCCGCCGGTATCTCAAGGTGGAGAGCATGTGACCGGCCCGCGACCGGCCCCGGCCCGCGACGTCGCCGGCGACGTCGCCGATGACGGGGCCGGTGATCCCGGCCTTCCGGCCGGTGCGGCGGCGGTGGCGGG
>NZ_CAACVB010000574.1 GCF_900659635.1 Actinomadura roseirufa | reverse complement strand
GGGCGCGTGCCGGGCCCGGACGGCGGCGGGGCCCGGCGCACCGGCCCCCGCGCGCCGGACGTCCCGCGGCCTGACCACGACGACCATGCGGGTGACCAGCGCGAGCGCGACCGCCGCGACGCTCAGCACGTAGCTCAGCGTCACCCAGTCCGCCGCGGTCCGCCCCGCGGTCAGGCCGTGCGCGATCGCGACCGGCCACGACACGTAGGCGGCGGAGTGCAGCGTCCGCCACACCCAGGGCCGCCCGCGGAACGCGAAGCGCGCGCGCAGCATCCCCGTGACCGCGATCAGGAGCATCAGCTCGAACGCGAGGGTACCGAGCCCGACCGGGTCCGGTCCGGGCACGAAGACCTGCTCCGGTACCGCCAGGCCCGCCAGCTCCTTCACCGCGACGTGCGCGACCACCATCGCCGTCGCCAGCACGGCCGAGGCGCGGTGGACGCCCTGCGCCAGCACCCGGTGCCGGATCCCGAGGATCAGCCGCTCGGTCGCCAGCAGCCCGCTCATCACGGCGGTGGTCAGCGCGAGCAGCGTGAACACGCCCGCGTAGAAGGAGAGGAAGTACTGCACGTTCGCGGCCGCCACGGCACCCGGCGGGGTGGCCGCGCCGACCAGGACCAGCAGCGCGCCCGCGAGCACCGCGCGCGGCGCCCACGTCGGCACGACCGGATCGTCACTGTTGCGTGTTCGCACCGCTCGGACTCCTCGTCTCGGTCGTGGACGGCGCCGGCGCGCCGCCCGGGGCTGGGCCGTCCTTCGGCGGAACCGGCGAGGACGGCGGGGGCACGGGAACGTCCGCGGCGGGCACCGGGCCGAGGTTGGCCAGCAGTCCCCCCGGGAGCACCTGGAGGGCGCCGCGCTCGGCGTAGCCGAGCAGCGGCCGGGCCCGTTCCCGGAACGTCCAGCCGCCGAGCCGCGCCCCGTCGAGCGGGACGGGCTCGGCGCCGCGCCGCAGGCCGAACCCGACCTCGGCGCG
>NZ_CAACVB010000573.1 GCF_900659635.1 Actinomadura roseirufa | reverse complement strand
GGACGCACCGGCGGGCTCCTGCGGGCCCTGCCGGCCGCTGAACCGCCCGCGCCCCGTCCGCGTACCCCGAGGGTGAGCGCGGACACCGTCCCGGCGGCCGGACGGGCGCTGCGGCGCCAGGTCCGCCGCCGCGGGCCACCGGCCCGTCCGAGGGCGCTCGCCCGCTTCTAGCGAGCCTCCAGCGAGCGCCGTACGTCACCGGACACCGTGATCTTCGCGGCCTCCGGTCCCTTCCCGTACGTCTCGAACGGAGCTCTCCATGTCTTCCCCGATCACCGTCCGCCGCCTCACGGGCATCGCGTCCCTGGCCGCCCTGTCCCTCGTCGGGCTCGCCACGGCGGCGTCCGCGCACGTCACCGTCAATCCCGGGACCGCCGAGCAGGGCGGCTTCAGCAAGGTGTCGTTCCGGGTACCGAACGAGCGCCCCGACGCGGGCACCGTCAAGGTCCAGGTGGACCTGCCCGCCGACCACCCGATCGCGTTCGTGTCCGTCCGGCCCGTCCCCGGCTGGACGGTGAAGGTCGACAAGGCCAAGCTCAAGACCCCCCTGAAGATGGAGGGCAGCACGCTCACCGAGGCGGTCTCGCGGATCACCTGGTCCGGCGGCAAGATCGAGGCCGGGCAGTTCGAGGAGTTCGACGTCTCGCTGGGCCCGCTGCCCACCGACACCGACCGGCTGATGTTCAAGGCGGAGCAGACCTACTCGGGAGGCGAGGTCGTCAAGTGGGACCAGGATCCGGGCAACGGCCAGAACGAACCGGAGCACCCGGCGCCGACGCTCAAGCTGACGCCGAAGGGCGCGGTGCCGACGGTCGCCGCCGCGGCCCACTCGACGACGGTGCGTCCGGCCTCGGCGGACTCCGACGACGGCACGGCCCGCACGCTCGGCTGGACCGGCATCGGGGTCGGCGTGGCGGGCCTCGCGCTCGGCGGCTTCGGCCTGGCCCGCGGCCGGAGCCGGTCGTGACCGCCGCCCGCGGGGTCGCTCGCCCGCTCGCCCGG
>NZ_CAACVB010000572.1 GCF_900659635.1 Actinomadura roseirufa | reverse complement strand
CTAGATGATTGATTCCAAGGGGTGTCGTTGCGTTCAGTGATCGTAGGCAGTCAGGGAACGGGCGGTGGGCCGGCCGGTCTTGTCGTTGTGCCAGATCGCCGCCGCCAGTGCCAGGATGCGGATGGTCACGCGGATGATGGCGCCGGCCTCGGTGCGGCCGCCGTGTCGTTCCAGGTCGAGTTGCCCTTTGAAGGTCTGGTTGATCGATTCGATCGTCTGCCGCAACGGCTTGAACAGCCCGGTGCCGGCCCGTGCGGGTTCGCCCTTGCGGGCCTGGCGGAGTAGGCCGAGGTCACCGTCGGTGAGGGCCTGCTCGAACGCGCGGCCGTAGTAGTGCTTGTCGGCGATGATGGTCTGCCCGGGGTGACGGGCGGCCAGATCGGGGTCGGCGTCCAGCATCCCCAGCAGGGTGGTGCGCTCGTCGGCCTTGGCGCCGGTCAGCGCGAACGCCACCGGCAGCCCGCCCAGCGTGCACAGCAGATGCAGCCGCAAACCCCAGAAGAACCGGGAATGCGACGCGCAGTAGCCGTACTCGGCCCACCCGGCCAGCGCGCTGGGGCGGGCGGTCTGACGCGACCGGCCGCACTCCACCGGGGTCGAGTCGGCCACCCACACGTCGTCGTCCCACAGTGAGGTGTCCCGGCCGAGCATCTGGATCATGTGCAGGACCAGCACCGTTGCCGCTCTCAGCCGTTTGTTGTAGCCGCTTTGCCCGGGCAGGTAGGGGAACATGCCGGCCAGGTGCTCGCGGGCGTGGCGCAGCCACCGCCGTTCACTGGTGAACCCCAGCAGCGCCGACATCACCGCCAGCGTGACGAGCTCGGCGTCACTGAGGGTGGGCTTGATCCCGACCCGCGGGCGCGGCACGGCCAGGTCCGGGAACTCCTGCAACCAGTCGTCGATCTTCACATAGAGTGCCGTTGCGAGGGTGTTCAGGTTGTTCGTCACAAAACGATCATGAACGCCCTCGCTTCATGCCCGCAGGCCATCCCTTGGAATCAATCATCTAG
>NZ_CAACVB010000571.1 GCF_900659635.1 Actinomadura roseirufa | reverse complement strand
CGCCGAGCGCCGCCGGTCCCGTCAGATCATGGTCGGTGCGGTGCCGGTGGGCGGGGACGCCCCGGTCTCGGTGCAGTCGATGACCACCACGCTGACCGCCGATGTGAACGCCACGCTCCAGCAGATCGCGGAGCTGACCGCGTCGGGGTGTCAGATCGTGCGGGTGGCGGTGCCCTCGCAGGACGACGCGGACGCGCTGCCGGCGATCGCGCGCAAGTCGCCGATCCCGGTGATCGCCGACATCCACTTCCAGCCCAAGTACGTGTTCGCGGCGATCGACGCGGGCTGCGCGGCGGTGCGGGTGAACCCGGGCAACATCAAGAAGTTCGACGACAAGGTCGGCGAGATCGCCCGGGCGGCGGCCGACGCCGGCGTGCCGATCCGGATCGGGGTGAACGCAGGGTCGCTGGACAAGCGGCTCCTGGAGAAGCACGGCAAGGCGACGCCGCAGGCGCTGGTGGAGTCGGCGCTGTGGGAGTGCTCGCTGTTCGAGGAGCACGGTTTTCGCGACATCAAGATCTCGGTCAAGCACAACGACCCGGTGGTGATGATCGAGGCGTACCGGCGGCTGGCGGCGGCGTGCGACTATCCGCTGCACCTGGGCGTGACCGAGGCGGGTCCGGCCTTCCAGGGGACGATCAAGTCGGCGGTGGCGTTCGGGGCGCTGCTGGCCGAGGGCATCGGCGACACGATCCGGGTGTCGCTGTCGGCGCCTCCGGTGGAGGAGGTCAAGGTCGGCGCGGCGATCCTGGAGTCGCTGGGGCTGCGCAAGCGGGGGCTGGAGATCGTGTCGTGCCCGTCGTGCGGGCGCGCGCAGGTGGACGTGTACACGCTGGCCGAGGAGGTCACCGCGGGGCTGAAGGACTTCCCGGTGCCGCTGCGCGTCGCGGTCATGGGGTGCGTGGTGAACGGGCCGGGTGAGGCCCGTGAGGCCGATCTGGGCGTCGCCTCCGGCAATGGCAAGGGCCAGATCTTCGTCAAGGGCGAGGTCGTCAAGACCGTCCCGGAGGCGCAGATCGTGGAGACCCTCATCGAGGAGGCCATGCGCATCGCCGAGGAGATGGGCATCGA
>NZ_CAACVB010000570.1 GCF_900659635.1 Actinomadura roseirufa | reverse complement strand
GATTCGGAGAAGCAGCTCCTGGGGCAGAAGGCCCAGCGGGAGAAGGAGTGGAAGGCCGGCGACATGGACGTGGTCGCCGAGGTCACCGATGAGCTGATCGCCGAGGTGCTGGCCACCGCGACGGGGATCCCGGTGTTCAAGCTGACCGAGGAGGAGAGCACCCGCCTGCTGCGCATGGAGGACGAGCTCCACAAGCGGGTCATCGGCCAGGAGGACGCCATCAAGGCGCTGTCCCAGTCGATTCGCCGTACCCGGGCGGGGTTGAAGGACCCCAAGCGGCCGGGTGGCTCGTTCATCTTCGCGGGCCCGTCGGGTGTGGGTAAGACCGAGCTGTCCAAGACGCTGGCGGAGTTCCTGTTCGGTGATGAGGACGCGCTGATCCAGCTGGACATGTCCGAGTTCATGGAGAAGCACACCGTCTCGCGGCTGTTCGGCTCCCCGCCCGGCTACGTCGGGTATGAGGAGGGCGGGCAGCTGACCGAGAAGGTGCGGCGCAAGCCGTTCTCGGTGGTGCTGTTCGATGAGATCGAGAAGGCGCACCAGGACATCTTCAACTCGCTGCTGCAGATCCTGGAGGACGGGCGGTTGACCGATGCGCAGGGGCGTGTCGTGGACTTCAAGAACACCGTCATCATCATGACGACGAACCTGGGGTCCAAGGACATCTCCAAGGGCGTCTCGATGGGCTTTGCGCGCTCCAACGACGAGCAGGGCTCGTACGAGCGGATGAAGGCCAAGGTCGGGGAGGAGCTCAAGCAGCACTTCCGGCCCGAGTTCCTCAACCGTGTCGATGACACGGTGGTGTTCCACCAGCTGACGCCCAAGGAGATCATCCAGATCGTGGATCTGATGATCGCGCGGGTGGACGAGCGGCTGCACGACCGTGACATGGGGATCGAGCTGCGGCAGGAGGCCAAGGACCTGCTGGCCGAGCGGGGGTATGACCCGGTGCTGGGCGCGCGGCCGCTGCGGCGCACGATCCAGCGGGAGATCGAGGACAATCTGTCGGAGAAGATCCTCTACAACGAGCTCAAGTCCGGTCAGATCGTGATCGTGGGCACCGAGGGCTCGGGCGAGGACGCCAAGTTCACCTTCAAGGGCGTGCCCAAGCCGTCCACCGTCCCCGACAGCCCGCC
>NZ_CAACVB010000569.1 GCF_900659635.1 Actinomadura roseirufa | reverse complement strand
CACGGTGGAGCGGACGGCGGGCCGCGCGGCGCGGCTGCGGCCCGGCGCGGGCGGCCGCCGCGACCTGCACGAGCAGACCCAGCTCGGCGACCTCATGATCAGGTCGCTGATGCGGGTGCAGCTGCTGCTGGCGCTGCGGGTGTGCGCGGTGTTCGCCGTGCTGCTCGGCACGCTGCCGCTGCTGTTCGCGTTCGCGCCGTGGACGCGGCGCGTCCACGTCGCGGGGCTGCCGCTGCCGTGGCTGCTGCTGGGCGTGCTCGTCTATCCGGCGCTGGTCGCGGGCGCCGTGCTCTACGTGCGCCAGGCCGAGCGCAACGAGCACGAGTTCGAGGACCTGGTCGACCGTTCGTGAGCCCCGCGTACGCCGTCGCCGCGATCGCCGTGGTCACCGTGGTCACCGTGCTGATCGGAAGCCGGGGGCTGCGCCGGTCGCGCACGACGTCGGACTTCTACGTCGCCTCCCGGACCGTCTCGGCGACCTGGAACGCCTCGGCGATCAGCGGGGAGTACCTGTCGGCGGCGTCCTTCCTCGGCGTCGCCGGGCTGGTCATGGCCTTCGGCGTCGACATGCTGTGGTACCCGGTCGGCTACACCACCGGGTACCTGATCCTGCTGCTGCTCGTGGCCGCGCCGCTGCGCCGCTCGGGCGCCTACACGCTGCCGGACTTCGCCGAGGCACGTCTCGGGTCGCTCACCGTGCGCCGGATGTCGGGCGTGCTGGTGGTCGTCGTCGGCTGGCTCTACCTGGTCCCGCAGCTGCGGGGCGCGGCACTGGCCCTGCACGTCATCACCGGCGCGCCGGCGTGGCTCGGCGCCCTGATCATCGTGGTCGTCATCGTCGCCAGCGTGTCGGTCGGCGGGATGCGCAGCATCACCGCCGTCCAGGCGTTCCAGTACTGCGTGAAGATCACGGCGATCACGGTCCCGCTGCTGTTCATCGGGTTCGCCTGGTCGGGCCGGGGCGCGCCGCCGGTGACCGCGCACGCGGCGCCGGTCTTCGACGTGCCGACGACGGTCCGGTTCGACACGGCGGCGCGGATCACCGTCCGCGCGCCGGTGACGGTCGCCGCGCACGGCGTGCTGGACGGGCGGCGGGCCGACGCGGACGTGCCGCTGGCGGCGGGCCGGCACACGGTC
>NZ_CAACVB010000568.1 GCF_900659635.1 Actinomadura roseirufa | reverse complement strand
CGCGCGCTTCTGCATGGAATTCCTTCGTTCGGGGAACAGGGCTGCCGTTCCGCGCCGGAGCACAGGGGCCGTCCGGGCATGGAGGAACGGGGTTCCGAGACTCGGGACTCGGGAAATGCCGCCGTCGCGAGGAATCCCGCTGCAGGAGGTCCTGCGGAACGGTCCACGGGCATGGCGGACCGCGCCCGCGCCAGAATGCGCGCGCCCATCTTCGGGCGTGCGTCATCGCACGGGCTTCAATGAAGCGGGAAGAACGCCGACCGGGGGCTCAAGGGCCCGTCACGGTGTGCGGCCGATGCATGGTGCGGCCGCGACTCGGCGTGGGATCCCGCCTGGCGGGCGGGACGCGACGGTTCTACGGTGGCCGGGCAACGGTTCATTGACCCTGACCTGGCGTCGACTATATCCGGCATTACCCGGTATTAGTCAAATGGGCGATTTCTTTACCTTTCGCCAGGTAGATCTTTTTCTCGTGAACCGTCGGAATCGCCTATCCACAAAGGGCTGAGAGGCCCTCGGAGCGCGCCCCGGTATGACACGATGATCGGCATGACCGAGCCCGCCGGCCTCCGCGCGGCCGACGATGATCTCCTCCCGCCCGCCGACTGGGCCCCCGGCCGCACCCTCGCCCCGGGGACCCGCGCCACCTGCGCCTTCGCCCTGCTGGCCGCCGCCATGGCCCTCGGGCGCGCGGTCGCCGCCCCGCTCGCCGATTCCCGCGCGCTGGACGCCTGGACGACGGTCTTCGTGGCGATCTGCGTCCAGGCTTTGCCGTTTCTGGTATTCGGCGTCGCGTTGTCGGCCGCCATCACCGCGTTCGTGCCGCCCGCGTTCTGGCGGCGCGCCCTTCCCGGCCGTCCCGCGGCCGCCGTGCCCGTCGCCGGCGCGCTCGGCGCCGTCCTGCCGGGCTGCGAATGCGCGTCGGTCCCCGTCGCGGGCGGCCTCATGGCACGTGGCGTGGCGCCCGCCGCGGCCCTGACCTTCCTGCTGGCCGCCCCCGCCGTCAATCCCGTGGTGCTCGTGGCGACCGCCGTCGCCTTCCCCGGCGCCCCGGAGATGGTCCTCGGCAGGTTCGCGGCCTCCCTGCTGGTCGCCGTCCTCGCGGGCTGGACGTGGGCCCTGTTCGGCAAGGGCGAGTGGATCCGCGTCCCGCCCCGGCCGCACACCGC
>NZ_CAACVB010000567.1 GCF_900659635.1 Actinomadura roseirufa | reverse complement strand
GGCAGGCGCGGGCGGGCGGCCGGGCGGCCTCCAGCCCCGCCGCCAGCGCCGCGACGAGGACGTCCCCGGCGTACTGGAGCACCGGGCCGAGCGGACGGCCCGCGAGGACGGCGAGCCCGGCGGCCCCGTCGTGCCGGTACGCGGCCGCGCGCAGGCGCGCCAGCGCGTCCTCGTCCCAGCCCGTCACAGGCTCCTTTGTACAGACCTCCCCCGACAGGCGCGCGGGTTCCGCGCGATCAGCCCGGCCGGGCGACCAGGCCGTCCAACACGAGGGCGAACAGGTGGTCGCGGCGCGCGGCGATGGACGGCGCCGAGTCGGTGATCGACGCGACGGCGCTGACCAGCACGAACAGGTCCGTCTCGTCGATGTCGGCGCGGATGTGCCCGGCCCGCTGGGCACGCCGCAGCAGCCGCCCCCCGGCCGCCCGCATCCGCGCGCACGACTGGTGCAGCGACGAATCGCTGTCCTCCAGCGTCGCCATCATCGACACGGCGAGGCCGCGGTAGGCCCCGGCGCCGGCGGCGAACTCGCCCACCCACTCCAGCAGCGCGTCCTGCGGGCCCCGCGCGGCCTCCAGCGCCTCGGCGTGGGCCGCCAGCCGTTCGAAGCGGCTGCCGAGCAGCGCCTCCAGCAGTTCCTCGCGGGTCGCGAAATGCCGGTAGAGGGTGCCCATCCCGACCTCGGCCCGGCGGGCGATGTCGCGCAGCGACGCCTGTGTGCCGTGCTCCTCGACGACCGTCCTGGCCACGTCGAGAATGCGCGCCCGGTTGCGCTGGGCGTCGGCCCGCAGGGCGCGCGGAGCTTCGGTCATGGCCCCGATACTAGGTCGTGTTCCAGACGCCCGACCCAGGAGGCTCGTCCGGCGCCCGGCCGGGGGACGCGGGGCCGGGTCAGGACTCCGCGGCGGTCTCGCGGAAGATCTCCACGGCGTAGCGGAGCCGCGCGCCGACGAGGAGGGCCTCGTCCTCCGGGCAGCCGAGCAGCCGCCCGGCCAGCTCCACGATCTGGTCGTCGGTCAGGTCGGCCTCGTACGCCGCGACCCGCGCCACGATCTCGACCAGCTCGTGCCGCTTGTACCCGGCGATCGACCGGCCGCGCCCGCTCGGCTGGAGGCCCTGCACCTCACTGCCCAGGCCCCGGCCCCCGAACTCCTCAGGGTTCCGGTGCGCCACGCTCAGGGTCCCCTTGGAC
>NZ_CAACVB010000566.1 GCF_900659635.1 Actinomadura roseirufa | reverse complement strand
ATCAGGCGGCGTCTTGGCTGGTGGTTTGCACCTCTTGGCTGTGGGGCTGGTCGTGTGTCGTCTGCCAGTGGTTTTGATCTTCTGTGTTTGTTGGTGGCCAGTGTCTGCCGGAGGTATCGGGTGGGTGGAGCCGGTAGGTGTAGCGACCGTTCTTGTTTTTGGTGATGTGAATCTGGTCGGGGTGGGTGTGTTTGTAGCGGTTGTGCCATCCGCAGCAGAGGGTGAGCCGGTCGATGTCGGTGGGACTGTGGCCCAGGGCCCATCCGTGGACGTGGTCGACTTCGCACAGGGTGCCGGGTACTTCGCAGCCGTGGACGGCGCAGGTGGGGTAGAGGGTTTCCAGGACGCGGCGTTGTCCGTGGGTGGCGAATCGGACCCGATGCCCTAGATACAGGGGAACGCCTCCGCGTCCCAGTAGCAGGGGTGAGGCTCCGGCGGTGAGGGCGATGCGGCGGGCGTGTTCGGCGGGGATGGGTGTGCCGTCGGGGAGGGGGGGGGGGGTGGTGCCGCCGGTGAGGGTGTCCAGGTCGCAGATGACGGTGACCTTGGTCCCCCGATGCCCGCCTCCCAGGACGGTGATGAGGGCTGCGGCGGTGCGTTCGGCGAGGTCGCGGTGGTCGTCGGTCCCGGCGGGCTTGGCCAGCGGGCTCAGTACCCCGTCGAGCACGGCGGCGTCTTCGGTGTTGAGCCGGCCTTTGATGTAGCGGCCGCCGTCCAGGGAACGGGTCGAGGTGATCCAGGACCGCTCATACCCCCGCGCCGAGTCCCCGTCGAGGCGTTCGGTGTCGTCGCGGTCGGCGATGACGTCGTGGATCCGGGCGCCGAACGAGGCGACCTTGCCCGCCGAGAACCCCTGCCCGGCCATCTCCAGCAGGATCGTTTCGGCGGCCCGGCAGTCGTCATCGTCCAGCCTCGCGACGGCACCGGCGATCGTGGCGGCATAACCGTAGGACAGCGAACCGCAAGCCAGCCCCGATGTGGCAGCGGGGATGCGGGCGCGGTGACGGGCCAGGGTGAGACGCTCCTTGGCGCGGGCATCACGCATCCCCAGACCAGACCGCAACCACGCCTGGGTGGAGGGAAGGCCCCAGTGCCGGACCTCGCCGGTGACATCGACTCGGGCGACCAGGCCCGACAGGGCGCTCTCGCACAGATCCACCGTCCGGCCCAGACTCTCGGCCAACTCCATGCACACCGCACCACT
>NZ_CAACVB010000565.1 GCF_900659635.1 Actinomadura roseirufa | reverse complement strand
TGAGGGGCCCCAGAGACTCCGGACAGCGTCTGGTCGTCTGAGTTACGCTGTGGCCTTGCGGGTCAGGTACTGGTCCTCGACTTCCTGGGGAGTCTGGTAGCCGAGCCCTGAGTGCAGGCGCCTGCGATTGTAGAACCCTTCGATGTAACGGACAACTTGACGTCGCGCCTTGGCCCGGGTGGTGAACGTGAACCTGTTCAGCCATTCGTTCTTCAATGCGGAGAAGAACGACTCGGCCATTGCGTTGTCCCAGCAGACGCCCGTCCGGCCGACCGATTGCCGTATACCCATCGCGGCGAGTTTCCCGCCGAATGCCTCAGAGGTGTAGTTCGAACCGCGGTCGGAGTGAAAAATGGCCAGCTCGGTGATCTCCACATTGACGGCCGCCATGTCCATCGCGGCTTCGAGCAGCGGCGTCCTGAAGTGGTCGGCCATCGCCCACCCGACGACCTTCTTGGTGCAGCAGTCGATCACGGTCGCCAGATACAGGAATCCCTCCCAAGTGGGAATGTAGGTGACATCGCCGACGAACGTGGTGCCGGGCGCATCGGCGGTGAAGTTCCGCCGTACCAGGTCGGGGATGCGGTGCCGGGCGTCGGCGTCGGTGGTGACCGGCCGCCACCGTGCCGGCCGGCAGGCGACCAGGCCCAGCCCGCGCATCAGCGACCGGACCGTCTCCGGACTGACCCGCACGCCGCGACGGCACAACTCCGCGTGGACACGGCGATACCCGTAAGCCTCCAGGTGCCCGGTGAAGATGTCGATGATCTGCGCCTTCAGCAGTTCCCGGCGCTCTGCGGTCGCCGAAGCCGGACGCGAGCGCCATTCGTAGAAACCGGATCGGGAAACGGCCAGCCACTGGCACATGTCCCACACCGTGTGGTTCGCCTTCTCCGCGTCGATCAGCTCGTACCGGGCCGTCACCGATTCTCGGCCGCGAAGAAGGCGGCGGCTTTTTTCAGGAAGGCGACCTCTTCACGGAGCTTGCGGTTCTCTCGCTCCAGTTCGGCCTCACGGTCGCTCCTGCCGGCGGTCCTGGAGGACTCGCCGGGCGCGGCGCTCCCGTGTTCTCTGCGCCACGCCGTCACCCAGTTGTGCAGTGTGGTGTCATGAATCCCCAGCTCCCGGGCGATGTGCGATACCGGGCGGTCGCCGTCCAGCACCATCCGGACGGCCTCGTCCTTGAACTCCCGGGAGTACGGGCCCTTACGCCGTGTCAACTGCTACTTCCTTCCGGTCATCCCCGACTCTAGCCGGGGGGCTGTCCGGAAGATCTAGGGCACCTCAGT
>NZ_CAACVB010000564.1 GCF_900659635.1 Actinomadura roseirufa | reverse complement strand
TCTAGGTCACCTGGCGGGGCCGGCGCATCATCGTCGTCGCCGGCCACTGGTTCGGGGCGTCCGGCGACGACGACCCGGTGTTCGGCCGGCGCCAGCCGCCGGCCCGGCCGAGCGAGTGGCGGCGCGCCGCGCAGGCCGGCGTCGTGGCGCGCTTCGTCCGGTCCGTCCGGGCCGCCGGCCGCGACGCCGACGTGATCGTGGCCGGCGACCTCAGCGACCAGGAGTTCTCCTCCCCCGTCCGCGCCCTGGAGAAGGAGGGCGGGCTGACCGACCTCCCCGCCCGCATGCCGCCGGGGGAACGGTACACGGCGGTGTCCGGCGGGAACTCCCAGGCGCTCGACCACATCCTGCTGAGCCCGTCCCTGTTGCGGCGCAGGCACGAGTTCGACGTCGTCCATCGCGGCGCCGAGTTCGCGGACCGGGCGGGCGACCGCGATCCCGCGGTCGTCCGCATCGACCTGTCCGGGAAGTGAGCCCGGCCTTCCTTTTTGGGCTGTACAAAAAGATCGGAATTGAACGGCCCTGAATGGCACCGGTGTTTTTGCCGTCGTGCTCGGGGCAACCGTGGATCGTCACACCCCCACCCGGGAGGAGACGCCTCCATGGCGTACCGATATCGGCCGCACATCAGCCTCGGCGGCCTCATCTACATCATCATCGGCGTGTTCGTCGCCTGGGACCGCGGCTATCTCAACGCCGACCTCCTGCGCCGCGTCGGCAGCGCCCTGCTCGCCATCCTTCTCTGGTTCCTGGTCCTGCTCGGCGCGGACCTGCACCTCCACGGCTGACCCAGACCGGCACGGGCCGTCCCACTCCCCTCGCCCCGGGGCGGCCCGTGCCTCCCTCCCCGCGACAGGTGCCCGTCGCCGCCGGGCCATAGACCTCCCCGTGCGAGGAGGGTTACGTTCCGCTCATGACCACAAAGGGATGCAGTTGCGGACATGGCGGCGGATGCTCGTGCCCGAAGGGATGCTCCTGCGGCTGCAACGGCTGACCGTCCGGCACCGGTGGCTCGGGTTCCGGCAGCCCGCTAGGGGAGCGGCGCGCGCCACAGCAGCGGCGTCTCGCCGCGGTGGTCGGCGCTCGTCCCGACGGCGACCAGGTCGCCGCCCAGCACGGCCAGCGCCGTGACGCGCTGCTCGCCGGGCCCGTCCAGGCCGCGGGCCGCGACCCTGTGCCAGGCCAGCCCGTCCGGGGACGCCCACAGCGCGGCGTCCCGTTCCCCGGTGGTCCCGGCGGCGACGAACCCGCGCGGCGTCGCGGTGACGGCCGACATCGACGGGGCTCCGGGAC
>NZ_CAACVB010000563.1 GCF_900659635.1 Actinomadura roseirufa | reverse complement strand
GGCGGATTCGAGGAGTCGTCGCAACATCCCTGACCAGGGAGTGCGATGGCCTTCGAGATTCGTCTGAACCGCAAGCCGCAGGGGCGTAAGGCCCTGGTCCGTGAGCGGGAGGAATACTTCCGGCTCATGGACCAGGGCTTCAGCAGTACTGAGGCGTGCCGGATCGTCGGTATCAACCGTCGGACCGGCAAGGAGTGGCGGAACGGGCGGCTTGCCTCGGCCGGCCACACCGCCAGGGCACCGGTCGTCCGGCCGGGTCCTCAGGACGGTCCCACCCGCTACCTGCGTGAAGACGAGCGCGTCCACATCGCCGACCGGCTGCGGGAAGGGGCGTCCCTGCGCGCCATCGCGGCCGAGCTGGGCCGCAGCCCGTCGACCGTCAGCCGTGAAGTGCGGCGTAATCGGCACCCGGTCAGTGGGCAGTACCGGCCGCACGCCGCCCAGGCCCGCGCCGACGCCCGCCGGCCGCGTCCCAAGCCCGGGAAGATCGGCCTGAATCCCGAGCTGAGGGACTACGTCCAGCGGCACCTGGGCAGACGATGGAGTCCGGAGCAGATCTGTCAGCAGCTCCGCCGAGACTTCCCCGGCCGCCCGGAGATGCATGTGACGCACGAGACGATCTATCAGGCCCTCTACGTGCAAGGACGCGGTGAGCTGCGCCGTGAGCTGACCAGGGCGCTGCGCACCGGACGCGCGCTGCGGCGGCCCCGCCGCCAGGCCCGGCAGCGCCAGCCGCGGATGGCCCAGCAGATGGTGATGATCAGCGAGCGCCCTGCCGAGGTCGCTGACCGCGCGGTCCCCGGCCACTGGGAGGGGGACTTGATCATCGGCAAGAACAACCGCTCGGCCATCGGGACCCTGGTGGAGCGTTCAACCCGCTATGTCACTCTGCTGCATCTGCCCCAAGGCCGCGCCCCGGAGCTGGTCCGCGACGCCCTGGTCGAAGCCGCCATGTCTCTGCCGCAGCACCTGAGGCGCTCGCTGACCTGGGATCAAGGCACTGAGATGCACCTGCACCATGAGTTCACCATCGCCACCGACATCCCGGTCTACTTCTGCGATCCGGCAAGTCCCTGGCAGCGCGGCTCGAACGAGAACACCAACGGCCTGCTGCGCCAATACTTCCCCAAGGGCACCGATCTATCGGACCACACCCGCGACGACCTGGACGCCGTCGCCGCCGAACTCAACTCCCGGCCACGCAAAACGCTCGGCTGGGAAACCCCAGCCGAGCGTCTCGCTAAGCTCCTCACACCAGCCAGTTGATCAACCGGTGTTGCGATCACCCCTAGAACCCAAG
>NZ_CAACVB010000562.1 GCF_900659635.1 Actinomadura roseirufa | reverse complement strand
CAAGATCCTAGGCGGCCAGCGACGCCGCTACTCGATCAAAGAGTTCGAATCACTCCGCGACGGCCTCCACATCCCCGGCCCACTCCTCGGACTACAACCGAGTAGCCAGCCGACAGAAGACCCTTACCAGGGCGAACCAGACGGATACCCAAACTCCACACGGAGAGACCTATCCGGCATACCGAGCGGTACCGTGGATCAGAGTCCAACTCCCGAGCAGGAGGACGACGAAGTGAAGCGACGCGCCGCACTCCAGATCATCACCGCCGCAGCCACCGGAACCGCGATCCCACCGGGCGTCTTCGATACCTTCCTCTCTGGCTCCAGAAAGGTACTGAGCCAGCCTGTGAACATTGACGACTGGGCACGCGCGATACGCGAGTATGGTTACCTGACACCAAGAAAACCGGCCGGGTCACTCATCCGTGGTCTAACCGCCGACTCCCTCGCGGTAGGAGAGCTCATACGTCGCGAAAATACATCCTCCACCAAGAACGAACTCCTGCGTATCAGTGCCGCACTCTCGGCTCTACTTGCCGTGCAGCTGGACAACACGGGGAACCGGCCCGAAGGTCGAATGTCATGGAACCTCGCGCGCGGGATGGCAGACGCATCACACGACCAAGATCTGAGGGTCTGGATCCGATCACGCGAAGCCGAAGAAGGTCTTTGGGCCGGAATTCCCCCAATCGACATCAAGACCCTCGTCGATGAAGCAGTCACAATCTCCAGGGGCACAGCGTCCGCAGGGCTGGCTCGCGCCTACATGGTGCAGGCAGAACTGGCCGCGATCAGGGGAGACAAACATTCGGCTTCGAGTGCGCTCAACGGGATGGAGGAAACCTTCACAAAGCTCCCCCCGGCCGACTCGAATTCCTTCTGGGTGATCTCAGGCGAATGGACCTATTACTGGACCCAGGCGTACGTCTTCACCGCAACCGACTTCAAAAAGGCACAAAAAGCCATGGACGAAGCTTCTGCCCTCATCCCTTCCGGAAACACGGGATCTACGGCGAACCTTCGCATCATTCAAAGCATGGCGATGGTCAGAGCGGGAGACATCGGTGAAGGACTCGATGAAGCCCTCACCACACTTCACGATCTCCCCGTGCCCCGTTCTCTTTTCCGCGATCACATGACAAGCCAGATCCTCGCCGCCCTGCCCCGGCAGGCACGGACCCTCCCGGCCGCGCGAGAGCTGCGTGCACTGACCTCCGCCTAGAGAGCTTCAATAGCTGGGGTTACTGCTTTGCAGGTGGGTGTGGGCGAGGAGGCTGTTGAGCAGTGCGGGCCGATGCTGGATGCGTTTCAGGCGGG
>NZ_CAACVB010000561.1 GCF_900659635.1 Actinomadura roseirufa | reverse complement strand
GCCGACCTCGACCCGCTGGCCCTCGTCCACGATCGGCTTCTGGTTGAAGCACGTGCCCTGGTTGGACCGCTTGAACTTGGCCACCCGGTAGGTCGTGCGCGTGGCGTCGTCGTTCATCACGGTGACGTAGTCGGCCGAGACCTCCTCGACCACACCCGCCTTCTCCGCCGTGATCACATCACCGGCGTCGGTCGCGGCACGGTACTCCATGCCGGTGCCGACCAGCGGCGCCTCACTGCGCAGCAACGGCACCGACTGCCGCTGCATGTTCGACCCCATCAGCGCACGGTTGGCGTCGTCGTGCTCCAGGAACGGGATCATCGCCGTCGCGACCGACACCATCTGGCGTGGCGAGACGTCCATGTAGTCCACCTCGGCGGGCCGAATCGCCTCGACCTCGCCGTCCTTGCGGCGCACGAGCACGCGGTCCTCGGCGAAGGTGCCGTCGTCGTTGAGCGGCGCGTTGGCCTGCGCGACGACGTAGCGGTCCTCCTCATCGGCCGTGAGGTAGTCGATCCGATCGGTGACACGGCCCTCGACGACCTTGCGGTAGGGCGTCTCGACGAACCCGAAGGAGTTGACCCGGGCGTAGGACGACAGAGAGCCGATCAGGCCGATGTTCGGGCCTTCCGGCGTCTCGATCGGGCACATCCGCCCATAGTGCGACGGATGGACGTCACGGACCTCCATGCCCGCCCGCTCACGCGACAGACCACCCGGACCCAGCGCGTTCAAGCGCCGCTTGTGGGTCAGGCCCGCCAGCGGGTTGATCTGGTCCATGAACTGCGACAACTGGCTGGTGCCGAAGAACTCCTTGACGGACGCGACGACCGGCCGGATATTGATCAGCGTCTGCGGCGTGATCGCCTCGACGTCCTGCGTCGTCATCCGCTCCCGGACGACCCGCTCCATCCGCGCCAGGCCGACCCGGAACTGGTTCTGGATCAGCTCGCCCCCCGTCCGCAGGCGCCGGTTGCCGAAATGGTCGATGTCGTCGACGTCGATCGGTACCGGGTCACCTCCGACGGGAGCCTCCTCCTCGCCGGCGTGCAGGCGGACCAGGTACTCGATCGTCGAGACGATGTCGTCCTCGGTCAGCGTGCCCTGGTTCATGCCCAGGCCGAGGCCGAGCTTCTTGTTCACTTTGTACCGGCCGACTTTCGCCAGGCCGTAGCGCTTGGGGTTGAAATAGAGGTTCTCGATGAGGGCCTGGGCGGATTCCCTCGTCGGCGGCTCGCCCGGGCGCAGCTTGCGGTAGATGTCCAGCAGCGCGTCGTCCTGACCGGAGGTGTGATCCTTCTCCAGCGTCACATTGATCGACTCA
>NZ_CAACVB010000560.1 GCF_900659635.1 Actinomadura roseirufa | reverse complement strand
GCCGACCTCGACCCGCTGGCCCTCGTCCACGATCGGCTTCTGGTTGAAGCACGTGCCCTGGTTGGACCGCTTGAACTTGGCCACCCGGTAGGTCGTGCGGGTCGCGTCGTCGTTCATCACCGTGACGTAGTCGGCCGAGACCTCCTCGACCACACCCGCCTTCTCCGCCGTGATCACATCACCGGCGTCGGTCGCGGCACGGTACTCCATGCCCGTTCCGACCAGCGGCGCCTCACTGCGCAGCAGCGGCACCGACTGCCGCTGCATGTTCGACCCCATCAGCGCACGGTTGGCGTCGTCGTGCTCCAGGAACGGGATCATCGCCGTCGCGACGGAGGTCATCTGCCGCGCGGAGACGTCCATGTACTGGACGTCGCGCGGCGGGATCAGCTCGACCTCGCCGCCCTTCTTGCGGATGAGGACCTTGTCCTCGACGAAGGTGCCGTCGTCGTTGAGCAGGGAGTTGGCCTGCGCGATGACGTAGCGGTCCTCCTCGTCGGCGGTGAGGTAGTCGATCTGGTCGGTGACGACACCGTCGGTGACCTTGCGGTACGGCGTCTCGACGAACCCGAACGGGTTGACCCGGCCGAACGCGGCGAGCGAGCCGATCAGGCCGATGTTCGGGCCTTCCGGCGTCTCGATCGGGCACATCCGCCCATAGTGCGACGGGTGGACGTCACGGACCTCCATGCCCGCCCGCTCACGCGACAGGCCACCCGGGCCCAGCGCGGACAGGCGCCGCTTGTGGGTCAGGCCGGCCAGCGGGTTGGTCTGGTCCATGAACTGCGACAGCTGGCTGGTGCCGAAGAACTCCTTGATGGAGGCGACGACCGGCCGGATGTTGATCAGCGTCTGCGGCGTGATCGCCTCGACGTCCTGCGTGGTCATCCGCTCCCGGACGACCCGCTCCATCCGCGCCAGGCCCAGCCGGACCTGGTTCTGGATCAGCTCGCCCACGGTGCGCAGGCGCCGGTTGCCGAAGTGGTCGATGTCGTCGACCTCGATCGGCACGGCCACGGCGCCGAGGGTGGCCTCCTCCTCGCCGGCGTGCAGGCGGACCAGGTACTCGATCGTCGAGACGATGTCGTCCTCGGTCAGCGTGCCCTGGTTCATGTCCAGGTCGAGGCCGAGCTTCTTGTTGATCTTGTACCGGCCGACCTTGGCGACGTCGTAACGCTTGGGGTTGAAGTACAGGTTCTCCAGCAGCGTCTGCGCCGACTCACGGGTCGGCGGCTCGCCCGGGCGCAGCTTGCGGTAGATGTCCAGCAGCGCGTCGTCCTGACCGGAGGTGTGATCCTTCTCCAGCGTCACATTGATCGACTCA
>NZ_CAACVB010000559.1 GCF_900659635.1 Actinomadura roseirufa | reverse complement strand
CGCCACGCCCGCGGGGCCGAGCGCCGCGTCCAGGACGTCCGGGCGGAGCAGGCGTTCCAGCCCGGCGGCGAGGAGCGCGCCCTGCCCGGCCACGACGGGATAGTTCAGCTCCAGGTCGATGCGCGCGGCCGCGGGCTCGGCCAGGGCCGGGGCGGGCGCGCGCTCCGCGGCCCGGACGAACGTGCCGCGCCCCACCTCGCCGACCGTGAGGCCGCGCCTGGCCAGCTCCCGGTAGACGCGGCTCGCCGTGGAGTTGGCGATGCCCTTGGCGCGGGCGAAGGCGCGCTGCGGCGGCAGCCGCTCACCGGGACGCAGCCGGCCGGCCGCGATGTCCGCGGCGATCGCGTCCGCCACCCGCCGGTAGTCGTCCATGCTCCGCCCTCCCGGGGAGAATTGCACCGAGTACAAAGTCAGTATTGCATGCTATTGCTCTGATTAATAGCATCGAGTCGTTGGAAAGCACCGCAGAGAATGGAGGCCCATTGATCTCGTTCGCCGCCCTGGCCGGCAGCGCCGCCATCGGCCTCGGCTTCGTCCTGTCCCCCGGACCGAACATGATCTACCTGGTCTCCCGGACGGTCACGCAGGGCCGCCGGGCGGGCCTGATCTCGCTCGCCGGGGTCGCGGCCGGGTTCCTGGTCTACCTCGTGGCCGCCACCGCCGGGCTCACCACCGTCTTCCGGCTCGTCCCGCCGCTCTACACCGCCATCAAGCTGGCCGGCGCGGCGTACCTGCTCTGGCTCGCCTGGCAGGCCGTCCGCCCCGGCGGCGGGACGGTGTTCGCGCCCCGCGAGCTGCCCCCCGACCCGCCCCGCCGGCTCTTCACCATGGGCCTGGTCACCAACCTGCTCAACCCCAAGATCGCCGTCGTGTACGTGTCGCTGCTGCCGCAGCTCATCGACCCGGACCGCGGCCACGTCCCGCTGCAGAGCCTGGCCCTCGGCCTCGCCCAGATCGCGGTCGCGCTCACCGTGAACGGGCTGATCGTGCTCGGCGCGGGCGGGGTCGCCCGCTTCCTGGCCGAGCGGCCCGGCTGGCAGCGCGCCCAGCGGTACCTGATGGGCTCGGTCCTCGGCGGGCTCGCGCTCCACGTCGGCCTCGACCGGTCCCGCGCGGCGCTCGCCTGACCGGCGCGCGCGGCGGCCGATTTGCAGCTCCTTGCCATGATGGGGCGGTGATCGCAGGACAGGACCGGCCCGAGCCCCCCGGCACGGGCGGATGGAGGCGGCCGGACGCGTCGATGTCCCTGCTGCTCGACCTCTTCGCGGGCAAGCTCCTCGACCCCGGGTACGCGGAGGCGGCCGGACGCCGCGCCGCCGCCGGGCGGGGCGCGCCGCGGCGCGGGCGG
>NZ_CAACVB010000558.1 GCF_900659635.1 Actinomadura roseirufa | reverse complement strand
GATCTCCGCCCAGTCCTCCACCCTGATCACCCTCCACACAGTGAGAGGGGTCAGATTCCAGCCGTCGCCTGGGGGTCAGTTTTCACCCGTCGTCGACACACGGCTTGGCGGTGCCGTCCGGGTGCTCCCCGCGCACGCGGGATGGTCCCTGAGCAGCCACCAGGACCAGGACCAGGGCAGCTGCTCCCCACGCAGGCCGGGATGGTCCTGACGTCGCCCGGGGCATCGGTCTCATGGCAACCTGCTCCCCGCGCACGCGGAGATGGTCCAGGCGGGCGGCCTCCCTCCTCCCTCCTCTGCTCCCCAGGCATGTGGGGATGGTCCCCACGCGGCCAAGGCGGGCGCCAACGTGCTCATCTGCTCCTCGCGCTCGCGGAGATGGTCCCCTCGAGGCCGACCCGAACCCCATCGAGGGCCGCTGCTCCTACGCGGGCGGGGATGGGGGCGGAGATGGGAAGTAGAAAGCGGAGATTGTGGCCGTTCCTCTTTCTCGTGGGATTCGGTGGTGGCTGTGGGGGTGTTTGTTTTGATCAGGGCCGGGGGACTTGTGGAGCGTAAGGCGGGTTAGGAGCTCTCGGGGTGCGTGGTGTGCTCTGTGGTGGCGGTGGGTGGCTGGAAGGTGTTGCCTGAGCTTCTCCGGTGTCCGGTGTGGGTCGGGGAGAGTGGATGGCGGAGATCGACAAGCGGATTGCTGCGCTGGTGTCGTGGAGCAGGACGGGAGACCGTAGGCGGCGTACTCGGCCGGCGAGGGATGCGTTTCTTGCTCGGTTTGAGCGTGAGGTGGATCCGGAGGGTGTGCTTGCGCCGGAGGAGCGGCGTGCGCGGGCTGAGTTGGCCAAGCGGGCGTACATGCTGCGGTTGGCCAAGAGGTCGGCGCAGGTGCGGAAGAAGGGCTGAGGCGTGAGGGAGCCCCGGCGCGGTCGGCGCCGGGGCTCTGTGGTTGTTAGTCCTCCATGATGCGGTCGTAGGTGCGGCGGGCTCGGGTGCCGGCGGCGCTGCGGCCGTAGCGGCGGAGCATCTGGGGTGATGTCCAGCCGTTGAGTTCCATGAGGTCGCCTTCGGCGCCGCCCTTGTCGAGCCAGGTGTGGGAGAAGTGGTGGCGGAATTTGTGCGGGTGGACGGTGACGCCGCATTCGTGGCCGCGGCGGGCGACCATCTGGTAGATGCCGTTGGCGGTCATGGGTGGGCGGTTGTTGGTGCCCAGCCACAGGTGGCGGCTGGTGGCGTGGGTGTGTTTGGCGCGGGTGCGCAGGTAGCGGTCGATGGCGCGGGCTGAGGGGTGTCCGAAGCGGACGATGCGTTGTTTGTTGCCCTTGCCGGTGACGAGGAGTTCGCGGCGCATCAGGTCCAGGTCGCTGCG
>NZ_CAACVB010000557.1 GCF_900659635.1 Actinomadura roseirufa | reverse complement strand
CTAGTACTGCAACGACAGGTTGCGATACTGGCGCTGGCGATAGTGACTGCGCCGGGCTTTTTGGAGGGCCCGTCTTCGCCATTCTGACCATGCAAGGATGTGGTCAGGTTGATGGAAGACCCGGTGCACCAAGCGGTTCCACAGGCGCCGGATTTCATTGATGCTCAGAGGGTAGAGTGATACCGATCGGTATCCGCCAGATCCCCTTTTTGCTGCCCGCGCTGGAGCCGGAGTAGAAATGCGGCGGCTGTCATGGACAGGGTGACATGCCGATACCACGCCTGGTATCCGCGGACTTGATAGTGATCGAGTCCGGTTTCGTTCTTCGCTGCTTGGAAGCACTCCTCGACGGCCCATCTACTGCCCGCTACACCAACCAGTTCCGCCAATGATGTGTTTTCGTTGGCGAAGCAGATGTAGTAGGCGATTTCTTCAGGCTTGGCAATGCTTCGGCGGGCGAGGAGCCAGTGGCCCACGCCGGGTTCACGCAAGGGGCGGATGGAAATTGCCGCCCAATGGTATTCGCGGCGCCCGCGGGCGCCATCTCCGCAGCTCAGACGATGCCAGTCACCGGGCTGGAGCTGCCCTGCGAGATGGTGCGCGCGCTCCTGGGTCAGGCCCATCGAGATCACCATTTGAGTACGAGGAACGCACAGGACGTGAGCGATGTGGCGCTGTTCCAGCCATAACCGAAGCCGGCCGACCTGGCCGTAGGCCTCGTCTGCGGTCACCCATCCGAACGGGACCCGGGCCTCGACGGCTCGCGCCAGCATGGCGATGCCCAGATCCGGCTTGGTGGCGAAGCCGACCTCATCGCCGATGCCGGCCAGCCGGCATCGCTCCCGATCATCAATCCATGCCTTGGGCAGATAGAGTTCCCGATCGATCAGAGCCCGGCCCTTCGGTCCCGCGTAGGCGCAGAAGACTCCGATCTGGCAGTTCTCGATCCGTCCTGCGGTTCCGGAGTACTGCCGTGCCACTCCGGCCGACCGCACGCCCTTCTTCAGAAAACCGGTATCGTCCAGGATCAACACCCCATCCCGGGGGTCCGCGATGCAGTCGACAACCATCCGACGAACGTCATCGCGCACTCCGTCGGTATCCCAGGCATAGAAATTCAGAAGGCGTTGCAGGCGCTCCGGGCCCCTCTCACCTGCCATCTCAGCGAGCGTCCACCCGTTCTTGCGTTCCAGCTCACTCAGGAGTCCACGCAGGTAAGAGGCCGCCTGACGTCGCGACTCCACGCGCGGAAAGCGGCCAGCAAACTCCCCTAGAAAGGCAGAAAACTCCCGGGACCACGATTCGACGTCGCTGATGACCACACATCACAGCCAACCATCCGACGCGAGTTGATCACAACCTGTCGTTGTAGTACTAG
>NZ_CAACVB010000556.1 GCF_900659635.1 Actinomadura roseirufa | reverse complement strand
TCGCCGAGCCGCTCGGGGGTCAGCTCGGCCTGGACGTGGTCGGGCTCGATCCGCGCGACCGGCCGCCAGACCTCCACGTCGGCGTCGTAGGCTCACGGAACGGGGACTGAGATGCCGCAGGGCAAGCCGGAGTACGTGCCGCGCGACGGGCTGACGACGAGGGAGCGCCGCAACCGGCCGCTGCTGATCGTCCACACCGGGCCCGGCAAGGGGAAGTCGACCGCCGCGTTCGGGCTGGCGCTGCGCGCCTGGAACCAGGGCTGGCCGATCGGGGTGTTCCAGTTCGTCAAGTCCGCCAAGTGGCGCATCGGCGAGGAGAGCGCGCTGCTGGCGCTGGGACGCGTGCACGCCGAGACCGGCGAGGGCGGCCCGGTGTTCTGGACGAAGATGGGCGAGGGCTGGTCGTGGATCCAGCGGCCCGGGTCCGAGGACGACCACGAGGCCGACGCCCGCGAGGGCTGGGAGCAGATCAAGCGGGACCTGGCCGCCGAGACGTACCGGCTGTACGTCCTGGACGAGTTCACCTATCCGATCAAGTGGGGCTGGATCGACGTGGACGACGTCGTGACGGCGCTGCGCGACCGGCCGGGCCACCAGCACGTCGTGATCACCGGCCGGGACGCCGACCCGCGGCTGGTGGAGGCCGCCGACCTGGTCACCGAGATGGGCAAGGTCCGTCACCCGATGGACCGCGGGCAGAAGGGCCAGAAGGGCATCGAGTGGTGACGGCGCCGCGGCTCGTCATCGCCGCGCCCTCGTCGGGCAGCGGCAAGACGACCGTGGCGACGGGCCTGATGGCCGCGTTCGCCGAGCGCGGCCTGAAGGTCTCCCCGCACAAGGTCGGCCCCGACTACATCGACCCCGGTTACCACGCCCTCGCCACGGGACGCCCCGGGCGGAACCTGGATCCGTGGCTCACGTCCGAGGACCTGGTCGTCCCGTTGTTCCTGCACGGTGCTGCTGGCGCGGACGTGTCCGTCGTCGAGGGCGTCATGGGCCTGTACGACGGGGCGGCGGGGATCGGCCCGCCCGGTTCCGCGGGCGGCGGCGACTTCGCGTCCACCGCGCACGTCGCCATGCTGCTGGAGGCGCCGGTCGTGCTGGTGGTCGACGCGTCGGCCGCCGCGGGCCGGTCGGTCGCCGCGCTGGTGCACGGGTTCCGCTCGTTCGGCTCGGTGCGGGTCGCCGGGGTGATCCTCAACCGGCTCGGCTCGGACGCGCACGAGGAGATGTGCCGGGCCGCCGTCGCCGAGCTGGGGCTGCCCGTGCTGGGCGCGCTGCGCCGGCACTCCGGCGCGGCCACGCCGTCCCGGCACCTGGGGCTCGTCCCGGCGGCCGAGCGGCGCGACGAGGCGGTGGCGACCGTCCGGCGGCTGGGC
>NZ_CAACVB010000555.1 GCF_900659635.1 Actinomadura roseirufa | reverse complement strand
AGGGCCAGGCCGGCGAGGGCGAGCGGGACGAGCGTGGTCTTGCCGGTGCCGGGCGGGGCGGCCAGGACGGCGGCGCCCCGCCCGGCCAGGGCCGCGCGCAGGGCCGGGACGGCGCTCGCGACGGGCAGGTCCTCGGCGGCTGCGATCCGCGGGCCCCGGGACGGGTCGGAGGGCGGGCCCTCAGATGGGACGGGGCGCGGGGCGGGGTGCGGGTGCATCGCTCCAGTGTGCCGGGCGCGGTCGCCGCCGCCGGAGCGGGCGGGTCCCTACCGTGCCCGGCCGGTGGTCGTCCATGTGACAATGGCCACCGGACCGAAATCACCTCCGTGCGTTACCGTGAAAGTTGCATCGAGCATTTCATCCATTCTTGTAGAACGTTCTAAAGACTTCCCCAAAATTTAACCGCCGCCGTCACCGCAAAAGGCCAGGTAAGCAATGCCGCGGACCCCCTGAGCCGCGGCGCCGCCCGGCTTCCGGCACCGGTCGAAGTGTGGCGAAAAGCCGTCGACCATCCCCATAATGGGGTCGTCGTCGCAGGATGCCGGGAGGTCGAGATGATCGGCAGCTCCATCTACCTCAGGGATAGGGCCGCGTTCACGGGCGGTTCGCCCCAGGCGGTTTTCGAGGAGCTTTGGCAGAAGGACCGAAAGGGGCGGTTGCGGAACCGCGCAATTATGGCCGGCGCCGCGCTGCTGCTGTGCGGGGCTCTGGTCAACGCGGTATTCGGAATCGTCGCCGCGGTCCTGGTCGCCGCCGTCGACTCGTTGGTCCATTGGCGCATCTACAGCACATCCAGCGTCTGGCGGCGCGGGCTGCGCGGTGACGAGCGGATGGCGCGGCTGCTGCGGCTGACGCTGGAGCGGCGCGGCCACCGGGTGCTGCTCGCCCGGACGGTGCCCGAGCACGGCTCCGCCGACCAGCTGGTCATCGGCCCCGGCGGGGTGTGGCTGGTGCACAACGAGGCGTGGCAGCCGGACGCCGAGCTGTCCCGGCACGGCGACAAGCTGTTCATCGACGGGCGGACGCAGACCAAGCTGGTCAGGAGCCTGACCGCGCGCGCCGAGGCCGCCGCCGCGCTGATCTCCGAGCGCGCCGGGACACGGGTCGAGGTGACGCCGGTGCTGGCCGTGCACGGCGGGCGGCTGCCGCGCCGCACCCCCTTCACCGCCGACGGCATCACCTTCGCCCAGCCGTTCAGGCTGATCCGCTGGATGCGCCGCAACCCCACCGCCGAGCTGTCCGCCGACGACGTCGAGTCGATCGCCCGCGCCGCCGTCCACGCGCTGCCGATCGGCGGCCGGACGATGCCCACCGCCGCGTAGCGGAGCCCGCCGTGACCGTCACCGCCCCCGCGCACCCCGCCCCCGCACACCCCGCACCCGTGACCGCCGCCCCCGCGACCACGGTGCCGCCGAG
>NZ_CAACVB010000554.1 GCF_900659635.1 Actinomadura roseirufa | reverse complement strand
CGCCTCCCGCCGCGCCCGCTCCACAGCGGTCAACCCGCCGCCCTCGCCATACCGCATCCACCAAGGGAAACCCGCCCACACCCGACAGGCCAGTCACCACCAAGACACAGTCGATAACCCCAACTATTGAAGCTCTCTAGCGCCCCTCCCCTAGCTTTCCACCGAGCCCTCTGATCGCGGCTGCCTCCAAGCCGACGAGCATGGTGGAGAGTCACCAATCGAGAGTAGGACCATGGGCAAGCACAGCAAGAAACAGAAATGCCGTCGATGTGACGGCACAGGGACTATCGTTGTAGAAACGGACGGGAAAGATAAGCGCAGCAAGGAAGAGCGCCCATGCCATGTGTGTGGAGGGAATGGGGAAGTATGACCCGCGTAGATCGGAAGTGGTTCATACCTGACACGGTCTGGGTGTGGGGGGACGAGGGATGGTTGGTTCCCCTCCGCCGACAGGACGCCCCCTCTGACTGGGCAGAACTCTGTCAGAGCGATGACCCGATCATCACTCAGGTGGATGACGGCGCCACGGACAGGGGCCTGGAACCCACGAGCTCCAGCAGCGCACCCTCACTCATGCAAGAAATGATCAGTATGCTCGACGTCGAAGCCGGGATGAAGATCCTTGAGATCGGCTCGGGCACCGGATACAACGCTGCACTCCTGGCACAGCTCGCGGGCGCGGAGAATGTGACGACCGTCGAAGTCGATCCCAATGTCGCAGACCACGCCCGCTCGGCCCTGCACAAGGCAGACTTCCCCGTGACGGTGGTTACCGGGGACGGGGCCTTTGGATATCCTGAGCACGCTCCGTACGACCGTGTTATCGCAACGGCCTCCGTGCGAGACATCCCTTACACATGGGTTGCACAGTGTCGCGACTCAGGACGCATTCTCTTGCCCTGGGGCAGCAACCTCGATTCGGGGGGCGTACTACTCACGCTAACAGTGCACAACGACGGCACCGCCGAAGGCAAACTCAGCGAGCCAGTAGCCTTTATGCGGGTTCGTGAGCAGCGACGAAAAAATGTCTCATGGAGTGATGACGAGTACGAGGGTAATTTTACGCAGACCACCACGTCGCACTTCCCGCGCGAGGTCTTCGAAGTCAGCTCCACTGCCCGCTTCGCGGTGGGCACGAGGCTCCCCGAGCTTTCCCCAGGAAAGACCAAAAACAGAGATGGCAGCCACACTTACCGGATCTCGGAATACACATCCGACTCATGGGCTTCCCTCACTCCGGGACCTCACGGTAAGCATATTGTGCGGCAGCAGGGGGCTCGACGCCTCTGGGATTCCCTCGAAGCCGCCTATGATTGGTGGCTGCAAGCCGGAAGGCCAGAGCCCGACCGCTTCGGGATCACCGTGACCCCTGAAGGGCAGCGCATATGGCTCGACTCGCCGGACAACGATCTTCCTCCTCTCTAGGCTCGCCGGCGTTCCACGGTCAAGGGCCTGCCGCCACGGAATGAA
>NZ_CAACVB010000553.1 GCF_900659635.1 Actinomadura roseirufa | reverse complement strand
GCCGCGCTGCCGACCGCGAGCGCCCGCGTCCCGCCGGCCGCCACCGCCGACACGGTGTGGTCGCGGTGCACCGCGCCCGGCACCTTCGCCAGGTCGACCGGCACCTCGGCGCCGGTGCGGCCGAGCACCGTCAGCAGCGCGTTGACGTCGCCGGCGTCGTTCTGCGAGCCGACCACGACGCTCTGCCCGCCCGCGAGCGCGTACGCCCGCACCTCGCGGCCCGGCTGCGCGGGCACGCTGCCCGCGTCCTGCCATCGGGCGCCGTTCGCGCTGCGCGAGACGAGCACGTCGCGGCCCCGCACGACGATCGCGGCGAAGCCCTGCGCGTCGCCGACCACCGCGCCGATCCGCTGGTAGCCGGTCGCCCGGACCTTGCCTGCCTGCCGCCACGACGAGCCGTCCCTGGAGGTGAACGCCTGGCCGTACTCGCCCTTGATCTCGCGGACGGCGACGAACCCGGCCGGGCCGCCGCCGACCATCAGGCCGCGGGTGCCCTTGGGGGCGGGGACGTCGGAGTCGGTCCAGGTGCGGCCGCCGTCCTGCGAGCGCCACAGCTTGCGGAACCGCGCGGGCTTGTTCGGCTCGGGCGCGTGGATGCCCTCCATGAGCAGCGTGTTCCCGAGCCCGGTCGCGGTGACCAGCGAGATCTGGCCCTTGCGGATCGGCAGGGCCAGCTGGTCGCCGGTCCTGAGCTGCCAGGCGCGGCCGTTCGCGGACGTCCACACGGCGGGCACGCTGTCGCTGAAGTCGCCCTTGCGGGAGCTGTCGCCGAGCGCCAGGAACCCGCTCCCGGCCGCGACGACCTTCGTGACGCGGGTGCCGCCGCCGAACGGGAGGGCCGCCTCGTCGGGCAGGCGCTCCCAGCTCCGGCCGTCCCGGCTGGTCCACAGCACGGCGCCGCCGGGACGCGAGCCGACCGCGACCCAGCCGTGGTCGGAGCCGGCGACGGCCTGGGGGACCTCGTCGGGCGCGGGCTCGCCGCCGTCCACGCCCTTCACCGGCGCGGACCTGAACGTCCTGGCGCCGTCGCCGGACACCAGGAACTGGCCGCGCGACCCGGACGAGTCGGACTCCCCGCCGACCGTGACGACGGTCGTGCCCAGCGCGGCGACGTCGCTGAGGCGCTGGTCGCGGCCGTCGGCGTTGCCGGAGCCGGCCGCGGCGAACACCGACCCGGCGAGCACGGCGCTGCCCTTCCCGCCGCCCCCGCTTTCGTCATCGCCCCCCATGAAGAGGACGTAGCCGCCCGCGGCGACGACCGCGGCGATCGCGAGCCCCGCCACGCCGATGAGGACGGGCTTCGCGCCGCGTCCCCCGCCCGGCCTCTTGCCCTTGGGCTGCTTGCCCTTCTTCTTGGGCTCGGTGAGCCACGGCTCGTCCGGCGCGGCCGGCGGTGCGGCGGCGAGCGGCGCCCCGCCGCTCGCCGACGGACGCGGCGAGGCGCCGGGGACGTCCTGCGCGAACGGGAACGGCTCGGCGGCGGACG
>NZ_CAACVB010000552.1 GCF_900659635.1 Actinomadura roseirufa | reverse complement strand
GGCACGCGACCGGCCGCGACCGGCCGCGACCGGCACGGCACCGCCGGCACGGCACGCGACCCGCGCCACCGGACGGCCGGCGCCCGCAGGCGAGCCCACCCAAGCCCATTCCACAAGCAGCGACGGTCAGCACCGTGCCGCTGCGGCGCTGCGCGCACAGGTTCCGCGCAGCGATTCCCAACCACCGATTCACCGAATCGCAGAGAAAGAAGAACAGGAGCAACACGACATGCGCATCTGGTCCAAGAACACCGCGCGCGCCGCCCTGGTGGCCGCGGGCTGCATGGCCCTCGGGGCCGGTTTCCTGCCGGCCGCCTCGGCCTCCGCGCACGGCGGCGGCATGAAGAGCAACGGCATGTTCAGCGTCCTCGGCGGCAACCAGGTGGCCGCGCCGATCTCCGTGCCCGTCGACGTCAGCGGCAACTCCATCGCCGCGATCGGCGCCGCCCAGGCCGCGTCCAAGGGCGGCTCCAAGGTCGTCAACCGGGGCGTCGGCGGCGGGGGCATGGAGACCTCCGGGATGTTCTCGATCCTCGGCGGCAACCAGCTCTTCGCGCCGATCAGCGTTCCGGTGGACGTCTGCGGCAACGCGATCGCCATCGTCGGCCTCAGCAAGGCGCAGTGCAAGGGCGGCGCCAGCGTCGTCAACGGCGGCGGGCACCACCACAAGGGCAAGCACCACCACAAGGGCGGCACCTACGGCCGCTCCTCCGCCCGCGACGCCGGGTTCGGCGGCGGCTTCCCCGACATGGGCCGGAGCTGGAACGACGTCGGCCGCGGCTGGAAGGACGACGCCTTCATGAAGACCTCCGGGATGTTCTCCATCCTCGGCGGCAACCAGATCTACGCGCCGATCTCCGCGCCGATCAACGTCTGCGGCAACGCCGTCGCCGTCGTCGGCCTCGCCAAGGCCTGGTGCCAGGGCGGCGCGAAGGTCGTCAACAAGGGCGGCCGGGGCGGCCCGAAGATGAAGACCTCCGGCATGTTCAGCATCGGCGGCGGCAACCAGGTGTTCCTGCCGGTCTCCGTGCCGATCAACGTCTGTGGCAACTCCGTCGCGGTGGTGGGCCTCGCCCAGGCGTTCTGCAAGGGCGGGGCGAGCGTCGTCAACGGCGGCCACGACCCCAAGGAGCCGGTGAAGCACGCGCCGAAGTGGCCGCACAAGAAGCCCCACAAGAAGCACAAGCCGCGCAAGCACCGCCCGGCGTCCGGCCACCACAAGCTGCCCTCGACGAGCCGCAGCACCACCCCGCGGCCCGCGGTCCGGCCGGGGCTGCCCGTCGTCGGTGACCTGATGCGGGCCGCGCCGTCCAAGGCCGGACCGCAGGCGGCGCTGCAGCGGGGCATCGCGCAGGGCCTCGCGCAGGGGCTCCGCGGCCTGCCGATCGGCGTGAACGCGCCGGTCGCGCGCTGAGCCGGCCGCGATGACCACGCACGGACGGCGGGCACCGAGGTGAAGGCCAGCAGCGGGATCGGGGACCGGTAGCGCGACAGCCGGCGGGCCGTCTCACCGGACATGGTGAAGGCGACCA
>NZ_CAACVB010000550.1 GCF_900659635.1 Actinomadura roseirufa | reverse complement strand
TCTCATCCGATGGCCTCCTGGTAGCCGGTGGCCTGGAGCCTGAACAAGCGGGCGTAGGTCCCCTCAGCGGCCAGCAGCGTGTCGTGGGTGCCCCTCTCGACGATCCGGCCGCCGTCCAGGACCGCGATCAGATCGGCCTCACGCACCGCGTTGAGCCGATGAGAGATCAGCAGACTCGTCCGGCCCTCCCGGTACTCACGCATCCGGGAATGGACCTGATGCTCGGCCTCGGGATCCAGCCCCGAACTCGGCTCGTCCAAGATCATCAAATCCCGGCCCTCACGCACGAACGCCCGCGCCAGCGCCAGCCGCTGCCACTGCCCACCCGACAACACCACCCCGGTCTCGGGATCGTTCTTATCGGCCTCACTGAAGAACATCCGCGTCAGCAACGTCTCATACCCCCGCGGCAACCCCGCGAGCTTGTCATGCATCCCCGCCCTGCCCGCCGCCCGCCGCACCCGCTCACCATCACCCATCGCGCTCAGATCACCCAGAGCGATGTTCTCCGCGGCGGTCATGTCATAGTGCATGTGCTCCTGGAACACCGCACTGATCCGCTCCCGCAGCCGCTCGGGCGGAATCTCACGCAGATCCACCCCATCCCACAGAATCTGCCCGCGCGTCGGGTCGTACATCCGGCACAGCAGCTTCACCAGCGTGCTCTTACCCGCCCCGTTCAACCCCACCAGCGCCACCGCCCGCCCATCGGGAATCACCAGATCGATCCCCGACAACACCCACGGATGATCACCACTGTAACGAAACCAGACGTCGCGCAACTCGATGCCCTGGCGCAGCGGCGGCGCCTCCCCGCCAATGGCGCGGGGCAGGTCGGGCTCACCCCCGATGATCGCGACGTAGTGGGTGAAGGCCAGCAGCCGCCCGTGCACCGCCGCGATCCCCGCCACCAGCGAGTTCAACGCCGACTGCACCCCCGCCACCGCCGCCACGAACATCGCCACATCACCCACGCTCAGCGCCCCGCGCCGGGCGGCCGAAACCGCCCACCACAGACCCGCTCCGGTGACCAGCGCGCCCAGGGCGCTCAGACCGCCCTGGGTCGCCAGCTCCCGCCGGTCCATGCTCCGATCGGCGGCGTTACCGCGCAGCCGCTCGGCCATCATCCGCCCACGCAGAAACGGCCCGATCCCAAACAGGCGGATCTCGGTCGCCGCCTCCACCCCCGTCAGCAACCGGTTGTAGAAGAACTCACGCCGATGAGTCTGCTCGTTGTCCCACTGGACGGCCGCACGGCGCCGCGACAAGACCAGTTCGGCCACCAGCGCGGGCAGCGCCGCGACCAGGACCAGGGCGGTCATCGCCGGACTGAGAACCAGCAACGACCCCACAAAGCCCATCAGCGCCAGCACGCCCTGGCCCGTCCCGCCGATCCCCGCAATCAACTCCGCGGTGCTGCCCGCGCCCTCCTGTGCCAGCCGCAGCCGGTCCAGGAAGGCGGGGTCCTCGAACCGCCGCAACCCGACCTGCGCCTCGGTCGCCGCGAACAACCGATCAGTCGCCGCGACACCAGCGGCACGACCGGTCTGCGCACTCAGATA
>NZ_CAACVB010000549.1 GCF_900659635.1 Actinomadura roseirufa | reverse complement strand
CGCGCCGACGCCGCGGGCGTCCACGCGGCGCGGCTCATCCTGCGGGACGCGGGCCCGCGCGCCGCGCTGCCGCCGCTGCGCGAGCTGCTGGCGCAGATGCCGCCGGAAGGGGACGGCCACCGGCGGGTCTCCCTGCTGCTGGCCGAGGCCGAACGGAGACCGGACCGCGATCACGACGTCCTCGTCACCGACCCCTCCGGCGCGCCGTGGGGGCGTCTCGCGGCGGCGCTCGCGGTCGGCGCGCACCTGGCCGTCGGGAACGGCGTGGCCTGGAACACCCTCACCGACGCGGGCGGCCGCGACGACCGGGTGCTCCTCGAACGCGACTGGGGCGTCACCGACGCCGCGGGCTGGCGCGAGCAGGTGGACGCGCTGCTGGACGCGGAGAACAGCGACGCGGCGATCCAGATGGTGCTCGACCGGCGCGGGCGCGGCACCGGCGAGCGGGCGTGGCGGGAGGCGATCGCCGCCTGGTGCGGCGAGCGCGACATCGCCGCGGCGACCGTCCGCGAGGTCGTGGACCTGTCGGGCCTGATCCTGCGGTACGAGGCGCGGTTCCGGGCGGACGGCCTGCTGCCGCCGGACGGGCGGGTCGAGAGCGTGTTCGGCTACGACTTCGGCCGGGCGGTGAACATGGCGCGGTGGGGGCTGGGCGCCGGGTACTGCGACGCCGAGGAGGCCGAGAAGCGCGTCCTCACCGCGGGCCACCGCGCGCACCAGGTGTACACGTCGTGGCGGTCGTTCTCCGCGGGCTACGTCCTCGGCCGCATGCTCCGCTTCGACGGCGGCGAGTTCGGCGAGTGGTACGAGCGTTCGCTCATCGGTCACCGGATCCTCGCGGAGGACCCGGCCAGCCCTTGGCGGCGCATGGCCTGGGGCTGAGCGGAGGTAGCGCTAAATACGGTTGTCCGCCGTTTCGAACCGGCACTACGGTGCGGCCGTGGATCTCTTCTCACGCTCCTGGACGGCCTTGCTCGCGGCGGTCGCCGAGACCCCGGACGAGGACTTCGAACGGCCGTCGGGCTGTGCGGGCTGGCTCGTGCGGGAC
The DNA here is from genome assembly GCF_900659635.1 of Actinomadura roseirufa. Taxonomy (GTDB): domain Bacteria; phylum Actinomycetota; class Actinomycetes; order Streptosporangiales; family Streptosporangiaceae; genus Spirillospora; species Spirillospora roseirufa. The sequence continues at coordinate 582 of NZ_CAACVB010000549.1, read as the reverse complement.
CTGGTGTGCCACCTGGTCATCGACGCGCAGGACGTCCTGATCACCCTGGTCACGCCCGCCGAGTCCGCGCCGACCGTGAACGCGGACACCTACTGGAAGCCCGTCGCGCCGCCGACGGGCGACGACCCGCTGGACGCGCTGATCCCGCGGCTGGCCGCCGCGTACGGCGAGCCGCGGCTGCTGAAGTTCCATCTCGACGACGTCGGGTCCGCGGCGGGCCGCGCCGCCGCGCTCGCCGATCCGGCCGCCCGCGTCGCCACCCAGGGCGAGGTCCTGACCGCCGGCGACTACCTGTCCGCGTACGTGCTCGAATGGACCCTGCACCACCTCGACCTGGTCGCGCGTCTCCCGTCGGCCGCCGGGCCGCCCGCCGAGCCCCTGGCGGCGGCGCGCGCGTCGCTGGAGCGGATCGCCGGGGACGTCTTCCCCGCCTCGTTCTCCGACCGGGACGCGCTGCTGATCGGCACCGGCCGCCGCGCGCCGGACGCGGCGGAGCGGGCCGCGCTCGGGGACCTCGCCGCGAGGCTCCCGATCAGCCTCGGCTGAGCGCGCCCGGCGCGGCCGTCTCGGAGACGGCGCGGG
>NZ_CAACVB010000548.1 GCF_900659635.1 Actinomadura roseirufa | reverse complement strand
GTCCACGGCGGCCCCGGCCGGGCGGGCGGCGGCGAGGAGCTCGGCGGGGTCCGCGGCGTGGTGCGCCACATGCGGCGCACCGCCGTGCAGGCCGGGCCCGCGATGCTCACCGAGATCACCGGGCGCTGGGTGCCCGGCACCGACCGCACCGTCACCGCCGAGCACCCCTTCCGCAAGCACCTGGAGGAGCTGCGCGTCGGCGACACCGCGGTCGGCGGCCCCCGCACGGTCGGGCTGGAGGACGTGGAGCACTTCGCGGCGTTCACCGGCGACACCTTCTACGCCCACACCGACGAGGACGCCGCCCGGGCGAACCCGTTCTTCGGCGGCCGCGTCGCGCACGGCTACCTGGTCGTGTCATTCGCGGCCGGGCTGTTCGTCGATCCCGCGCCCGGGCCGGTGCTGGCCAATTACGGGCTGGAGAACCTGCGGTTCCTCACCCCGGTCAACCCCGGTGACGAGCTGACCGTGACGCTGACCGCCAAGCAGATCACCCCGCGCGAGGGCGCGGGGTACGGCGAGGTGCGCTGGGACACCGACGTCACCAACCAGGACGGCGCGTCCGTCGCCAAGTACGACGTCCTGACCCTCGTGGCGAAGCGGCCGCTCCACGACTGACGCCTTATCACGCCGCGGCGGGCCGGACCGCGTTCGGCGACGCTGTGCGGGGCGCCCCCCTCCGGGCAGACTGGGACGTCGGTCCAGTGCGAGTGAATCGGCACGCCCCGGGGACCACCGCGCGGCAGGCGGGTGTCCGGTCCCCGGGGCGCCCGAGGGAGGCGGTCCGCGGTGGCGGTCGAACCTTTGAGGCCGGACGACCCGGCGGCGATCGGCGGATGCGAGCTGGTGGGCCGGGTGGGCGAGGGAGGCCAGGGCGTCGTCTACCTCGCGCGCAGGCCGGGCGCGTCCGGGGAACGGGTCGTGGTCAAGACGCCCCACCCGAGCCCCGGCGAGCGGGACGCGGCCGACCTGTCGGAGATCACGCTCGTCCGGCGGGTCGCGCGGTTCTGCACGGCGCGGATCCTGGACGCCGGGACCGACGAGGGCCGCCCCTAAATCGTTAGCGAGTACATCGACGGCCCCTCGCTGCGGAGCGTCGTCGAGGAGGGCGGGCCGCTCGGCGGGGTCGAGCTGGAGCGGCTGGCCGTCGGGACGATGACGGCGCTGGCCGCCACGCACGCGGCGAACGTGGTGCACCGCGACTTCACGCCCGGCAACGTGCTGCTCGCGGCGGACGGGCCGCGCGTGGTGGACTTCGGGGTCGCCAAGGCGCTCGGGCCGTCCGGCCGGGGCGAGCCGGGCGCGTCGGGGACGCCCGCGTTCATGGCGCCCGAGCAGGCGGCGGGCGGCGAGGTCGGCGCGGCGGCGGACGTGTTCGCCTGGGCCGTCACGATGTGCTTCGCCGCGCTCGGGCCCCGGGTGTTCGGCGTGGACGGCCCGCACAGCCCGCTCGAGCGGCTGCTGCGCGTGGAGCGGTACCTGGTGGACCTGCCCGCCTGGCTGGCCGAGGTCGCCGGGCCCTGCCTGGCCGAGGACCCCGCGGAGCGGCCCGCGGCGCGGGAGGTCCTGCTCCGCCTGCTCGGCTACGGCGCGGCGCCGGACCCGGAGCCCGAGGAGGCGCCCGGACCCGGGCGCGAGCGGCGGGGC
>NZ_CAACVB010000547.1 GCF_900659635.1 Actinomadura roseirufa | reverse complement strand
CGCGGACACCGCCCACGGGATCACCCGCCCGTCCGGCTCGCCGCCGGGCGCGGGGCCGCCGCCGGCGGGCTCGGGCGCCTGCTCCAGGATCAGGTGGGCGTTGGTCCCGGAGATGCCGAACGAGGAGATCCCGGCCCGCCGCGGACGGTCCCGGCGGGGCCAGGCCACCGGCCCGGTGAGCAGCTCGACCGCGCCCGCGTCCCAGTCCACGTGCGGGTTCGGCGCGTCGATGTGCAGGGACGCGGGCAGCGTCCCGTGCCGCAACGCCATGATCATCTTGATCACCCCGGCGACGCCCGCCGCGGCCTGGGTGTGCCCGATGTTCGACTTGAGCGAGCCGAGCAGCAGCGGCCGGTCCGCCGGGCGGTCCCGCCCGTAGGCGGCCAGCAGCGCCTGCGCCTCGATCGGGTCGCCGAGCGTGGTGCCGGTGCCGTGCGCCTCCACCGCGTCCACCTCGGCCGCGGGCAGCCCCGCGGCGGCCAGCGCGCGCCGGATGACGCGCTGCTGCGCGGGGCCGCTCGGCGCGGTCAGCCCGTTGCTCGCGCCGTCCTGGTTGACGGCCGAGCCGCGGATCACCGCCAGGATCTCGCGGCCGTTGCGGACCGCGTCCTCCAGCCGTTCCAGCAGCACGACCCCGGCGCCCTCGCCGAGCCCGGTGCCGTCGGCCGCCGCGGCGAACGCCTTGCACCGGCCGTCCGAGGCGAGGCCGCGCTGCCGCGTGAACTCCAGGAACAGGCCGGGCGTGGACATCACCGTCACCCCGCCGGCCAGCGCCAGGGAGCATTCGCCCTGGCGCAGCGACTGCGCCGCCAGGTGGATGGCGACGAGCGAGGACGAGCACGCCGTGTCGACGGTGACGGTGGGCCCCACCAGCCCGAACGTGTACGCGAGCCGGCCCGACACCACGCTGCCGCTGTTGCCGGTGGCGAGATGGCCCGCCGCCTCGCCGCCGCCCCGGGCCGCGAGGGCGAGGTAGTCCTGCCCGGCGATGCCCGCGAACACGCCGGTGTCGCCGCCGGCGAGGTCGCGGCGGCGCAGGCCCGCGTTCTCGAACGCCTCCCACGCGATCTCCAGCAGCACCCGCTGCTGCGGGTCGATGCCGAGCGCCTCGCGCGGGCTGATGCCGAAGAACTCCGCGTCGAACCGCGGCGCCTCGTACAGGAAGCCGCCCTGGAGGGTGTGGCTCGCACCCGGCCCGCCCGGCGTCGCCAGCTCCGCCAGCGGCCACCCGCGGTCGCCGGGGAAGGCCGAGACGGCGTCCCGGCCCTCGGCGACGAGCCGCCACAGCGACTCAGCGCCGGTCACGCCGCCCGGGTACCGGCACGCCGCCGCGATGATCGCGATCGGCTCCCGCGCCCGGTCCTCCAGCTCGCGGACGCGCCGCTTGGCCTGGCGCAGGTCGGCGGTGGCGCGCTTGAGGTAGGACCGCAGCCGGTCGTCGTTCGCCGTCCCGCCGGAGTCCATGGTCAGCGGCCCCGTTCGGACGGGACGTCGCGGTCGCCGGGTTCGAGCCCGCTCAGCTCGGTGTCCAGCAGGTCGAACAGCTCGTCGTCGCTGGCCGCGGCGAGCTCCCGGTCGTCGTCGCGGCCGGCGCCGCCGTCCCTGTCGCCGCCGTCCCTGTCGCCGCCGTCCCTGTCGCCGCCGCCGGTGTCGCGCACCCGGCCGGCCAGGTCCGCC
>NZ_CAACVB010000546.1 GCF_900659635.1 Actinomadura roseirufa | reverse complement strand
GGCGGCCAGCGCGGTGAGGGCGCCGGCGACGTCGGGCAGCCCGAGCCGGCACGGCCCGCACTGCCCGGCGGACTCGGCGGCGAGGTAGCGGGCGACCCGCGCGCATTCCCCGAGCGGGCAGGTGCCCCGGCCGAGCGGCATGACGATCCCCGCGCCGAGCGCGCCGCCCGCCGCGCGCAGTCCCGCCCGCGACACCTGGGTGCGGGTGGCGACCTCTCCCCTCAGCCACGCGCCGTGGTAGCCGCCGACCAGCACGCCCTCGCCCGCCCGGCTGCCGGACAGGTCGAGCAGATGGCCGAGCGGCGCCCCGGCGGGGGTCTCCAGCACGGCGGGGAAGCGGGCCGAGCCGGTGACCGTCAGCAGCACCGTGCCGGGCTCGTCGGGGAGGCCGACCCGGCGGTAGCCGCGCGGCCCGAGGCCGGCGAGCACGGCGAGCTGGGCGAAGGTCTCGGCGTTGGACAGCAGGGTGGGCAGGCCGTCCACGCCGCGGGTGGAGGCGCGGCCCTTGCGGCCGGGCGGGACCGGCCGGCCGCCGTTGACGCCGCGCACGAGCGCGCCGCTCTCGCCGGTGATGAACCGCTCGGGGAGCCGCACGACCCGGGCCCGCGCCCCCAGCTCGCGCTCGGCGATCGCGCGTTCCACCGAGCTCGCCGCGGCCGCGTCGGTCACCGCGACGACGATCTCGACGGAGCCGAGCGCGGTGGCGGCGAGCGCGGCGCCGTCCAGGATCAGGTGCGGCGCACCGCGCAGCAGGACCTTGTCCTTGGCGCTGCCGGGCTCGCCCTCGGTGCCGTTCACGACGACGACCGTCCGCTTGCGCCTCCGGACGGCGCTTTCGGCTGTCGCCTTGACCTTGCGGGCGAAGGGGAAGGCCGCGCCGCCGCGACCGTGCAGCCGGCCCTCCTGGCAGAGCGCGACGAGCTGGTCGGTGGTGAGGGGCCGGGGGTGTGGGTGCAGGGCGCGGTGGGCGTCCCAGTCGAGCCGCCCTCCGTTCTCCAGGCCCTTGGTGAGCCGGGGCGGCCCGATGTGACGGACGGCGATGTCCGCGGCGGCGGCGCTCACGGCGTCCTCCTCTCCCGGGGCCGCAGGAGCGGACGCGCCGCCAGCGCGATCGCCACCGCGGCGAGGCAGAGCAGGTAGCCCGCCGTGACCCAGGTGGCGGGGGCGCGCCCGGAGGTCAGCCCGTGCAGGATCCCGACCGGCCAGGCCGCGTAGGCGGTGAGGTGCGTCGCGCGCCACGCCCAGGGATGCCGCGCGCCCGCGAAGCGGCCCCGGGCGACGCCGCCCGCGACGGCGACGACCAGCAGGTAGAGCGCGAGCGTGCCGAGCCCGTAGTCGGCCAGATGGTTCCCGGAGTACGGCAGGAACGCCTGGACGGCCCCGATCCGGTGCCGGATCAGCTGGGAGGACACGTGCAGCGCGAGCGTCGACACGGCGAGGAACGCCGTGGCGCGGTGGACGGCCTGCGCGCGGACGCGGTGGCGGGGCGCCAGCAGGGCGCGGTCGGTGGCGAGCAGGCCCACCATGACCGTCAGCGACAGCGACACCAGCGCGAAGACGCCGCAGTAGAAGTCGAGGAACGATCCGACGGCGCGCAGGGCCGGCAGCGCGCGGCCGGAGGAGACGGCGGCGCCGAGCAGCAGCCCGGCGGCGGCGACGGCGGCCAGGGCGAGGAGCGGGCCCCGGTAGGGCGCCGCCGCGAGGAGGGCGCCGCGCGTCC
>NZ_CAACVB010000545.1 GCF_900659635.1 Actinomadura roseirufa | reverse complement strand
GGTCGTCGCGGCGGGCCGGCGCGGCCGTCGCGCCGCCCTGCCGCCGGACGATCATCGCGGCGGGCAGGGCGAGGACGAGGACGAGCAGCGCGCCGATCGTCCACAGCGACGACGCCTGCGGCGGACCGGCGTCCAGGAACCGTCCGGCGGCGTAGCCGAGCGCGGCGGCGGGCAGGACGGCGAGGGCGGTCAGCGCGCAGGCGGGCGGCACGAGCTGGCGCAGGGAGGCGCCGCGCGCCCGCATCGTCCCCTGGACCGGTTCGAGCCGCTCGGCGAGCAGCCCGGCGGCGAGCAGCAGCGCCCCGGCGGCGACGGCGGCGAGGCCGCCGAGCGCCAGGCCGAGCACGGCCCTGGCGGTGCGGAGCTGCCCGGCGTAGGCGCGCAGCCGGGCGTCCAGGGCGGTGACGACGGCGCATTCGAAGAAGTCGGTGCGGTTCTTCAGGGCGGCGCGGAACGCCTCCAGGTCGGCGGCCATCGTGGACGCGCGCGCGGTGTCGAGCCGGTCGCGGAGGAGGGGGAAGCGCCAGCTGTAGGTGAGCTGCCGGTCCGGGCCGTGGAGGAGCATCGTGTAGGCGCCGAGGTCGATGAGGCCCGCGCCGACCTCGAAGCGCACGCCCTCGACGCCGCGCGGCTCGGTCCGGGGCCGCAGCAGGAGGCCGCGCGTCGTCCAGTACGGGTCGCGTTCGTTCACCGCTTCGTACAGGCCGGAGACGCGCGCGCGTACTCCACCGGCGAACACCAGGTCCGAGCCCGGGGCGTAGCCATAGGCGGCACCGAACGCCTTGGGGACGGCGATCTCGATCACGCGGCCGTGGTCGTCGTCGCTGTCGTCGGACGGCCGGTTCTCCGGCGGCGCGCCGGCGACGAAGCGGATCCGCTCTCTCGTCCCGAGGTCCCATTTCAGGGTGACGACGAGGGGGGCGGAGGTGCGGGCGCCGCTCACCCGGTCCTCGTCGAGCGCGATCGACGGCTCGGGCGGGCCGGCGACGGCGCGCAGCGAGGGCGGCAGGAGGCCCTGCCAGAGGGCGGACGCCGTGGTGGTCTCCACCCCGGTCGGGATCGAGCGGCCGCCCTCGGCGGCGGAGACCTTGGCCTCGACCCGGACCTCGCCGTCGGCGCCCACGGCGGCGCCCGCGGCGCCGTCGTACCCGGCGGCGATCCGGGACGGGACGGTCACCGCGAGCAGCGCGGTGACCAGCGTCAGCACGGCCAGCGCCGCCAGCGGCGCCCACTGCGTGCGGGCCAGCCGCGTCCAGGGACCGTTCATCCTTCCTCCCCCGCGCGGAGCCCGGCGCCGAGACCGCGGCGGCGCAGCACCCGCAGCACCACCGGGAGCACGAGGCCGAGCGCCGCGCCGACCCCGGCGAGCAGGGCCAGCAGCACGGGCCATTGGACGATGAGGTCGGCGGGCGGGTACGGCGGGGCGGCCTGCACGCCGAGCACGATGTGCGGGATGACGAGCCGCCCGACGACGAGCCCGAGCACCAGCCCGCCGAGCAGGCCGAGCCCGACCAGGAACGCCTGCTCCACCGCGAGCATCCCGGCGACCTGCCGGGGGTGGACGCCGAGCACCCGCAGCACGGCGAACTCGCGGGCCCGCTCGCGGACCGACACCGCCGCGTTCACCACGAACGCGATGACGGCGAAGACCAGCGCGGCGCCGAAGCCGAGGACCAGCGCGCCCTGCAGCGCGGCGCCGAGCGGGGCGTCGCGCAGCCGCCGGCGCAGCGCGGCGCGGTCCCCGGCG
>NZ_CAACVB010000544.1 GCF_900659635.1 Actinomadura roseirufa | reverse complement strand
GAGCCGCTGCGGCTGCGCTCGGGCGGTGCGGCGGGCGCGTGGTTCGCCTGGGCGCACGTCCCGGCCGACGCCGCCGCGGGGCTCGCCGCGGCGTGCGCGGCGACCGTGACCGAGTCGTGGGAGGAGGCGGGCCGGTGGTTCGTCGCCGTGCGTCGTTGACCCGGGCCGTCCCGGCGGTGTCGCGGGCCGTCCCGGCGGTGTCACGGGCCGTCCTGGAGGAGGTGCGGGGGCTGCAGGGGCGCTTCACCAGCCGCCTGCACGACGAGCGCGTCGCGTCGTGGCTGGGCCTGGCGCTCGGCGTCAGTTTCCTGGTCTCCTTCGCGACGGGCCTGGTCAGTCACTTCATGCAGCATCCGCCGGGGTGGATGCGATGGCCGTCGCGTCCGGTGAACCTGTACCGGTTCACGCAGGGGATCCATGTGATCGGCGGGCTGGCGACGGTGCCGCTGCTGCTGGCCAAGCTGTGGACGGTCTACCCGAACCTGCTGCGCTGGCCGCCGGCCGCGTCCGCCGCGCACGGGGTGCGGCGGCTGCTGGTGTTCCCGCTGGTCGCGGCGGCGCTGTTCCAGCTGGTGACGGGAATCATGAACATCGCCTACTGGTACGCGTTCCGGTTCTACTTCACCACCGCGCACTACTGGACGGCCTACGTCCTGGCCGGGGCGCTGCTCATCCACGTCGCCAACGAGTGGCCGACGGTGCGGCGGACGGTGATGACGCGGCCCCAGGACGCGGTGGGGCGGCGCGCGTTCCTGGGGACGGTCGCGGCGGCGAGCGGCGTCATCACGCTGACCACGGTGGGGGAGGCGTACTCGCCGCTGGCCCGGCTGGCGGTGCTGGCCCCGCGCCGCCCGGGGCTCGGGCCGCAGGGACTGCCGGTCAACAAGTCCGCGGCGCACGCCGGGGTGACCGTGCTCGCCCGCGATCCGGGCTGGCGGCTGACCGTCACCGGCCGCGTGGAACGGGAGCTGTCGCTGTCGCCGGCGGGGCTGCGCGAGCTCCCCGCGCGCACGGTCCGGCTGCCGATCACCTGCGTGGAGGGGTGGAGCGCGCAGGCGACCTGGGAGGGGGTCCGGCTTCGCGACGTGCTGCGCATGGCGGGGGTGGACGACGACGCGCGCGTGCGGGTGGAGTCGCTGGAGCCCGGGGGGCTCTACCGCACCTCCGAGGTGGACCCGCCGCACTGGCGCGATCCGCTCACGCTGCTGGCACTCGGGCTCAACGGCGAGCAGCTGGACCTGGACCACGGCTACCCGTGCCGGCTGATCGCGCCCAACCGGCCCGGGGTGATGCAGACCAAGTGGGTGCACCGGGTGGTGGTGTCGTGAAGACCCGGATCGCGATGTACGCGGCGGGGCTGGCGCTCATGGCGTGGGGTGTGCGGGGCGTGGTCCTGAACGTGAACGTCGCGGGGTGGGCGCTGTGGTTCGCGGGCGCGGCGGTGACGCACGACGGCGTCCTGGTCCCCTTGGTGCTGGTGGCCGGGCTGCTGATCGGCGTCGTGCCCGTCGCCTACCGGCCCATCGTGCGGGCCGCGCTCATCTGCGCGGGCTGTACCGCGCTGTACGCCCTGCCGCTCGTCCTCGGGTACGGGCGCCGCGCCGACACGCCCTCGCAGCTTCCGCTGCCCTACGGACGGAACCTGGGGATCGTCGTGGGCGCGATCGCGGCCGCCGCCGTCCTGGCCGCGCTGGCGCGGCTGCTGACGGACCGGCGGGGCGGGCGCGCGGGTGCCGCCCGCCGTCCGGAGCCGTCCGGGC
>NZ_CAACVB010000543.1 GCF_900659635.1 Actinomadura roseirufa | reverse complement strand
CGGGGTCGCTCGCCGTGTCGTCCGCTCAGGCGAAGCGGAGGGTGTCGGCGAGCAGCCGGACGTAGTCGGCCGCCGTCCCCGGCACGCCGGGGACCTCCGGGGCCGCCGGCGCGGGGCCGTCCGCGGCCGTCCGGTCGTCCGGCCCGCCGGCGGTCAGCCCGCACACCCAGCCGAGCAGGTCGGCGACGCCGGCGGGCTCGGTGGCCAGCCCGGAGGCCAGGTAGCGGACCTGCCCGGCGACCTTGTCGAGGGTCCGGACGGTGTTGCCGAGCCCGACCCGGCCGAGCCAGCCGCGCAGGTCGGCCCCGTCGCCGAGGCAGCGGCCGATCTCCGTGCGGGTCAGCAGGTCGACCTTGGTGACGACGACCGCGACGCGCTTCTGCCGGCCCTGGTCCGGCCGCGACCGCAGCTCGTTCAGCAGCCGCTGCAGCGTGTCGGCGGGGTCCTCCTCCGACGAGGCCGCCGCCTCGTCCACGAACCGCCGCTCGTCGCTCGTCAGGGAGCGCCTGACCTGCGGGAGCGCGAACGGGTCCACCACGAACAGCAGCGCCTCGCCGTGATCGAGGTAACGCAGCGACTCCACCTCGGTCGCGCCCGTGTAGTGCTCGCCCGCGGGGTCGAACAGGTACAGGATGCGCCGCGCGCGCCCCGGCAGCTCCACGTCCACCATGGTCGCCTGCGGCAGTTCCGGTCCGGTCTTCGCGAGCCGTCCGCCGCGCTGGAACTCGCGTATCGCCCCCGCGTACGCCTGGGCGTGCTTCCGTTCCACGAACGCCAGCCGTCCCCGCACCGCGTTGGCCCGCTCGTGCAGCGCCCGGATGCCGAGGACCATGAAGGTGGTCTTGCCCGCGGCGGGGCCGCCGACGAACGGCAGCGGCTCCACGCGGACCCGGCCGATCCGCTCGGGCAGCCGCCCGCCGCAGTGCGGGCAGTACGCGGCGAGCCGGAAACGGCCGAGCGGGACGGTCGTGGGCAGCCGCGCCCCGCACCGGCACACGTGCCGGAACGCGCCGCCCGCGCCCGGCGCCAGCCGCCGGTGCCGGGCGCCGCACCCGGGGCACTCGTACTCCGGCAGTCCGATCCGCTCGTAGCAGAACGGATGCGGGCAGGTCTGCAGGATCCGCCCGTAGGCCATGAACACGCGCTCGACCGCGGCCAGGACCAGCACGCACGCCAGCCATCCCGCCAGCCCGACCGCCGCGACCAGCCCGTACAGGACGGTCAGCGCCAGCACGAACACCCCGGCGGGGACGGCCGCGGCGACGATCCCCGCGCACAGCGCCACCCAGATCGGGAACGCGAAGAACCCCCACAGCCCGCCGAGCAGAGTCCGGGTGAGGCGCACGACGATGCCCGACGCGGTCGTCCACACCTGTGGCACGACGGTCCGGGTGATCGTCCACCAGTCCCGCCACACCTGGGCGAGCAGGTAGTGCCGGTAGGCCACGTCCGGGGAGGCGACCGGGGACGGGCCCTCCCGCGTGGACGGGACGAGCGTGCGGCAGGCGTGCAGGTAGTACAGGCCGAGGGCGGCGGCCCCGGCGACGGCCAGCGTCGCGGGGAACAGCACGGGGAACACGACCGTGAACCCCAGCCACATCGCGCCGATCCACACGGCGATCAGCAGCAGCACGATGACCGGTTGCACGGCTCACCGCCCCCCGGGTCCGTCGAGCAGGTCCCGTAGCGCCGCCCGCAGCCCCGGCTCGGCGGCGAGATGGGCGCCGAGCTGCCGGGCCGCGACCCACCGGCCCGCCGCCTCGCGCGCCCACGCCTCCAGCGCCGGC
>NZ_CAACVB010000542.1 GCF_900659635.1 Actinomadura roseirufa | reverse complement strand
CCCGTCCCGCCCGGGTCGGTCGCCCACGACGGGGCGCCGCGGGCCGCGCCCGGCGCGGCCGAGACCCGGGCGCTGATCCGGGCCCAGCTGCGCACCGCGCTCGCGACGGGCTCGGTCGTGCTGGGCGTGGTCACCGGGCTGCCGGTGCTGCTGGACCTCGTCCCGGCGCTCGGCCTGGCCCGGCCGCACGGCGTCCCGCTGGCCTGGCTGGTGCTGGCCGTCGGGGTCCAGCCGGTCTGGGTCTGCACCGCCGTCCGCCATCTGCGCCGGGCGGAGCGGGCCGAACGCGACCTCACGAGGCCGGCGGGCCGTTCGTGACCGTCATGGCGGTGGCGGCCGCCCTGAGCGCGCTCGTCGCGGTGCTCGGCATGACGGCCGTCGTCGGGCTGTACGGACGCCGCACCGCGCAGACCACCTCCGACTTCCTCGTCGCCTCGCGCGGCGTCACCCCCTGGTGGAACGCCTCGGCGATCAGCAGCGAGTACATCTCCGCCGCCGCCTACCTCGGCACCGCCGGGCTCGTCCTCGCCTACGGCGCCGACATGCTGTGGCTGCCCATCGGCGCGACCGCCGGATACGTCCTGCTGCTGGCGTTCGTGACGGCCCCGCTGCGCAGGTCGGGCGCCTACACCATCTCCGACTTCGCGGAGTGGCGGCTGGGCTCGCCGGGCGTGCGGCGGATCGTCACCGGCTGCGTCTGCCTCATCGGCTGGTTCTACCTGCTGCCGCAGTTCCAGGGCGCGGGCGTCACCCTCCGGGTGCTGACCGGCGCCCCGGTGTGGGCCGGCTGGGCCGTCGTGGTCACCGCCGCGCTGCTCCTGGTCGTGTCCGGCGGCATGCGCAGCATCACCGCCGTCCAGGCCGTGCAGTTCTGGGTGAAGCTGGTGGCGGTGGCCGTCCCGGCGGTGGCGCTGCTGGCGCTCTGGCACCTGGACGGCCGCGAGGACCCGGCGGCCGGCCGGCTCCCGCGCTTCGGCCGCGACACCGGCGTGCACGTCCAGGCGGGCCTGGCCGTCACGGTCTCCGCCGACACCCAGGTCACCGTGCGGGGGCGGCTGGACGGCGCCGCCCACCGGGGCGAGCGGGTCAGGCTGGCCGCGGGCACGCACACCGTCGGCGCCGGCGCCGACCTGCTGTTCCCGGCCGGGACGGCCGTGCCGCACGCCCGGCGCCTCCCCGTCCAGCGCGGGGCCGCGTGGGCGACGCCGTTCGGGCGGCACGAGGGCCACGACCTGTACAGCACCGTCTCGGGTCTGCTCTGCGTCCTGCTCGGCACCATGGGCCTGCCGCACATCCTGATGCGCTTCTACACCAACACCTGCGGCAGCGCGGCCCGCAGGACCGCCGCGTTCGTGCCGGGCATGCTCGCGCTGTTCTACGTCTTCCCCATTCTGTACGGGACGCTGGGGCGGCTCTACACGCCCGAGCTGCTGATGACGGGGGACCTCGACGCGACCCTCCTGCTGCTGCCGCGGCGGATGGTCCCCGGCCTTCCCGGCGCGCTGCTGACCGGTCTGGTCGCGGCGGGCGCGTTCGCCGCCTTCATCTCCACCTCGTGCGGCATCGTCGTCGCCATCGCCGGGACCGTCTCGCAGCGCTCCCGGCGGCGCGGCGGCGTGACCGCCTTCCGGGCGGGCGTGGTGTTCGCGCTGGCGGCGCCGCTGGCGCTGCTCCCGCGGATCGGCCCGCAGGGCGCCGCGAACCTGGTCACGATGGCGCTGTGCCTGTCGGCCTGCTCGCTGTGCCCGCTGCTGGTGCTCGGCATCTGGTGGCGCGGCCTCACCGCGGCGGGCGCCGGCGCGGGGCTGCTGGCGGGCGGCGGGCT
>NZ_CAACVB010000541.1 GCF_900659635.1 Actinomadura roseirufa | reverse complement strand
CTGAGCGGCGCGCGGGCGGCGCTGGAGCGCATCGAGGCGTCGCTGTCGGCGGCCGTCCGGCGGCGGGAGGCCGCCGAGCGGGCGCGCGCCGCGCGGGAGGCGGAGCTGAAGGTCGTCCGCTCCCAGGTGCGCGAGCTGTCGGGCACCCTGGAACGCCTGGTGAACGTGGTGCACGGCAACGAGGTCGCCCGCGCCGAGCAGCGGCTGCGGCTGGAGCAGCTCGAACAGCGCGCGCTGGAGGAGTTCGGACTCGAGGTCGAGTCGCTGGTGGCCGAGTACGGTCCCGACCAGCCCGTCCCGCCCGGTCCGGAGGCGGGGGAGGACGCGCGGCCCGTCCCGTACGAGCGCGCCGTCCAGGAGAAGCGCGCCAAGGCCGCCGAGCGCCAGCTCAACCAGCTCGGCAAGGTCAACCCGCTCGCGCTGGAGGAGTTCGCGGCGCTGGAGGAGCGGCACGCGTTCCTCACCTCGCAGCTGGAGGACCTGAAGAAGACCCAGCGCGAGCTGCTCGGCCTGGTCAAGGAGGTGGACGAGCGGGTCCAGCAGGTGTTCGCCGCCGCCTACGGCGACACCGCCCGCGAGTTCGAGCGGATCTTCGCCCGGCTGTTCCCCGGCGGCGAGGGCAGCCTGTCGCTGACCGAGCCGGAGGACATGCTGGTCACCGGCGTCGAGGTCGCGGCCCGCCCGCCCGGCAAGAAGGTCAAGCGGCTGTCGCTGCTGTCGGGGGGCGAGCGGTCCCTGGTCGCGATCGCGTTCCTCGTCGCGGTCTTCAAGGCCCGCCCGTCGCCCTTCTACGTGCTCGACGAGGTCGAGGCGGCGCTGGACGACACCAACACCCAGCGGCTCATCACGGTCTTCGAGGAGCTGCGCGAGTCGTCACAGCTCATCGTCATCACCCACCAGAAGCGCACGATGGAGGGCGCCGACGCGCTCTACGGCGTCAGCATGCGCGGGGACGGCGTGACCCAGGTCGTCAGCCAGCGGCTGCGCGAGCACGAGCCGGCCTGACCGCTCGGTCGCGCCGATCGGGCCGGTGTTCTCACGGGCTCTGCGGGATGGGCGCGGCGGTGAACACGAAGCCGTCGATCCCCGCGCGCGCGCAGCCGACGTGCTTGGTCTCGTAGCCGCCGGAGCCGCGCAGGTCGACGCCCACGCACATGCGTCCGCGCGCCGTCGCCTCGGGCACCACGCGCCACACCTGACCCGATTTCACCTGCTTGGCGGCCTGGAGCCCGAACCGCTGGAGCGGGTCGTCGCCGCACGTCTTCATGAGCAGCACCGAGCCGTCGGCCTGGCCGTCCACCGCCGCGCACCACACCTTCCCCTGGGGCGTCTGCGCCTTCAGCCGGTAGACGCCGGCCTGCACCGGGGCGAGCTCGATGCGCTGGTACTGGTCTCCCGCGACGCACTTGTCCGCCGCGAGCTGCCAGCGCTGCCGGTCGTCGTAGAGGATCGACAGGCACAGCTGGGGCGGGCCGCCGGCGGTCGTGACGGTGTACCAGCCGGGCTCCGGCGGCGGGACGCGGTCGTTGACGCTCGACGGCGTGCCGGACCGGGCGCGCTGCGACTCGCCCCCGACCGTGCCGAGCAGCGTCGAGCCCACCACGGCGACCGTGATGAACGCGGGTGCCGCCACGAGCAGCGACATCCGCCGCCGTCCGCCGCGCCCGCCCTGGGAGGCCCCGGTCCCGGTCGTGCCGCTCCCGGACGTACCGCCCATGGACAGCCCGCCCATCGACAGGCGGCCCATGGACGGCCCGCGCCGCGAGGTCCGGCGGTGTCGTGGCCGGGAGCCCCGCGCGGGCGGGCGCGCCGGGCTCTCGCCGCTCGCGCCGGCGTCCTCGCC
>NZ_CAACVB010000540.1 GCF_900659635.1 Actinomadura roseirufa | reverse complement strand
CAGTGCAGCCGGTAGAGTCGGTGGACGTCACCGGCCAGCAGGTAATACTGGACAACGCCTCGATACTCGGCTCCGTAGGTACTGACGATCGTGTAGTCGTCCTCATTCACCAGACGGTCCCGGGGCGCGGGTTTGCCACGCCGGTAGTACGAGGCGATTTTGGCCCTGATCACCGACCGTGGCACGCGCAGGCCGACCGCTCCGTTGGCGGCTCGGCCGCCACGGGTGATCTTCCGGTTGGCGTGCTGAACGGTGATCTCGTATCCGAGGAAGCTCGCCGCGCCGGTTCGGGCGTGGGTGATCAGCGTCTTTTCTCGGGAAAGTTCCAGCCTGAGATCGTCACGCAGGAACTCGGCCAGTCGCTGTTTGATCCTCTCGGCATCGGCCTTGGGCCCGGCAAATCCCAGAAGCGTGTCGTCGGCATAGCGCACGTACCGCAACCTGCGGTAGCCCGGATCTGCTGGATCCATGCTGGGCAGGGTGCGCTGCAGTTTTTGCAGCTCGCGCGCTGTGGCCCGGTCCCCGCGCCGGCGGGCCTTGGTCGCTGCCTGTGCCACCCTCCGGTATTCCCGGTTACGGACCCTGGTTGTTCCTCGGGTGTATTCCGGGATCAGAACTGTTTCGACGAACTTGTCCAGCCGGTGCAGATAGATATTGGACAGGATCGGCGATACCACTCCGCCCTGCGGCGCGCCACTGAGCGTGGCGTGCCATTTCCAGTCTTCCAGGTATCCGGCTCTGAGCATGTTGCGCACCAGCCGCAGGAACCGGGCATCGTGGATCTTCTCCGCCAGGATCGAGAGCATGAACTGGTGGTCCAGCGTCCCGAAACAGTCGGAGATGTCCCCCTCGATGAACCAGGTCGTCCCGTTCCACGTGCGAGCCACCCTGCTGAGCGCCGTGTGGCATCCCCGTCCGGGACGGAAACCGTGTGAGTGTTCGGAGAACTGTGGTTCGTAGTACGCCTCCAACAGCAGCCGCACCACCTCTCCGACGAGTTTGTCCGACCAGGTCGGCATGCCCAGCGGCCTCGTCTTCCCGTTCTTCTTGGGAATGTGAACTCGCCGTACGGGCTTGAACCGGTAGCGCTCGTGGCGCATCGCACCGATGATGCGATCGATCCTGGTCTGTGACATTCCGTCCGCGGTTTCCCCAGTGGACCCGGGCGTCATCGCTCCCTTGTTGGAATAGATGCGCCCGTAGGCCAGTAGATACATCTGCGGGTTGAACAGCTGCCGATACAGTTCATCACACGACAAGCGACGCCTGCCGCGTTCACGCAGGACACCCAGCACCGTTTCGGCGTTCTGCATTTCGCATACCTCCCGGCATCAAAAGTGTCCGATCACCTGTGCCCCTTCGCCCTGTGGACGGCGTTACCGTCCTCCTCGGCAGGCCGTTACCCCTGCGACTACTACGAGCACTCCGTCACCCTAGGACTCGCGTCCCGTAGGTGATCCCGCGTTCGTCCTTGCCATACGTCCGAGCACGACTTAGGCGACCCACTCATCTCCTTGATTGCCCTCACTGGGCAACGCTCCGCAACCTGGAGGTGCGCCGGCCTTCACTCGGACCGGCACAGGCCACGGCATCGGTTTCAGGCGTCATTCCGATGGATGTGGTAATTGCATCTTCTGGAGATTGGATTTCAAGCAGTCAAGCTTTCGCCGTATCGCGCGGGTCCCCCAGCAGCTCACCTTCGACGCCTTCGCGGTGCCTGCTGGTTTCCTGACATGCTGCTGTTCCCTTCACCTTTCGAATCCAGGTAAGTCATCAGACCCAGGAACACCCTCCAAATTCCTCCCGGCTGAGCCGGGGATATGACAAGGCGCCTCGCGGCGCAC
>NZ_CAACVB010000539.1 GCF_900659635.1 Actinomadura roseirufa | reverse complement strand
CGCCGTGCGGCGCCCGGCGCGCGCGTGCCGTGCCGTGGAGCGCCGGCGCGCGCGCCGCCCGCCCCCGTGCCTGGTCCCGTGCCCGCTCGCGATGCCATAGCGAGCCATTGTCACGTACTCGCCGGGATGCCATGGACGGAACGGCCGATACCCGCGTGGCGCGGGGGCGCTCCCCCGCCGTCCGGACGCCGCCCCCCATTGCGATCTTCGAACACGCGTTCCATACTGACCGGGCGGGAATGATTCGTTCACATGTTCGAGGGGAGTGGGCGTGCGCTGGGACCACCTGCGGCTGGCGGGCGAGGACGCGGGGGCGGGGCTGCCGCTGGTCGAGCGGGGCGCGGTGGCGCGCACGGTCGACACCCCGGGCTTTCGCGGGATGACCTTCTACGAGGTGCGGGCTAAGTCGGTGATCAACCGGGTGCCCGCGGCGTCGCGGGTGCCGTTCGAGTGGACGGTCAACCCCTACCGGGGCTGCTCGCACGCCTGCGTGTACTGCTTCGCCCGCAAGACCCACGAGTACCTGGACCTGGACTCGGGCGCGGACTTCGACTCGCGGATCGTGGTGAAGGTCAACGCCGCCGAGCGGCTGCGAGCCGAGCTGGCGGCGCCGCGGTGGCGGGGCGGGCACATCGCGATGGGCACCAACGTCGACTGTTACCAGCGGGCGGAGGGCCGCTACCGGCTGATGCCGGGGATCCTGGAGGCGCTGGCGGGCGCGGCCAACCCGTTCTCGATCCTGACCAAGGGGGCGTTGATCCTGCGGGACCTGCCGCTGCTGGTGGAGGCGGCCGGGCGCACGCAGGTCGGGGTGGCGGTGTCGGTGGGGTTCCTGGAGGAGGATCTGTGGCGCCTGGCCGAGCCGGGGACGCCCGCGCCGCGGCGGCGCCTGGAGGTGTGCGCGGCGCTCAACGAGGCGGGGGTGGGCTGCGGGGTGCTGATGGGCCCGGTCCTGCCGTTCCTGGGCGACTCCCCCGCGCAGCTGGAGGCGGCGGTGCGGCGGATCGCCGAGGCGGGCGCGACGTGGGTGTCGGCGATCCCGCTGCACCTGCGGCCGGGGGCGCGCGAGTGGTTCCTGGCGTGGCTGCGCGAGCATCATCCGCGGCTGGTCCCGGCGTATGCGCGCCTGTACGGGGGCCGCGCCTACGCTCCGCGCTCCTATCAGGAGCGGATCACGGCTCAGGTGCGGGAGCTGGCCGCCCGGTACGGGCTGGACCGCTCCCCGCCGCCGGCCGCGCACCGTCCCGTCCCGCCGCCTCCGGGTGACGGCGCGCAGCAGCTGTCCCTGCTGTGACACCGCGGCGCCGTTCCCGGTGCCCGTTCGGCGGGGGCCGGGCCGGGACGCCGCCGCCGCCACGTTTGGCACCCTGTGTCAGAAAGTGGGCCGAGTGTCATAATTTATCCTCGATGCGTGATCAGCGGGAAGAGGCCGGGGCTGCGGGAGCGGACGCGGCGGGCGGTGCGCGCCGAGCTGGCGGAGCTGGCGATGGGGCTGTTCGCCGAGCGCGGCTACGCCGCCACCACGGTGGAGGACATCGCCGCGGCGGCGGGGCTGTCCAAGCGCAGCTTCTTCCGCTATTTCCCGTCCAAGGAGGACGTGGTGTTCGGCGACGCCGGGGACGTGGCGGGGCGGGTCGCGGCCGCCGTGCGCGAGCGTCCGGCCGGTGAGGCGCCGTGGGCGTGCCTGCGCGCGGTGCTGCGCGAGTGGCAGGGCCCGATCCACGACGCGCGGCGTGGCGTGGCGGCGCTGCGGCTGATCGAGGCGACGCCGGTGCTGCGGGCGCGGCTGCACCGCGAGCGCGAGGAGCTGCTCGGGCAGGTCGCCGCGGCGCTGCGGGAGCGCCCTGGGGCGGCGCTGGACGCCTTCACCGCCGATCTGCTGACGGCGGCGGCG
>NZ_CAACVB010000538.1 GCF_900659635.1 Actinomadura roseirufa | reverse complement strand
GGTCACGGTGCCGCTGCCCCTGGACCGGCCCGCCCTGCGTGAGCGCGCCGCGGCGGGCGACGGGCCGCCGCTGCTGCTGCGGTTGGTCGCGCCACCCCGCCGCCGGGTCGCGGCGAACCACGGCGGCGCGGATGGGGGAGAAGGCGGCGGCACGGATTCCGGCCCGCTCGCCGGGGTGCCGGAGGGGCGCAGGCTGCCGCGTCTGGTGAGCCTGGTGCGCGGCGAGGTCGCCGCCGTCCTCGGCTACGACGGCCCGGAGCCGCCGTCCCCGGCGCGGGCCCTGAAGGAACTCGGTTTCGACTCGCTGACCGCGGTCGAGCTGCGCAACCGCCTCAACCGGGCGACCGGGCTGCGGCTGCCCGCCACCCTGGTGTTCGACCATCCGACGGCGAACGACGTGGCGGCCTTCCTGCTGGCCCGGCTGACCGGGACCGCGCCCGCCGCCACTGCCGCCGCCGATGCCGTGCCCGCCGGCGGGCCCGCGCCGGACGACCCGATCGCGATCGTCGGGATGGCGTGCCGTTTCCCGGGCGGGGTCACCTCGCCCGCCGGGCTGTGGGAGCTGGTCGCGGCGGGCCGTGACGCGGTGTCGGCGTTCCCCGCCGACCGGGGCTGGGACGCCGCCGCCCTGTTCGACCCGGATCCCGACCGGTCCGGCCGGACGTATGTGACGCGGGGCGGATTCCTCGACAATCCGGGCGGTTTCGATGCGGGCTTCTTCGGGATCTCGCCGCGCGAGGCGCTCGCGATGGACCCGCAGCAGCGCCTCGCCCTGGAGGCGTCCTGGGAGGCCCTGGAGTCGGCCGGGATCGACCCCTCGTCGCTGCGAGGCGCCCGGGTCGGCGTCTACGCGGGGCTGCTCGGCGTGGACTACGGCCCCCGGCACGCCTCCGCGCGCCCCGACCTCGAAGGCCACCTCGGGACGGGCCGCGCGGCGAGCGTCCTGTCCGGCCGCGTCGCCTACACGCTCGGCCTGGAGGGTCCGGCGGTGACGGTGGACACCGCGTGCTCGTCGTCCCTGGTCGCCGTGCACCTGGCCGCGCAGGCGCTCCGCGCGGGCGAGTGCGGCCTGGCGCTGGCCGGTGGCGTGACCGTGATGGCGACGCCGGACACGTTCGTGGAATTCTCACGGCAGCGTGCGCTGGCGGCCGACGGTCGGTGCAAGGCGTTCGCGTCCGGAGCCGACGGCGCCGTCTGGTCGGAGGGCGCCGGGCTGCTGGTCCTGGAGCGGCTGTCGGACGCCGAGCGCAACGGCCACCGGGTGCTGGCGGTGGTGCGCGGTTCGGCGGTGAACCAGGACGGCGCGTCGAACGGCCTGACGGCACCGAACGGCCCGTCCCAGCAGCGGGTCATTCAGAGCGCGCTGGCGAGCGCGGGGCTCACGTCCGCCGACGTGGACGTCGTGGAGGCGCACGGCACGGGCACGCCGCTCGGCGACCCGATCGAAGCGCAGGCGCTGCTCGCGACGTACGGGCGAGACCGCCGGGACGGACGGCCCCTGCTGCTGGGGTCGGTGAAGTCGAACCTCGGCCACACGCAGGCGGCGGCGGGAGTGGCCGGGATCATCAAGATGGTCCAGGCGATGCGCCACGGGATCGTCCCGGCGACCCTGCACGTGGACGAGCCGACCTCGCATGTCGACTGGTCGTCGGGCGCGGTCGAGCTCGCGACCGAGGCCCTTCCCTGGCCGGAGGCGGATCGTCCGCGCCGGGCGGGCGTGTCGTCGTTCGGCATCTCCGGCACCAACGCCCATCTCATCCTCGAATCGGCCCCCGCCCTCGCCCCGTCCGGCTCCGACGCCGGCGGCGCCCCGGACCCGGCGACGGTGCCCTGGGCGCTGTCCGCCAAGTCCGAGGCGGCGCTGCGGGAGCAGGCCGCGCGGCTGGCGGCGCACGTCCGGGCCCG
>NZ_CAACVB010000537.1 GCF_900659635.1 Actinomadura roseirufa | reverse complement strand
GGCCGAGGACGAGCTCGCCGCCGCCCGGCTGCGGGCGGCGGCGCTGCGCCGCGCCCTCGCCGTCAACGGCGCGCGGGTGCTGCTGGTCGCGGCCTGGCTCGGCTCGTGGGAGCTGGCGGGGCGGCACTGGATCGATCCCTTCTACACCTCGATGCCGTCCATGATCTGGAGCCGGCTGGCGCAGTGGTTCACCGACGGGACCTCGCAGGGCCCCGTCTGGGAACAGATCTCCTGCACCTTGCGGGAGGCCGTGGCCGGGTTCGCGCTCGGCGCGGCGGGCGGCGCGGTGCTCGGCGTCGCGCTCGGCCGCGGCAGGTTCCCGGCCGACGTGTGCGCGCCGTTCGTCACGGCGGCCGGCGCGATCCCGCGCATCGTCCCGGCCGCGCTGTTCGTGATCTGGTTCGGGCTCGGCACGCGGTCCAAGGTCGCGACCGCGTTCGCGCTGGTGTTCCTCGCGGTGTTCGTCGCCGCCTTCCAGGGCGCCCGCGAGGTCGACCGGAACCTCGTGAACAACGCGCGGATGCTCGGCGCGGGCCGGCTCCAGGTGCTCTGGACGATCGTCGTGCCGAGCGCCGCCGCGCCGATCCTCGCCCGCCTGCACTCGGCGTCCGGGCTCGCGATCATCGGTGCCGTCGTCGGTGAGTACAGCGGCGCCGACGAGGGCCTGGGCCTGCTGCTGCACCGCGCGCAGGACGCCTCCGACTCGACCGGCCTCTACGCCGTCATGCTCATCATCACCGCGCTGGTCCTGCTCGCCGGCGGGCCGCTGAGACTGCTGAAACGCCGGCCGGCGCGATTCGTCACCGGCGGCGGGCCGTGACGCCGGAGGCCATCGGATCGGCCGCCGGAGCGGACCCTCACCGTTCGGCCGGGGAGAGGTACTCCCTTTCCGGGGCCTCCACGCCGTGCGGAGCGCCCCAGCGGCGCGGCGCCCACGCGGGCATCAGCAGCGCGAAGCCCATCATCCCGTAGACGCCCGAGCCGAGCAGCATCCGCAGCCCGAAGTCCATGTCGCCCGACGGCGGCACCTTGCCGGGCAGGTCCAGGACGCCGGCCGGGTCGACCAGGAAGCAGGCCGACAGGCCGAGCAGGGCCACCGCGGGCACGAGCGAGACCAGCGGCGACGCCCACCGCGCGACGATGACCACGCCCGTCACCAGGCCGACGGCGGCCAGCAGGGCGAACGCGCCGAGGACGCGGGAGCGGTCGGTGAACTCCTGCCCGGCCCCGTCGAACGACCGTCCCGCCTGGACGTATCCCCAGGCCGCACCGTAGAGCAGCGCCGGGGTCAGCAGGACGCCCACGACGAAGCCGAACGCATGACGCACCGCACATCACATCCCATCGGGCACGCCTGGAGGGGACGTGCGGGGTCGGGTACCGGACCATCAGAACACGCGATCCGATAGTGCGCAGCGAATCAGGACAATACGGGCCCGAAAGGGGATCTTCGGGCGGGCCGTACGCCTAGATCATTTCTTTGCCCGGCTTTGCGAACTCCCATGACCTTTCAGCCGTCGTACAGGAAACGTTCACGTCACGAAAGCGTGCCTCCTCGCATCCGGATCCCCGCCGCCAGAGGAGGGTGAGGGCACCTGCGCGCTCTTGGGGGACTCATCATCGGGGCAATTCATCGTTCCGCGGGCAAGGAGGACACCGGCGGGACGGGTCCGGCCCGCACGGCCGGCGTCACGCTCGCGCTGGACGCGCTCGGCGACGGCACCGTGCTGCTGTTCGCGGCATGGACCGTCCTGTACCACCTCGGCCTGCTCATCCGGCCGCCCACCTGGGCGCTCCTGGCCGCCTGGACCGCCGTCGCCGCCACGGCGCTCTGGGCCGGCGGCAGGCTCCGGCGGAGACCGGGCGGGCTCGGCGCACTCCCGGGCGCGGCCGGGGTCCCGCTCCGGACGGACC
>NZ_CAACVB010000536.1 GCF_900659635.1 Actinomadura roseirufa | reverse complement strand
CCCGGACGGCGCGCCGGGGCCGGGCCCGATCCTCCGCCGGGGCCTCCGCCGAACCTTCCGCCGGGGTCTCCGCGGCGGCCGGGCCGGGGCCGGGCCGCGCGGGGTCACCGCCTCCGCGTCCCGGGCCGGTGCCCGCCTCCTCGTCGTGAACCGCGCTCTGCTCTGCCGGGGGTGTCACGGATCCCGTCCCATATCGGCTCGAATCATGTCGATCTCTCGTGCCACGTCGACCACGTCGCCCACGACCACGATCGCGGGGGGCCGGACTCCGCCGGCGGCCATCGCGCCGGCCACCGTGCCCAGCGTCGCCGTGAGCGTCCGCTGGCCGGGAAGGGTGCCGTCCTGGATGACGGCGACCGGCGTGTCGGTCGACCGACCATAGCGTACGAGGGCCTCGGCGATCAGCGCCATCCGCTCCACCGCCATCAGCAGGACGAGGGTGCCGCCCGCGCGGCCCAGCGCGGCCCAGTCGACGGTGGACTCGGGGTGGCCCGGCGGGACGTGCGCGGAGACCACGTGAAACTCCTGCGCGACGCCCCGGTGGGTCACCGGGATGCCCGCGGCGGACGGCACGGCGACCGCGCTGGTGATCCCGGGGACGACGGTGACGGGGATGCCGTGCCGGGCGCAGTGCAGGGCCTCCTCGCCGCCCCGCCCGAACACGAACGGGTCGCCGCCCTTGAGCCGGACGACGAACCGGCCCCGCCGGGCCTGCTCGACCAGGTGGTCGTTGATGCGGTCCTGGGTGACCGTCCGCCCGTAGGGGATCTTGGCGGCGTCGATGACCTCGACGTCGTCGGCGAGCTCGTCCAGCAGCGCGCCGGGCGCGAGCCGGTCGGTGACGACGACGTCGGCCATGGCCAGCAGCTGCCGGCCGCGCACGGTGATCAGCGCGGGGTCGCCGGGGCCGCCGCCGACGAGGGCGACGCCGACGGGCTTGGCGCGCGAGTGCCGCGACTCCAGGGTGCCCTCGCGCAGGCCGTCCAGCACGGCGTCGCGGATGCCGGCGGCGCGCCGCGGGTCGCCGCCGGTCAGCACGCCGACGGTGGTCTCGCCCGCCCGGCCGCTCGCGGGCGTCCAGGCGGGGGACGACTCGGCGTCGTCGGCCCGCACGGCCCAGATCCGCGCCGCCTCCGCCTCGGCCACGACGTCGCCGTTGACCTTGGCGTCGTCGGTGACGGCCTGGACGAGCCAGGCGCCGGCGCAGTCGCCGCGCCGGTAGGGGCGCCGGTGCCAGGCGAACCGGCCGGCCTCGGCGAGGCCCTCGAGCGAGGCGGTGACCTCGGGCGAGACGAGCACGACGTCGGCGCCGGCGTCGAGCAGGGCGGGCACGCGGCGCTGGGCGACCCTGCCCCCGCCGACGACGAGGACGCGTCGCCCGCCGAGTCGCAGGCCTAGCAGGTACGGGGGCACGTGGTGGTTCTCTCGATCGGATGTTCGGGTTCGTTCGCGGACGCCGGTGACGGACGAGCGTGTTTGTGGAACAAAGGTACTCGGGTTGGCGAGCTCATGGAGAGGCCCTCCACCCAGTCGATAGCCGAGCGTGACTCATTCTGTGATCATGTCGTGACAGGTCCGGCGTCCTTGCCGCTGACCCCGGCCGAGTCGAACGTGGCGACCTCGTGCAGGACCCGCACCGCGCCCTGGACCAGCGGCAACGCCAGCAGCGCGCCGGTCCCCTCGCCGAGCCGCAGCTCCAGGTCGACCAGCGGCCGCAGGCCGAGGTGGGCGACGGCGGCCGAGTGGCCGGGCTCGGCGGAGCGGTGCCCGGCGACGCAGGCGCCGAGGGCGGCGGGGCACAGCGCCGCGGCGGCGAGCGCGTGCGGCCTCGACCGGAGGCCGCTTCCCCGCACTCATCCTCAGGACTCCACTTCCGTGTTGCTCGTGACGCGCACCGGTCCGGCCGGACGCGGCGC
>NZ_CAACVB010000535.1 GCF_900659635.1 Actinomadura roseirufa | reverse complement strand
GGCACCGGCGCCCACGGCGGCGCGTACGACGCTCCCCACCCCGGCGACGGCGGGCCGGGGCGCCTGCTCGCCTGGGACGGCGCCGGCCGCGAGACCCACGCCCGCGACGCCGTCCGGCACGCGCTCCCCGTGCTCGCCTCCGGCCGCCCCCGCGTCATCGCCCCCGAGGTCCTCGGCTGCGCCGACCCCCTCTGCCGGATCCGCGTCGCGATGATCGCCCCCCTCACCGTCGAGGGCCGTGTCGAGGGCGCGTTCGCCGCGTACTGGACCGTCCCGTCCACGGCGCGCGTCAAGGCCGTGGGCGAGGCCGCCCGCTGGGTGACCGGGCAGCTGGAGCTGGCCGAGCTCGACGCGGCCCGCGTCCGGCTCGCCGAGGCCGAGATGAGGGCGCTGCGCGCCCAGATCTCCCCCCACTTCGTCTACAACTCCCTGACCACGATCGCCTCGTTCGTCCGGACCGACCCCGGCCGCGCGCGCGAGCTGCTGCTCGACTTCGCCGACTTCGCCCGCTACTCCTTCCGCGACCCCCGCGACTTCACCACCCTCGCCGACGAGCTGCGCTCCATCGACCGCTACCTGCTGCTGGAGCGCGCCAGGTTCGGCGAGCGGCTCCAGTTCAGCGTGGAGGTCGCCCCCGAGGTGCTGCCGGTCGCGGTGCCCTTCCTGGCCCTCCAGCCGCTCGTGGAGAACGCGATCCGGCACGGGATGCAGGGGGACCCCGCGCCCTTCCACATCTGGATCGTGGCCCGCGACGCCGGCGCCGAGGCGGCGATCAGCGTCGAGGACGACGGCGTCGGCATGGACCCCGAGCGGCTCCAGGAGATCCTCTCGGCGCCGCTCGGCCGGTCCCGCCCGCCGGGCCGGGCGGGCGCCCGCGAGGGCCGCGACGGCGGCGGCGCCGGGATCGGCCTCGCGAACGTGGACGAGCGGATGCGGCAGGTCTACGGCGACGAGTACGGGCTCACCGTCGAGACCGCGCCCGGCGCGGGAACCAAGGTGAATTTGCGCGTCCCGAAGTACCGGCCAGGAGTATTTCCGGACTGACGGCCTCCGCGCGACACGCCGCTCACATTTCGAAACCGATTGCGGACAGACGGTAATCGCGGCAAAGTCGCCCCTATGCTGCGCGTCCTGGCCGTCGACGATGAACGTCCCGCACTGGAGGAGCTCACGTACCTGCTCCGCAAGGACCCGAGGATCGGGCAGGTCACGGGGGCGGGCGAGGGCGCGTCCGCGCTGCGCGACCTGAGCCGGATGCTGGTCGAGGGCGAGCGCCTGGACGCGGTGTTCCTCGACATCCGGATGCCCGGGCTGGACGGCCTGGACTTCACCCGCCTCCTCACCCAGTTCGCCGCGCCGCCGCACGTGGTGTTCGTGACCGCGCACGACGACTGCGCCGTCACCGCCTACGAGCTCGGCGCGCTGGACTACCTGCTCAAGCCCGTGCGGCCCGAGCGGCTCGCCGAGGCCGTCCGGCGGGTGGAGGAGGCCGTGCACCGGGCGTCGCCGCCCGGCGATGACGGCGCCGGCGCCGCCGACGACGAGATGATCCCGGTCGAGCTCGGCGGGCGCACCCGGCTGGTCTCGCGCCGGGCGGTGACGCACGTGGAGGCGCAGGGCGACTACGTCCGGCTGCACACCGCCGACGGCGGCTACCTCGTCCGGATGCCGCTGGCCGCGCTGACCAAGCGGTGGGAGGCGGCGGGGTTCATCCGCATCCACCGCAGCACGCTCGTCGCGTCCGCGCACATCACCGAGCTGCGCTTCGACGGCGGCCGCGCCGCCGTGCAGATCGGCGACGAGCTGCTGCCGGTGAGCCGCCGGCACACCCGTGAGGTCCGCGACCTGCTGATCCGCAAGTTCCACCACGCCCCGCGGGGCCGGACGTGAGCAGGCGGCCGGGCACCCGGCGCGCCGTCAGACGGCCAGGTCGCGGCGCAGGCGTTCCACGTGGCCGGTGGCCTTCAC
>NZ_CAACVB010000534.1 GCF_900659635.1 Actinomadura roseirufa | reverse complement strand
CCTCGGCTCGGCCGCGGCCTACGGCGTCGCCGACGTCGCCGGGGGCCTGCTGTCGCGCCGCGCCGGCCCCGCCGTGGTCGCGCTGCTCGGGCAGATCGGCGGGCTCGCCTGCGCCGTGCTCATCGCGCTGGCGATCCCGGCGGACGCGGCCGGGGCCGCCGACCTCGGCTGGGGCGCCCTGTCCGGCGTCGGGACGGGGCTCGCCATGGTGTTCCTCTACCGGGGGATCAGCCGCGGCCACCTCAGCGTGGTCGTGCCCGTCAGCGCGGTCGGCGGCGTGGCCGTGCCGGTGGTCGCCGGGGTCGCGCTCCTGGGCGACCGCCCGTCCGCCACCGCGTGGGCGGGCATCGCCGCCGTCCTGCCGGCGCTCTGGCTGGTGTCCCGGTCGCGGTCGGACGACCGTGGATCGGCGCGGGCCGCGCTCGTGAACGGGCTCGCCGCCGGCGCCGGGATCGGGCTCCAGTATCTGGCCCTGGCGCAGTCCGGGCCGGACGCGGGCCTGTGGCCCGTGACGGCGGGCCGGGCGGCGGCCGTCCTGGTGATCCTCCCGATGGCCTGGGCGGACCGGTCCCGGCTCCCGGGCCGGGCCGGCGCGTTCTGGTCCGCCGCCAACGGCGGCCTCGCCGCCGTGGCGCTCGTGCTCTACCTGATGGCCACGCGGGAACAGCTCGTGGTGATCGCGGTCGTGCTGTCGTCGCTGTACCCGGTGGTACCGGTGCTGCTCGGCGTCACCGCGCTGCGCGAGCGGCTGTCGGCCGCGCAGGGGGCGGGCCTCGCCGGCGCGGGCCTGGCGGTGCTGCTGCTGACCCTGCCCCAGGGCGCGCTTTAAAGATCAGCGAAGGTCGCTCTACGCGACGAGGCGGTCACCGAATCGCGTGAAGATCCGTCCGCCGGGGGACGCCCGGGGTAGCCTTTCGCCGTCGGCCCCGCCTTCCCGCCCCGCCTTCCCCTTCGGGGGCCGTCAGAGCCTCGGGAGCGTGTGTGAAGAACGGTCAGATCCCGGTCGACGTGCCCGACGACGTCCCCACCTCGGCGCGCGCCTACGGGTGGATGCTGGGCGGCAAGGACAACTACGTCATCGACCGCCAGTTCATCCTGGACACCGTCCAGGGCTTCCCCGAATGCGTGGACATCGCCCGGCAGAACCGCGCCTTCCTCTACCGGGCCGTCCGCTACCTGGTGAAGGAGGCGGGCATCCGCCAGTTCATCGACATGGGCTGCGGCCTGCCGACGAACAACAACGTCCACCAGGTCGCCCAGCGGTTCGCGCCCGACGCCCGCGTCGTCTACGTGGACATCGACCCCATCGTCCTCGTGCACGGCCGGGCTCTGCTGGCCGACAACTCCAGCACCATCATCACCGGCGACATGCGCGACCAGAGCGCGATCCTGGAGCGCGACGACGTCGTCCGCCTCATCGACTTCGACGAGCCGGTCGCGGTGCTGTTCCTGTCGGTCGTCCACCACCTGCTGGACGCCGACGACCCGCGCCGCATCCTGCGCACCATCATCGACAAGGCCGTCCCCGGCAGCCACCTGTGCCTGTCGCAGGTCGTGTGCGACGACCCGGCCCGGGGCGCGACGATGAGCCGGCAGATCACCGCCGCGGGCATCCCCTGGCGCACCCGCACCCCCGCCGAGCTGGACTCCTTCCTCGACGGGCTGGAGCCGGCCGAGCCGGGCCTGGTGAACCTCCTCGACTGGCGCCCGGACCCGTTCCAGCCGCCACTGGAGGAGGCGCCGGAGGAACTCGCCTCCTACCTGGGCATCACCGAGACCAGCAAGGACCTCTACGAGTACGGCGGAGTCCTACGCAAGCCCTGACCCGCCCCGCACCGGCTCGGACGGCCCGCGGGGCCCGGTGGCCGCCCGGATGCGCGCGGTGATCCGATCGACGTCGCCGCGCTCCGCGGCGGGCAGCGGCGCCCCCGCCGCCGCGCGCGCCGCGGTCGCCTCCGCGAGCGACCGCGCGG
>NZ_CAACVB010000533.1 GCF_900659635.1 Actinomadura roseirufa | reverse complement strand
CGCGTCGCCGAGCTGCGCACCCGCTACGACGCGGCGCTGCTGCGGCTCGGCGGGCTGGCCGCCGAGCCGGCGCCGCGCCGGCAGGGGTTCGTCATCCCGCTGTCCGGCGCGGGCCGGGACGACGGGCTCCGCAAGGTCGTCCGCGCGGCCACGACCGCGCTCATGGTGACGGGCCTGCTGCTGGTGTGCTTCGCGGGTTACTCGGTCGCGTTCGGCCACATCACCTACGAGCGCAACCAGCGGGCGCTGCTGAACGAGATGAGCGAGAACTTCCGGGAGAGCGCCGCGGTCGCCGCCGCGGCGGTGGCCGGCGACCGGAACCTCGCCGCCACCCCCGGCCGCGGCCGGCCCGTCGCGCTGCTGGAGATCCCCAAGATCGGGGTGCGCGAGGTCGTCGTGCAGGCGACCGGCACCCGGGAGCTGCGCACGGCCGTCGGGCACTACCGGCCGTCCCCGATGCCGGGGCAGGCGGGCAACGCCGTGCTGGTCGGGCACCGCAACCTCTACGGGCGCCCGTTCGCCCGGCTCGGGAGGCTGCGCGCCGGCGACACCATCACCGTGACCACGCAGGAGGGGCGCTTCACCTACACCGTCGAGCTGTCCCAGACCGCGGGCACCGGCGCCCAGGACTTCCTGTCGCAGGGGACGTTCGTCAACCGGCTCACCCTGCTCACCACGGCGCCCGCCGGTCATGGCGGCCGGTTCGCGGTGGTGTCCCGGCTGCAGGGCGGCGCCGCCGCCCTGCGGATCAAGGACGACCGGGAGCTGAAGAGCGACGAGCTCGGGCTGGGCCGTGACTCGGGCGGCTGGTGGCCCTCGCTCGGGTGGGGCGCGGTGCTGCTGGCGGCGATCGCGGTGACCGCCTACCTGTACCGGTCGTGGCGGCGGCTGTCGACGTACCTGCTCACCATGCCGGTCCTGCTGGCGCTCGCGATGCTGTGGTTCGAGTCGCTGGCCCGGCTGATCCCCTCCACGTTCTGATGCCGCCGGCACCGGCGCCCGCCACGGGGCGGACGCCACGCGGGCTCCGGGCGCGCGGGCTCCAGGGACGCGGGCCCGGGGCGCCTGATGAAGGGGCCCGTGGGCACGGAGCCCGTCCGCGAGAGGCGGGCGGGCGGAGGTCGCGCGGGCGGCTCGTGGTCGGCGTCGCCGACCAGGCGCTGTCGAGCCTGGCGAACGTCGCGCTCACCGTCGTCGTCGCGCGCAGCGTCGGGCCCGCGGGCCTGGGCGCGTTCGGTGTCGCGTCCGCGGTCTACCTGCTCGCGGTGGGGCTGTCGCGGGCGCTGAGCAGCGAGCCGTTCCTGGTCCGCTTCAGCGCCGCCGCCGGGCGCGACGCGGCCGAGGTGCGCCGCGCCTCCGCCGACTCCGCCGGGATGGCGCTGGTCGGCGGGGTCGTGGTGGGCGCCCTAGTGCTGGTCGCCGTGCTGGTCACCGTGCTGGTCAGCGCGCCGGTCACCGGCGGTGCGGTCGAGGCGGCTCTGCTGCCGCTCGCTGTGTTCCTGCCGGGGCTGCTGCTCAAGGACGCGTGGCGGTTCGTCTTCATCGCGGCCGATCTTCCGTGGCGGGCCGTCCTCAACGACGCGGTCTGGGCCGCCGGGCAGATCGTCGCGGTGGGCTGGGTGCTGGCGCGGCCCCACCCGGACGTCGGCGCGTTCGTCGCCGCCTGGGGCGCCGCCGCGACGGTCGCGGCCGGGTTCGGCGTCGTTCAGTCACGCTGCCCGCCCGCCCCGCTGCGCGCGGGCCGCTGGATCGCCGCGCACCGCGACCTGCTGCCCGGCTACTGCGTCGACTTCGCCGCCCGGATGGGGGGCCGCCAGCTCGTCCTGCTGTCGGTCGGGGTCCTCGGCGGGCTCCCGGCGCTGGCCGCCGTCCGCGCCGCCGAGGTGCTGTTCGGCGGGCTCAACGTCGTCCTGCAGGCGGTCCCGCTGGTGGCGGTGCCGGCGGCCGTGGCGGCGGGGCGCCGCTCCGCCGCCGCCC
>NZ_CAACVB010000532.1 GCF_900659635.1 Actinomadura roseirufa | reverse complement strand
CGGCACGGGCCCCGTCGCGAGCGCGGGCGGCCGCCGCGCCGACCGCCTGGACCACGCGATCGGCCTGGCGGCGCGGGAGGCACGCCTCCTCCTGGACCGTCACTGAACGGTCAACGATCGGCGGGGTTTCGGTGATCACCCGGTAGGGGCGGGCGCGCGGGGGAACTGCTGCCGTGACCACTCACCCACGGGGGTAAGCGCATGCGCAGGTTCCTGGGGGCGGCGGCCCTGACCGTCCTCGTCTCGGCCGCCGCGGCACCCGCGGCGGCCGAGCCGCCGACGCCCGCCGTCCGGACCGTCCGCGCGGACGGCGGGCACGAGACCAAGAAGGGCCTGTGGGGCCTGCTCGGTCTCCTGGGCCTGCTCGGCGTGGTCGGCTTGAGAGCCCGCCCCCCATCTCCCCCCACCGACCCCGAACCCCACGAAGACCCAGAGAAATGAGCGGACGACCCGTGACCTACGCGACGTCCGCCGAAGGCTCGACGGGCCGCTCCGCGCCGGAGGGGCACAGGGACGCCCAGATCTTCGCGGCGGGATCCCGGCCGTCCAGGAGCATGAACAGCCACGCCCGGTCCTCCGACCCCCCGGCCAGGGCAGCGTAGTCCCGGCGGGTCCACCCCTGCGGAAGCCCCGAGCCGCGCGATCACCGAGCCGGCCTCAAACCGCACCAAGAACCCCGCGCACCCCGCTCTTTGACGGCCTGTCTCTGGGCCCGTCCCCCACGGGCCCAGAGACGGAATGCGGGAACACCCAGAAAAGCAAGAGGCCCGGCTCCCACACGGGGCCGGGCCCCTCACTTCCCCGCACCCTCACACCTGGCCGTCAGGCCGGCAGAGGCAAGGACACGATCACCCCCGGCCGGTGTTCCGGCCCGCCTCCCGCAGGAGGATCATCCGGAGCGGCGCATCGGTCATGCCGCACTGTGCCGGTGACCGACCAGATTGAAGGCGTGCATCGGTACGTCCTGACCACGATCAACGAACTGCGCGGGCAGAACCCATGCGTGCCCCCGTGGTTCCAGATCAATCTGGGGTCGACAGCCCCGCGTCCTTGCGTTCCCGGTGGGCCGGTCAGGCGGTCGGGAGCCCCCAGTACTGGTAGTTGTTGCCGGTGTTGCAGCCATTGTTCTGCCGATACAGCAGGCTGCTGCTCTGCCCGGAGTCCAGGCAGGCGTGGATGTCGTAGGTGTAGAACTGCCAGTTGGCGGCCGTGTTGCTGTTTCCGGTCAGCGCCCAGATCTGGTTCGAGACCTGCCCCGGCAGGCAGGTCTCGAGCGACGCCCGGCCGCTGTCGACGGTCATGCACTGCCTATTGGCCAGGTTGTACACCCGGACGTTGTGAACTCCGTTGGGGCTGTCGCTGTTGTAGGAGTGAACCTCCCATTTCATCCGCGAGTTATTCGCGCACGGCTCCAGATGCAGCCTGTTGTTTCCGCTGTCCTTCGCGACGCACTGCCCGTTCTGCTTCGACTTGATGTAGACGCTCGGAAAGAACACGTCCGCGCTGGCCGGACCGGCCATAAGCGCCCCCGCCAAGGCGGTGGACGCGGCGACCGTCATGGTGGCGCGGAGCCTGCGGTTGGAGAACTTCATCTCTGCCTCCGATGGAGTTGATCGTTCTACGCGACAAGGCTTCCACCACCCCCCGATCGAGGGAGCCGCATGGAATGCCCGCGTTAATGGCGCGATTCTTGCCACGCACGTGTCGTGATGCCCAGAGGGGCAAATCGGCGCTGCAACGACTGCGCGTGAGTGGGAGCTGATCGGACCACAGCGACCAGCCCGATGACAAAAACTGCCGCCCCGGTTCTCTACACGCGGCGAATAACCTTCCCCCGAAACTAGAGAGCTTCAATAGTTGGGGTTATCGACTGTGTCTTGGTGGTGACTGGCCTGTCGGGTGTGGGCGGGTTTCCCTTGGTGGATGCGGTATGGCGAGGGCGGCGGGTTGACCGCTGTGGAGCGGGCGCGGCGGGAGGCG
>NZ_CAACVB010000531.1 GCF_900659635.1 Actinomadura roseirufa | reverse complement strand
CCGCGAGCTGTCGGACGCGCACCGCCAGCTCCAGGAGCAGGAGCGGCCGACCTACTCCGGTCTCGGCGCGCGCATCGAGCAGTTGCTGCGGCTCGCCGACTTCGGTCTCGACACCGCGCTCGACGCGGTCCGCGCGGCGGTGCTCGGCCGGGTCGTCGCCGAGTACGGCGCCGCGCGCACCCGGCGTCCCGACGCGGCCGAGCGCGCGGTCCGTGACCATCTTCACGCCGTGCGCTACGGTGACCAGGCCTGGCAGCTCACGGGCGGGCGAGGCGCGGCGAGGGAGCTCACGGGCCGCAGGATCCGGGGCCGGCGATGAACGCTCAACATCGGCGGCCCGTGCGCATGGGTAGACTGTCCCGATCTCGCGCCAGGAATCGGACCGCCCGGGGGGACCGGTCCCTCGATCCGGCGAACACGTAACCGAACGCCAACGCACCCAGCGAGCGGGAAGTATGCACCCACCTGGTCAGAAGAAGTCCATCGCAGGCACCCTCCTCAACGTTCTCGGCAGCGGGCCGAACTCCGCCGCCAGGCCCGCCCCGCCGGCCGCGCCGGCGCCGGACCGCGACGTCGTCCAGCCCGCGGCGGGCGAGGGGGCCCTCGAGAACCATCTCGGTGGCGATGAGGCCCGCAACTACCGCAAGTACGAGTACGAGACCGTCGCGCCCTACGTCGGACGTTCCCTGCTGGAGATCGGGTCCGGGCTCGGGCACTTCTCCGAGCAGTTCGCCGGACGGCTCGACTACCTCGTCGTCAGCGACAACGACCCCTACTGCGTGGGCGAGCTGCGCGCGCGCCACCAGGGCGACGACTCCGTCGAGGTCATCGACCTCGAACTGCCGGCGGAGGTGAAGATCCGGCAGAAGGTCGACACCGTCGTGATGATGAACGTCCTGGAGCACATCAAGGACGACGTCCAGGCGCTGCGCGACCTCGCCGCGGTCACCCTGCCCGGCGGCCGCATCGTCATCTGGGTCCCCGGCTACATGCAGCTCTACGGCGACTTCGACCGCAAGGTCGGGCACGTCACCCGCTACACCCCGGAGACGCTGGGGGCGGCCGTCCGCGCGGCGGGCCTGGTCCCCGAGGTGCTCAAGCCGATCAACTTCCTCGGCGGCATCGCCTGGTGGTTCGCGGTCCGCCGCGGCGGCGCCGGATACCCCGACCCGCGGCTCGTCAAGATCTACGACCGGACGGTCGTCCCGGTGACCCGCGCCATCGAGCGCGTGGTCCGCCCGCCCTTCGGCCAGACGGTCTTCTGCGTCGCCCGTGTTAAATCAAGCCCGGCCCAGAAGGACTAGCCCAGCGGGGGTGCGCGAATCGCTTCGTGATCTTCCCGGCGGGGCTCGCCTCCGGTGTCGCCCCGCCGGTCAGGTCGCGCGCTCGCGTGACGGCCTGGAGTCGCGGTCAGGGCGTCGGGAGCGTCTTCGGCGGCGTTCGACCATGGGCGTCGTGGGGCGGGGCTTGGCGTCCGTGGTGGTGCAGTCGGTGGCGGGGGCTTCCCTCCCGGGCACCCCGCCACCGGACCGTCGGACCACACGGGAACAGTGGCCGGCCTTCGCGGTCGCGGGTCGCGGGGACGGACGGCGCCCCGCCGATCGGAGGGGCGGCCCGCCGGCCGCTGGGGCCAGGGCCAGTGTGCTGCCCCGGAGGCCGTGACCACCGGTGGACGCCCGAATCCGCATGGCGGGCCAGGGCGGCGGCGGCTCAGGACGGCGGTGCGGTGGTGGCGAACAGGGCCAGCCGGTGCGCGGTCGCGGCGGCCTCGCCGCGGCTCGTCACCTCCAGCTTGCCGAGGATGTTCGAGACGTGCACGCTCGCCGTCTTCACCGAGATGAACAGCGTCTCGGCGATGTCGCGGTTGCTTCGGCCCTGGGCGACGAGCCGCAGCACCTCGAACTCGCGCGGCGTCAGGCCGAGCGGGGCGGCGGAGTCGGCGCCGGTGCGGCGCGGCCCGCGGGTGCGGCGCAGCAGGTCGTCCACGCGCGCCGCGAGCGGCGCC
>NZ_CAACVB010000530.1 GCF_900659635.1 Actinomadura roseirufa | reverse complement strand
CCGGCAGCTGATCGAGCGACTCGGTCTGCGCCGCTAGCACCGAGAGGGAGTGGTCCGCCGGGCCACTCCCTCTTCGCTTTCGGCCGGCGGGCGCCGCGCCGCCCGTGCTCGCGGACCAGCAGGCCACCACCCGGACGTTCGCGCCGCGGCGTCCCGCCCCCGCCGGTGCCCCCGTCGCCTCCCCCTTCTTCGACCGGAGCGAATGACCCGCCTCGTTCGGGATGATGAGTACGGCGAAGGACGAAATCGCCGCGTGGAGGGATGGCACGCCCGTTCCCGGCGGGGATGATCGTGGTGTGCGGATTCTTCTCAAAGTAGGCATCACCGCGGCCGCCCTCGGGGCCGCCACGGCGCTGATCGGCGGCATCACGGTCAGCGGTGACACGGCCGGACGGCGGGCCCTGACCCTCGTCGCCGTCGCGGTGATCTTCGGGTTGGTCAACGCCATCATCAAGCCGATCGTCAAGACGGTCGGCTGCGCCTTCTACATCCTCACCCTCGGCCTCATCGGCTTCGTGGTGAACGCCCTGCTGCTCCTGCTGACCAGCGAGCTCGCCGAGCGGATGGACCTGCCCTTCCACGTCTCGGGATTCATGCCCGCGCTCAAGGGCGCGATCGTGGTGGCCGTCGTCGGCTGGATCCTCCACCTCGTCCTCGGCGGCGACGACGACTGAGCGCCCGGACCCGCCGGATCGCCGCACCGGTCACCGGTGCGGCGATCCGGCGTTCACCGCCCGGTGACGTCCCGCGGCGTGACGTCCGGCGTGGCGGCGCGGCGCGCGAACGGGCCGCTCTCCAGCCGGTCCGTGAGCGCGTCGGGTAGCGGGGCCGAGTCCGTCTCGTCGCCGCCCGTGCCGGGCTCCGGCGGGGCGAGCGCGGCGGCGTACTCGCGGTAGGACGGCGGCCTCGTCTCGGGGGCGCCCACGAGGATCCAGCGGCGCGCCCGCACCGCGCCGATGAGGAACTCCGCGTCCCGCAGCGCCCCCGCCCCGGCGACGATCAGCGCGTCGAACTCCTCCTCCGCGGCCGTCATCCCCGCGCCGAGCGGCGTGCCGATGACCAGGTCGGCGGTGCGGAGCAGGACCTCCCCCGCGTCCCCGGGGCCGCCCTCCAGATAGCCGGTGAGCCGCTCGATCCGGGCCATCGCGCGCCGCTGGTGCGTGGCGATCAGCTCCGGGTCGCCGGCCGGGTCGGACCCGCAGATCTCCCGGACGTTCTCCCGCGAGCGGGCCTCCGCCTCGGCCGCGGTCTCCAGCTCCGCCGCCCGTGCCGTCCGCTCCCGCGCGGCCTCCGCCACCCGCCGGTCGAGGGCGCTCTCCGCCTCCGCGACCCGGCCCGCCGCGGCGTCGGCGTCCGCGCGGGCGCGCCCGGCCGTGGCGAGGGCCTCCTCGCGGGCCGTCCGCGCGGCCTCCGCCCGTTCCTGGACCACCTGCGCGGCCTGCTGCGCCACCCGCGCCTCCAGGCTCGCCTGCGTCGCCCGGTCGACGGACTCGGCGGCCAGCCGCGCCTGCTCGCGGTACTCGGCCGTCGCGGTCTCGCGCTCGGCCGCCAGCCAGGTCAGCTCGGTCCCGAGACGCTCCTGCGCCTCCTGCGCCGTCGCCAGCCGCGCCCCGCCCTCGGACACGAACGCCGCCAGCCCCCGCCGCCGCTCCTCCGCCTGCTCCGCCGCGTCCTTGGCCGCCTTCGCCTTCTTGGCCGCCTCGTCCGCCTCGCGGGCGCGCGCCTTGACCTCGGCCCGCATGCCGCTCAGCCCGGACGGCGGGGACGCCACATGCAGCCGCTGGCCGAGCGTCATCTTCCGGCGCATCGCCGACAGCGCCGACTCCGCCGTCACGAGCCGGTAGTAGCTGGCGTGGCCCTCCGCCGAGGCGTCGGCGTCCGCCGCCGCGAGCCGGCCCGCCTCCTCCGCCGCGGCGGGCAGCGCCGCGCGGGCCCGATCGAGCTCGCCGGTGAGCGACTCCTCCAGCCGCCGCGCCGCGTCCAGCTCCCCCTGGGCGGTGACGGCCCGCGCGTCCAGCTCCGCGCAGCGCGCGTGGGCGGCGTCGGCGGTG
>NZ_CAACVB010000529.1 GCF_900659635.1 Actinomadura roseirufa | reverse complement strand
GTCCCCGCCGCGGGGTCCGCCGCCGCCCGCCGGGGCAGCGCCGACCAGCGGCGCCGCCGGGTGAGGATCCGCAGCGCCATCGGCGCCGCCAGCAGCAGCGCGACCAGCAGCGTGCCGGCCGCCCAGGGGGTCAGGTCCCGGCCGTCGTGCTCCTCGTGCGGCGGCAGCGGCGCGCTCTCCGGGCCCTGGTCGTCCACGCGGTGGCGGGGGCCGGAGCCCGGCGAGTCGTCCGGGGTGTCGGCGGCCGACGAGGAGGACGGCGACGTCGAGGAGGAGTCCCGGCCCCGCCCGCCGCCGGGAAGCGCGGGCTGGCTGTAGACGGGGGCCGTCGCGGTGCCCTGGCCGCCCGCGCCCGCCGGGGTCGGCTCGAACCGCACCCAGCCGGACCCCTCGAAGTACAGCTCGGGCCAGGCGTGCGCGTCGCGGGACCGGACCGTCCACTCGCCCGGTCCCGTCTGGATGCCCGGCGTGTAGCCCATCGCGACGCGGGAGGGGATGCCGAGGATCCGCGCCAGCAGCGCCATCGCGGCGGCGAACTGCTCGCAGTATCCGCGCTTGTCGCGGATGAGGAAGCTCACGAGGTCGTTGCCGTGCTGCGGCGCGGGCGCCGACAGGTCGTAGGTGTAGCGGCCCGTCTCGGTGAACCACCGCTGGAGCCGGACGGCCTGCGCGTGCGCCGTCGTGGACCCTGCGGTGACCTTCTGTGCCAGCGCCCTGACCTCCTGCGGGACCTCCTTCGGGACCTCGGTGTACCGCGAGGCGATCTCGGCCGGGTACGGGTAGTCGCCCGCCGCGGCGAGGTTGGACTGGGACGGCTGCACGCGCAGGCTCCGGACGGTGTAGGCCCGCCCTCCGGCGGAGTCGCGCAGCGAGTAGATCATCAGCGACTGGCGGTGCACCCGCCAGTCCCCCTTGATCGAGACGTTCGTCGGGGCGTACGGCACCGGGAGGAACGTCATGTTCTTCACCGCGGACCTGACCCGCACCCGCGTGGTGACCTCGTGCGAGGGGACGGCGCGCAGGCCCGGCGGCGTGGGCAGCGTCCGGCCCGACAGCCGGTCCTTCGCGCTGCTCTGCAGGGCGCTGTAGGTCCACCGGTCGCCGTCGAACCGGTCGAGGGCGTACAGCCGCAGGTAGTCGGGTCCCGCCGGGTCGTCGGTCTGGTAGGACAGGACCACCGAGTCGTCCGCGCGGGTCAGCTCCCGCTTCAGGCTGACGAGCGGGTCCGGCGTGGTCACGGTCTGGTTGCCGCGGCCGCGGCCGCCGCCCATGCCGAGCATGCCGCGCGGGTGGACGCCCGGCACCGCCATCGGCAGCAGCACCGCCACGGCGACGGCCCCCACCCCGATCCGGCGGCCGCTGGCCGCCAGGGCGCTCGCGTCCGGCCGGGCCCGTTCGGCCTCCGGCGGCGGCTGCGCGCCGGCCATCGGGACGTCCTCGCTCCGGCGGGGCGTAACCACCGTCCGGCCCCAGCCGCCGACCTGTTCCCGGGCGTCGGTCATCAGCAGCGCCAGGAAGCCCAGCGCCCCGACGCCGAACGCCAGCCAGCCGACGCCGTCGTCGCGGACCGCGGCGGGCACGCTGTACATGGCGAGCAGCGGCAGGCCCGCCGGCGCGGCCCGGCGCAGCCGCACCGCGAGCAGGTCGACCAGCACGGCGACCAGGCCCACCCCGGCCGCCGTCAGCATCGCGATCCCGGGGACGAGCGGGACCGGCGCCGCGTACCGGTTCGCCGAGTCCCAGCCGTCCGCGGCGAGGTCGCCGAGGCGCTCCACCCCGGCGGGCGACGGGACGACCCACAGCCACGCCGCCTCGCGGGCGTACAACGCGGTCAGGTACACCAGCAGCGCGGCCAGCCCGGCGAGCGGGTCGGCGAGCGCGGGCAGCCGCAGCCGCCGCGACAGCAGGCCGCCCCCGGCGACCGCCAGGACCGAGCCGAGCGCCGTCCAGAACCACCGGCCGGTGTCGAACAGCGGGTACAGCCCCACCGCCCCGGCCAGCGTCGCCAGCCCGGCCATGATCGTCATCCGGACCCTCATGAGCCGCCCCCGGTGAAGCCCGCGGCGGCCGGACCGGTCCGCCCCCACGCCGCGGCGAG
>NZ_CAACVB010000528.1 GCF_900659635.1 Actinomadura roseirufa | reverse complement strand
GAGTGGGCACACAGATCACCACCGTCCGGGCACCGTCCAGGACGTCCTCGTCCAGGCTCGGCGTGAACCCGGCCCCCACCATCTCCTCGACCTCCGCCGCGGACACGTCGTCGACGTGCGAGCGCCCCTCGCGCAGGCCGTCCACGATCCGGCCGTCCAGGTCGAGGCCGCCGACCCGCAGGCCGGCCCGGCACGCCTCGCGCGCCAGCGGGAGCCCGACATAGCCGAGCCCGATCACCACCAGGTCGCGCGCCGCCATCACGCGGCCGCCTTCCGCCGCCGGATGATCTCGGTGACGCGGCCGGTACCGTGGGTGATCATGTGCGGGATCGCTGTGCTCATCGTTCCTCCGTCTCGCGGTCAGTATGCACCCGAGCCGCGGACGACCGCCGCGAGGGTCTTCCAGAGAATCTGCATGTCAAGGACAAGGGACCAGTTCTCGATGTAGCGTAAGTCGAGCCGCACCGACTCGTCCCAGGACAGGTCCGAGCGGCCGCTCACCTGCCACAGCCCGGTCATCCCCGGCTTGACCGCGAGCCGGCGGAACACGTCCTCCCCGTAGTGGTCGACCTCGTCCGGCAGCGGCGGGCGGGGCCCGATCAGCGACATCTCCCCGCGCAGCACGTTGACCAGTTGCGGAAGCTCGTCGATGGACCAGCGGCGCAGCAGGGCGCCGAGCCGGGTGATGCGCGGGTCGTCCTTCAGCTTGAACAGCACCCCGCCGCCCTGGTGGCCTGCGGCGGCGAGCTCCTTGCGGCGGCGCTCGGCGTCCACCACCATCGTGCGGAACTTGAACATCCGGAACCCGAGGCCGTCGCGGCCGACGCGCTCCTGGGTGAAGAACGCGGGCCCGGGGTCGTCGAGCCGGATGAGCAGCGCCGTCGCCGCCCACAGCGGGGACAGCAGCACCAGCGCGACCGCCGCCACGGACCGGTCGAACAGGCCCTTGACCACGCGCCGCATCCCGGCGAGCTCGGGGTGCTCGACGTGCAGCAGCGGCAGCCCGGCGACGGGCCGGATGGACGTGCGCGGGCCGGCGATGTCCAGCAGCGCGGACGCGACGAGCAGCTCGGTGTCGGTCTTCTCCAGCCGCCAGGCCAGCCGCCGCAGCTCGACCCCGGCGAGCTCGGGGCAGGCGAGCACGGCCACCGTGTCGGCACCGGTCCGGCGCACGACCTCGGCGACCTCGCTCATCCCGCCCTCCACCGGGACGCCGCCGATCCGGTCGGCGCCGCCGTCCTCGGGCAGGCACGCGGCGACGATCCGCATGCCGTGGTGCGGGGCCCGGCCGAACTCGCGCACCAGCTCGGCGACCGCCTCCCGGTGGCCGACCGCGACGGCGCGGCGCAGGCACTCGCCGCGTGCCCGGCGCAGATGCAGGTGCTTGCGCAGCCGGTAGCGGCCGAGCAGGCTCAGCAGCGTCAGCACCGGCAGCGTGACGACCACGAACCCGCGCGCCACCTCGGCCTTCGTCGCGTACGACACGATCGCGACCGCGGCGGTGAGGCTGATCCCGGCGTCGAAGATCCGCCGGTACTCCTCGGTCCCGGCGCCGAAGAACCGCGTCTCGTAGGCCCGGGTGGCGGCGACCCAGCACACCCAGATCACCGGCAGCGCGAACGCCAGCACGGCGTCCGGCCGGTAGGCGAACGTCTCGTCGCCGAAGCGGAACAGGAAACCCGCCACGCCGGCGGCGAGCGCACAACAGAAATCGACGGCAATGGCCAGGTGAACATGGTTCGAAACCCGGCTCCAAGTGCGGCTCGGCCCTCCAGGCCGGCCCAGTGAGGTAGTCGTTTCGTGATGATCGACAACACTCATGCGGGCATCCCCGCCCCCCTCCGAGACCCCGCCTCCACACCCCCTCCAAGGTGAGAATGCGGGTCTGAC
This sequence comes from Actinomadura roseirufa, assembly GCF_900659635.1. GTDB lineage: Bacteria > Actinomycetota > Actinomycetes > Streptosporangiales > Streptosporangiaceae > Spirillospora > Spirillospora roseirufa. The sequence continues at coordinate 277 of NZ_CAACVB010000528.1, read as the reverse complement.
CCGAAAGTTAAGGTGCCAGTTTCCGTCCTTAAAGTGAAGTTATGAGAGTGGTGCGAGCGGTGGCCGCTCGTGGCCGGAACTGGATTGCGTGGTCATTCCCCGTTCGGCTGGCCGGATTCGGTCGAAGAACGGCCCACTGGACGGCCGGAACCTACTCTTGCGGCGTGCCTCACCTCACCCGTTCGGCGGCATTGGCGGCCACCGCCGCGGTGGCGCTGACCCTCGCCGCGGGCGGCTCGGCGCCGCGCGCCGCCGGCCGCGCCCCGGTCGTGCGGGC
>NZ_CAACVB010000527.1 GCF_900659635.1 Actinomadura roseirufa | reverse complement strand
CGGGCTTGTGCGAGCGCGAATCGCTTCGCGATCTTCCCGGCGGGGGCTCGCCTTCGGCGTCGCCCCCGCCGGTCAGGGCGCGCGCTCGCGTGACGGCTGAGGTCGCCGGAGTTCTCCAGGGCCGGTTTGATGGCTGGTCGCGCTCGTGTGACGGTCGGTGTTCTGAGGTGGGCATAGGGTTGCGGAGCCGCATTGCGTGATCGAACTCGCCGTGCGGTTCGTACCGACGTCCGAAAGGAAGATTCCGCCACCGTGACCAGGCATCTCCCGACCGACCGGGCCGTGGCGCTGCGCGCACGGCTCGCGCGCGCCCGCCTCTACCTCTGCACGGACGCGCGCGAACGGCAGGGGGACCTGCCCCGCTTCCTGGACGCCGTGCTGGGCAACGGCGTCGACATCGTCCAGCTCCGCCAGAAGGGCCTGGAGGCCCGCCGCGAGATGGAGCACCTGGAGGTCTTCCGCGCCGCGTGCGAACGGCACGGCGCGCTGCTGGCCGTCAACGACCGCGCCGACGTGGCCCACGCCGTCGGAGCGGACGTGCTGCACCTCGGGCAGGACGACCTGCCGGTCCCCGCCGCCCGCGAGATCGTCGGCGGGGACGTCCTGATCGGCCGCTCGACCCACTCCGGCGAGCAGGCGTCGGCGGCGGCGGAGGAGCCCGGCGTCGACTACTTCTGCACCGGGCCGGTCTGGCCCACGCCCACCAAGCCGGGACGGCCCGCCCCGGGCCCCGGGCTGCTGGAGTCCACGGCCGCGCGGCGCCCGGTCCGGCCGTGGTTCGCGATCGGCGGCATCGACCTCGGCAACCTCGGCGAGGTGCTCGCCGCGGGCGCGGACCGCGTCGTGGTGGTCCGCGCGATCACCGACGCGGCCGACCCGGGCGCCGCGGCCGCCGCCTTCGCCCGCCGGCTGGCCGCGCCCTGACCCGGCGCGCCCTCCGCCGAGCCGGCCCCGAATGTGACATGTACCGCCGGGACGGGCGGTACGGACGGCGGCCGGGATGACCCAGAATGGGATCATGAGCGTTGGACCCGACGACGACCGGCCAGTGAACCTGGACGACGACGACCTCGACGTCCTGCCCGACCAGACGTCCGACGACACCGACACCGGCTGGGGCGAATGGCGCGGCGGCGGTGGCGACGACGACCGCCTGCTGGAGGAGCGCCCACCGCACTGGTGACCGCCGGGGGACCCGTCCGCTGAGCCGCCCGGGGGAGATCCGAAGGGTCAGAACAGGACGCCGAGCACGAACCCGGCGGTGACGACGGCCGCGAGCGCGAGCATCATCCGCCAGCGGTGGCGGGGGATGCGCGTGGGCCGCGGCTTCGGCGCGGGGCCGTGCCCGTCCCGCAGCGCCTGGACGAGCTGCCTCGCCGTGGGCCGGGCGGCGGGATTCTTGTCCAGGCACCGGACGGCCAGCTCGCGCAGCGGCCCGTCCAGATCACCGAGGTCGGGCTGCCGCGAGGTGACGCGGCGCATGACCGCGGCGCTCGGCCGGGTACCGAACGGCGGCCGGCCGGTCGCGGCGAACACCAGCGCCGCGCCCCAGGCGAACACGTCGGCGGGCGGCCCGACCGGCTCGTCCTCGATCTGCTCGGGAGCCATGTAGGCGGGCGTGCCGACCGGGCCGGTGGTGACCGGCGTGGCGTCGGGGATCCGGGCGATGCCGAAGTCGATGACCTTCGCGCCGTCCGGGCCGAGCAGCACGTTGCCCGGCTTGAAGTCGCGGTGCACGATGCCCGCCCGGTGGATCGCGGCGAGCGCCGCCGCCGTGCGCGTCGCGAGCTCGTGCAGCCGCGGCCCGGCCAGCGGGCCGTGCTCCTCGACCGCGTGCTGGAGCGAGGCGCCCTCGACGAACTCGCTGACGATGTAGGGACGGTCGCCGGTCACGTCGGCGTCCAGCACGCGTGCGGTGTGCCGTCCCGCGACCCGGCGGGCCGCGTCCGCCTCCTTGACGAACCGGCTGCGGGCGCGCTGCCCGGCGGCCAGGCCGCCGCGCAGCAGCTTGACGGTGACGAACCCGCCGCCCGCGTCGCGGCCGAGGTAGACGATCCCCTGGCCGCCCTCGCCGAGCCGGCCGAGCAGCACGTAGCCGCCGAGCCGGCGGGGGTCAGATCGGAAGAGCGTCGTGTAGGGAAAGAGTGTAGATCTCGGTGGTCGCCGTATCATTAAAAAAAAA
>NZ_CAACVB010000526.1 GCF_900659635.1 Actinomadura roseirufa | reverse complement strand
TGTCGACGACGGGTGAAAACTGACCCCCAGGCGACGGCTGGAATCTGACCCCTCTCACTGTGTGGAGGGTGATCAGGGTGGAGGACTGGGCGGAGATCCGCCGGTTGCACCGGTCCGAGGGCATGCCGATCAAGGCGATCGCTCGGCGGCTGGGCATCTCGAAGAACACCGTCAAGCGGGCGCTGGCGGCTGATGAGCCTCCCAAGTACCGGCGGGCGGGGAAGGGGTCGATCGTGGACGTGGCCGAGCCGGTGATCCGGGAGTTGTTGGCGGAGTTCCCGGACATGCCGGCCACGGTCATCGCCGAGCGGATCGGCTGGGAGCGGTCGATGACGGTGCTCAAGGACCGGGTCCGGTTGTTGCGGCCGCAGTATCAGCCGGCCGACCCGGCGTCGCGGACGGCCTATCAGCCCGGTGAGCTGGCCCAATGCGACCTGTGGTTCCCTCCGGCCAAGGTCGCGGTCGGAGCCGGGCAGCAGACCAGCCCGCCGGTGCTGGTGATGGTCAGCGGCTATTCGCGGTGGATGATGGCGCGGATGCTGCCCTCGCGGGCGGCCGGGGACCTGTTCGCCGGGATGTGGGCGCTGCTGCGGACGCTGGGGGCGGCACCCAGGACGCTGGTGTGGGACAACGAGGGCGCGATCGGGCAGTGGCGGGGCGGACGGCCGCAACTGACCGCCGAGGCCAGCGCGTTCCGCGGCACCCTGGGCATCGCGATCGTGCAGTGCCGTCCCGCCGACCCCGAGGCCAAGGGCCTGGTCGAGCGGGCCAACGGCTATCTGGAGACCTCATTCCTGCCCGGACGGTCCTTCACTTCACCGGCCGATTTCAACGCCCAGCTGGACCAGTGGCTGGCGCATCGGGCCAACGTCCGCCACCATCGGCGGCTGGAGTGCCGGCCCGCCGACCGGATCGTGGCCGACCGGGCGGCGATGGTGGCGCTGCCGCCGGTCGATCCGGTGGTGGGGTGGCGGACGGCGACCCGGCTGGCCCGCGACCACTACGTCCGCGTCGCCTCCAACGACTACTCGGTGCACCCCTCGGTGATCGGCCGGCTGGTCGAGGTGGTCGCCGACCTGGAGCAGGTGCGGGTCACCTGCGGCGGGCAGCAGGTCGCGGCTCATCGACGGTGCTGGGCGGTCCACCAGACCATCACCGACCCCGCCCACGCCAACGCGGCCGCGGCGATGCGGCGCACCCGGTTGCAGACCGTCCGGCCACCCGCCGGCACCGAGGTCGAGCAGCGGCGGCTGACCGACTACGACACCCTGCTGGGTCTGGACACCGCAACCGATGTCGAGGGGGTGGCGTGATGGCCGGCCGCACCACCAAGACCACAACGGCGACCACCTCGACGACCGGCACGGGCGGCCGCAATGTCGAAGCCGAGCTGGCCTATCTCACCCGGGTCCTCAAAGCGCCGTCACTGCATGCCGCCGCGTCTCGTCTGGCCGAGCGGGCCCGCACCGAGTCCTGGACGCACGAGGAGTTCCTGGCGGCCTGCCTGCAACGCGAGGTCGCCGCCCGCGAGGCCCACGGCGGTGAGGCCCGTATCCGCTCGGCTCGCTTTCCCGCCCGCAAGAGCCTGGAGGACTTCGACTTCGACCACCAGCGCTCCGCCCGACGTGAGGTCATCGCCCATCTGGGCACCCTGGACTTCGTCGCCGCCCGCGAGAACGTGGTGTTCCTTGGGCCGCCCGGCACCGGCAAGACCCACCTTTCGATCGGGCTGGGCATCCGCGCCTGCCAGGCCGGACACCGCGTCGCCTTCGCCACCGCCGCGCAATGGGTCGCCCGCCTGGCCGACGCCCACACCGCCGGACGACTGCAAGACGAGCTGACCAAGCTCGCCCGCGTCCCGGTCCTGATCGTCGACGAGGTCGGCTACATCCCTTTCGAGGCCGAGGCCGCCAACCTGTTCTTCCAGCTGGTCTCGTCCCGCTATGAGCGCGCTTCGCTGATCGTGACCAGCAACAAGCCGTTCGGCCGCTGGGGCGAGGTGTTCGGCGACGACGTCGTCGCCGCGGCCATGATCGACCGCCTCGTCCACCACGCCGAGGTCATCAGCCTGAAGGGAGACAGCTACCGCATCAAGAACCGCGACCTGGGCCGCGTCCCCGCAGCCAACCACAACAACGACCAGTAACAGACAGCAACGACCAACAACATCAAGGGGTCAACTTTCACACGTCCCCAGGGGGTCAGAATTCAGCCGCCGTTGACA
>NZ_CAACVB010000525.1 GCF_900659635.1 Actinomadura roseirufa | reverse complement strand
GCCGAGGCCGCGCTGCGCCTCATCGCGTCCCGGCACGGCGCCGCGGCGACCGCCGAGGCGGCCCGCGTCCACGGCGACGCGGCGGCGGAGGCCCTGACGGCGCTGCTGTCGGCCGACCCGCTAAAGCTCCTGCCCGCGAAGGTCCCCGTGGTCGGCGACTGGGCCGATCCCCGCCTGCTGCCGCAGCTCGTCCTGCGCGACCGGGCCCGCGCGCTGCCGCTCGCCGCGACCGGGCACGTCCTGACGATGCTCGCGATGTCCAAGCCCGGCGACGTCTACGCGGGCGTCGGCGTCGTGCGGGAGCTGTGCGACGCCGAGTCCCTGGCGGAGTTCGGCTGGGCGCTGTTCCGCTGCTGGGAGGCCAACGGCGCCCCGTCCGCCGACAGCTGGGCGCTGACCCAGCTCGGCATGCTCGGCGACGACGAGACCGTCCGCCGCCTCGCCCCCCGGATCCGCGCCTGGCCCGGCGAGGACGGCCACGCCAGGGCGGTGATCGGCCTGGACGTCCTCGCCGCCCTCGGCTCCGACGTCGCGCTGGCGCATCTGAACGGCATCGCCCAGCGGGTGCGCTACAAGGGGCTCCGGACGCGCGCCCAGCAGAAGATCGAGGAGGTCGCCGCCGCGCTGGGGCTGACCGCCGACCGGCTCGCCGACCGCCTCGTGCCCGACCTCGGCCTGGACGCGGACGGCACCCTGACGCTCGACTACGGCCCGCGCCGCTTCGTCGTCGGCTTCGACGAGCAGCTGCGCCCCTACGTCACCGGCGAGGACGGCGCGCGCCGCAAGGCCCTCCCCAAACCCGCCGCCAAGGACGACCCGGCGCTGGCCCCCGCCGCCCACAAGGCGTTCACCGCGCTCAAGAAGGACGCCCGTGACGTCGCCGCCGATCAGCTGCGCCGCCTGGAGACGGCGATGGTGACGCGCCGCCGCTGGTCCGCGGCGGAGTTCCGCGACCTGCTCGCCGCGCATCCGCTGGTACGGCACATCGTCCGGCGGCTGGTGTGGCTGGCCGACGGCCCGGCGGGGACGGCGGCGTTCCGCGTCGCCGAGGACGGCACGTACGCCGACGCGGGCGACGACGCGTTCGCGCTTCCCGCCGACGCGGCCGTGGGCGTCGCGCACCCGATCGATCTCGGCGCCGATCTGCCGTCCTGGGGGGAGATCTTCGCCGACTACGCGATCCTGCAGCCGTTCGCGCAGCTCGGGCGGCCCGTCCGCACACTCGCCGGAGACGAGCGCGGCGGTACCCGGCTGGAGCGGTTCGAGGGCGTCACCGTCCCGGTCGGCGCGGTCCTCGGCCTGACCAGGCGCGGCTGGGAGCGCGGCGCCCCGCAGGACGCGGGCATCGAGGGCTGGATCTCCCGTGGCCTGCCCGGCGGCCGGCGCCTCGTCATCGACCTCGATCCCGGCATCGTCGTCGGCGTCCCCGACATGATGCCGGACCAGACCCTCCGGGCCGTCACCCTCGTCCCCGACACCGAGACCCGCCGCCCGCCCGGCACCACGTCCCCGCGACCCGGCGCTCTGGCGCTCGGTGACCTGGACCCCGTCACCATCTCGGAGGTCCTCGCCGACCTCGCGGCCCTGACCGGCAGGGAGTAGCCCTGATGACCACCGTTCCCGAGGCCCTGCTCGCTCCTCTGACACCGCCTCCCGCGCCTGCCCCGCAGGACGACATCGTGCCGGGGCTCGTGGCGCCCTCCGACCGTCTCCTTTGCTGGGAGCCGGGGGAGAAGGCCGAGTGGGAGGCCACCGGGCCCGCCGCCCCCTGCACCCCCGAGGCGCTCGAAGACGCCCTCAGCGCGTACGCGGCGGGCTTCCGCGACGACCGCCGCCTGGCCGTCCTGTTCGCGGGGGCTCCCGAGGACGCCGTCCGCCCGCACCTGGCCGGCTGGCGGCCCGAGGGCTGGGACATGGCCGAACCGCTCAAGCCCGTCGTCGCACGCTTCGGCCTCGACGCCCGCGACGCGGCGCTGCACGCGGCCACGGCCCGGCGGGACGCCGCCGCGATCCTCTTGCCGTTCCTGGACGCGGAGGTGGCACTGCTGATGGCGCGCTGGGCGCATCGCGCGCCGACGACCCGGGACCTGACCGAGGCGTGGTTCGGCCGGCACGGGACCGCCGCCGTGCCGCTCCTGACGCCCGCCGCGCTGGGAGGGAAGCCGGGGCGGCGCCGCGACGCCGTGCACGCGCTGCGCCTGATCGCCGTGTCCCGCGGTCCCGGGCCGGTCGCCGAGGCCGCCGCGCCGTACGGCC
>NZ_CAACVB010000524.1 GCF_900659635.1 Actinomadura roseirufa | reverse complement strand
CGCTCGCCTCGCCGCCCCGGCCGCCCGGCTCCGCCGGACGGCGCGTGCGGCGTGGGCGCCGGTCACCGCCCGGCGGCCCCCGAGCGTCGAGGCCAGTTCGGCAACGAGCCCCAGGGCGTGGCTGTGGTCGAGCATGGTCGCCGTCGTCACGGTCGGTTCGGGGATTGGTTGAGCGTGCGCTACTGGGGAACCCCGTGGTTCCCCAGACCCCTCCTGGTCCCGGAGGGCACTTCCGCGCGAATCCGTCTGTCACGGGTTGCGCGCCGTTCGCGCGGAAGCACCCTCCGGCTCGGTCCACGTCAAGGGCGCCCTTCCGGCGTCACTACGTGATGGCTTCGCCACCCTGGACAGAACCCGTCCGCCGCTAAACGCAGGTCTTGTCGGGGCCCGGGGAGGAAGGCCGGGGGAAGAGCAGCGGCTACGCCTCACGGCCCAGCGGTGCGGGAGCTAGGCGATCCGGCCGACGTGCAGAACCATGATGGCTTGGTCTTCTGGGTAGATCTCGTAGAGGACGCGGTACCGGCCGACGCGGATTCGCCGCAGATCTTCGCTCCCGTAGGGGAAGGAACCGTCGGGGCGGGGGTTGTCGGCGAGCAGGTCGGTAACGGTCATGACCTGGGCCAATCCTTCGGCATCGTCCGCGAGGTAGCGGGAGCCGGAGGAGACCGCCCGTTCGCTCCATGTGACGCTGTAGGTCATCAGTTGGTGAGACCGAACCGGCGCCGTACCTCGTCCTGCGGGATGGCCGTCAACGTGCCCGCGTCCTGCTGTGCGCGGTACTCGGCCAGGGCTTCCGCCTCTTCCGCGTCGGCTTGCTCGGCGAGTTGCGCGCGGCGTTCGAGTTCACGCAGCCGGCGGTACTCGTCGAGCGGGACGACCACGGCGGCCTCATCGCCGAGGCGGATCACCTGGTGATCGTCGCCTACCGGGAGTTCGGTCATGGTTGCCATGCTAGATGAGGAGTCCGGCGCCTGGCGCGGAGCCGGAACGCCGTGCCCTGATCGTGCCCGTTGGGGTGGTCGGCAGCGGGGCGCTACGGTCATTCGCGGGGCATGCGATATAGCCGCTGAGCTGCGTCTTCGCTGGTTTCAAGATCGTGGCCCGATGTCTTCCAAACTGGCTACGCGGGTTCGATTCCCGTCGCCCGCTCTCTTGTTTCCCTCAGGTCAGAGCCTCGCGGAACGATCTTGGGAACCGCCTCCAAGATCATTTGTCACCCGTTCGCCACTCGGATCGGGCACGCCTGAGCGCCAACCTGGTTCATCTGCGAACCTTCGCGATCATAGGCTGGCAGCACCCGGTGAAGATCACCACAGGCAAGGGCGCGGCACCCTCAACGCCGAAGGCCCGGCCCTCCAACGGAGAACCGGACCTTCGCTCGCTGGACGTCCCATTAGTTCGGTTCGATGCCGAGAGGCCGGCGGAGGTCGACGGTCACGACGCGGTAGCTGGCGCCGATGCGGATGACCTTGCAGGGGAACTCGCCTCGGCGGGCGAGCTGGTAGGCGCGTGTGCGTCCGAGTCCGATGGCTCGGGCGGCGGTCTCGACGCTGATGCTGGCGGGGAGGGCGACAAGCTCGTCCTGGCTCATCTGCTTCACGGCTCAGACCCCCTTCCGCGAGCTGCCGAACCATCTCGCCCGTAGCCCTCGGCCTTCTGGAGGCCTCACCCGTGGTTCGGCTCGTCGGCCCAGGGGGCCGGTGCGGTCGCGGTGTCGTGTGCCAGCGGTTCGCTGGTCGCGGGCGGCGATCTTGTGCCGTGGACGTGGTTGATCGCGCTTCGTCCCTGGCTGATGGCTTTGCCGCATCCAGCGCCCAGGTGGCGGGCGTGAAGGACGGCGCGCCCAAAGTCGTCGAGTGCCTCGTCGAGGCTCCCGCTGTGGTCATGGACGAGGCGTCCGTCCTCGTGCTGACGCGTGAGGAAGCGTTCGAGATGGAGTAGAAGGTGGTCGATCTCGGTGGCGGCTGTGTGGACGGCGTCCAGTACCGCGTGGACGGTCGCGGGTCCGGCAAGGGCTTGGCCCCATCGCTGCCTCATCTTGGTGTGGTCACATGCCTCCGCTCCTGGCTTTTGGGGGACCGCGCTCGGTCCCATGCCTGGCCAGTGTGATCTTCCAAGCGGAAGTTATCCACAACAGGTAGTGCTCTACCAGCTATCTTGCATCCCGCGCTGAGCTAATGATGCGTAGGTTCACGAGGCCGCGTCCATGGGAGTGGTGTAAGAAAAGGCCACCCCGTGATCCGTTGTGCTAGTTAAGCAGCGATCGCGTTAATTGTCACTTCGGTATCATTGGTG
>NZ_CAACVB010000523.1 GCF_900659635.1 Actinomadura roseirufa | reverse complement strand
AGCAGGCCGCCTCGGCCCGGCCGGCCTCCCACCCGCCCGGCTTCGACCCGGCCGGCGGCGAGACCGACCCCGGCCGCACCGACCCCGGCCGGGGCCCCGCGGGCGGAACCGCCCCCACCGCCTCCGGGACGACCTCCTCGCAGCGGACGTCCCGCGTCCCCGCCCGCCCGTCCGTCCAGCCGTCCGGGGGCGGCAGGCCGCCGGTCAAGGGCGCGCCGCCGTCCGCCCGCGACGGCGTCCCCGCCGGCGGGGACGCCGAGGGGGCCGTGGTCGCGCTCACCAACGCCGAGCGTGTCAAGGCGGGCTGCAAGCCGCTGCGCCCGGACGCCCGGCTCGCCACGGCGGCCCGCAAGCACTCGGCCGAGATGCTCTCGCACGGGTACTTCGAGCACGGCTCGCGCAACGGCGACAGCCCCTGGAAGCGCATGGAGGACGCGGGCTACGCCAGCCCCGGAGCCGAGAACATCGCCAAGGGTTACACGACGGCCGAGGCGGTCGTCGCGAGCTGGATGAAGAGCTCCGGCCACCGTGCCAACATCCTGAACTGCGACCTGCGCGCCACCGGCGTCGGCATGGCCGCCGGACCCGGCGGGCCGCTCTGGACCCAGGACTTCGGCTGGAAGTGACCGTCCGGGACGACCTTCGGTAAACGGGCGACGCCCGATTCGCCCCCATGTCATGGTTAGTGTTCCGAAGGTCCAGAGTCCCGATCGAGGAACGGTAAGGTCCAAGACCATGGGTTATCCGGGCGATCAAGGCAGTTCCGGCGGCTGGCCTCCCGCGCAGCCGCCGCAAGCGCCGCACGGCCCCGGAGCCGGGAGGCCGGACGCGGCACCACCGTACGGCGACGACGGCGGCGACGCGGCCCCCTTCTCCCCCCGCGCGGACGACCGCGGCGGCCCGTCGGGCACCGACCCGTTCGGCTTCGAGCCCCCCGGCTCCGAGCCGTACCCGCCCGGCGCGTTCGGGGCGGCCCCGTCCCCGCCCGGCGCCTTCGGGGCGGCTCCCCCCGAGTCCGGGCCGTTCAGCGCCATGCCTCCCCCGGCCGAGCCGTTCGGCGCGGCGGCTCCTCCCGAGTCCGAGCCGTTCGGGGCCATGGCTCCCCCGGCCGAGCCGTTCGGGGCCGCCGGCACCACCGCCGCGTGGGCGGACGGGCCGCCCGGAGCGATGGGCGAGCCCCCGTCCCCCGGCGGCTTCGGCTCGCCCGGCCCGGCTGACCCGCCCGGTCCCGGTGACGGCGGGCCTCCGCCGCGCCGCCGCAACCTGCCCCTGATCATCGGCGGCTCGGTCGTGGCGGGCCTCGTCCTGATCGGCGGCGGCGTCGGCGTGGCGTCCATGATGAAGGACGACCCCAAGCCGAAGGCGGCGCAATCCCCGTCTCCGCGCGCGACCAAGCCGAAAGCCCCGGTCACTCCGAGCGTCCCGCCGCTGGAACCGGTGAAGCTCAAGAGCCGCACCACCGACCCTGCGAAGCTGACCTTGAGCGAGGTCTTCCGCAAGTCCACCTTCAAGGCCGGCAAGCAGAAGTACCTCCGGACGGCCTGGAACGACAAGAAGGGGTGCGTCGGGATCGTCGGCGGCACGACGCTCACCTCGGCGCTCAAGAAGGGCGACTGCAAGCAGGCCCTGCGCGCGACCTACGCGCTCGGCTCGGGCCAGCTCATCGGCACCGTCGGCGTGCTGAACCTGAAGACCGAGGCCGCCGCGAAGGCGGCGGTCAAGGCCGCCGGCGCCAAGGACGCGTTCCTGCGGGCGCTGCCCGGATCGGGCATCTCCAAGACCAACGGCAAGGGCGAGGCCCTCGGCACGTGCGAGACGTTCGGCCACTACGTCGTCATGACCTGGGTCCAGCGCCCCGACGGCAAGAAGATCGCCAGCCAGTACCACTCCACCGTCCGCGCCTTCGGGTCCCAGCTCGTCGACGGCAGTGGCCTGTCGTTGGCACTGCACTACAGGGAAACCGAAGGCAAGCCCCTCCAAAAGTGACCGGTTTGAATACGCTGTCTGCTTATGTCTGGACCTAGAGACACCCGGGAGTCCGCCGAGGAGGCCGGGGCGCCGTTCGTCCCCGCGCCCCTGGCGCCGCCCAGCTTCGGCAGCGCGGACCCCGCGGCCGAGGCGCCCGCCACCGCTGCGGCGACCGGCCCGGACGGCGCGGAGCCGGTTGCGCCCGCCCCGCGCGCGCTTCCCCCGTTCGGCCTGCAGACCCCCTGGTGGGCCGCCGAACCCGAAGCCGCCGCTCCCGAGGACCCCGCCGATGGCGGCGGTCCTGCCCGACCTCGTCGCCGAGGCCGGGCGCGACGAGGCGCTGGCCGAGGCGATGCGGACCATGATCGGCGAACCGCG
>NZ_CAACVB010000522.1 GCF_900659635.1 Actinomadura roseirufa | reverse complement strand
CGCCGGAGCGGCCGGCCGGCGCCGCGCGGGCGCCGCGGTGAGGGCGGCCCGCCCCCGCGAGATCGCGTTTGCCCAGGGCGGGCCGCCCGGTCACCGGTGCGCCGGTCCGGAGGTCACCGCCCGAAGGCCAGCAGGACCGGGCCCTTGTCGTTCGGGTACGGCGTGAACATGTCGCCCGTCAGGACGTAGACCATCCCGTGCGCGACCACCGCGCCGCCGCCGCCCGCGATCGCGCCGCCGCGGCCGGTGCCGGTGTTGAGGGTCGGGATGTCGGTGAGGGTGTCGAAGGACCACAGCACCTTGCCGTCCTCGGCGGAGTAGGCACGGAACTTGCCGTCCTGCGCGCCCAGCCACACCAGGCCGGGCGTGGTGGTCACCGCGGGGCCGTGCCCCAGCTTGCACAGCTTCGGGTACTGCGCGGCGCCGCCGGTGGTGCAGCCGTCCGCCGGGGCGGGGGTGTTCCAGATGACGTGGCCGTTGGCCGGGTCGAGCGCGAACAGCGTGCCCGGGTTGCCCATGTACGTCGAGACGTACAGGCGGTGGCCGTCATAGCTGCTGCCCCACTGGATGCCGCTCAGCCCGCCGCCGGGCATCGGCTTCGAGAGCTGCCGCTGCCACACGATCTTGCCGGTGCGGGCGTCCAGCACGTGGTAGACGCCGAGCTTCTGGCCGATGCCGACCAGGTGCTGCCTGCCCACGGTGAACAGGTTGGGCGAGGCGCCGAGGTCGAAGTCCAGGGCCGTGCCGTCCGGCAGGTTGGGGCAGAACTTCTGGTCCTCGGGCGACGGGCTGGAGCACTCCCGGCGCCAGGTGTCGACGTCGGTCATCTTCCGCGTCCAGCGCTCCTTGCCGGTGGCGGTGTCGAGCGCCAGCACCGAGTCGAAGTGACCGCCGCTGCCGCTGTAGTTCTGGCCCGTGCCCACGTAGAGCGTGCGGGTCACCGGGTCGACGACGGGCGTGCTCCACACCCCGGCGCCGGACGGCCCGTACCGCGGCACGCCGTTCGGCCACGTCCCGTCCTGCTTCGGCTCGGGGACGGTGTAGAAGCGCCAGTCGACCTTGCCGGTGCGCACGTCGAGGGCGTCGATGTGCCCGCGGAAGGTACAGCACGGGTGGTCCTTGCCCATCAGGTTCTCGCCGCTGGACACGCCGACGTACACGCGGCCACCGAACACGATGGGCGAGCTGGTCACGGTGGCGCCAGGGAAGGCGTCGATCCGCTCGGCCCAGTCGAGCTTGCCGGTCTTCTGGTCCAGGGAGTACAGGTACCCGCGGGTGTCGCCGAAGTACACGTGGCCGCCGGACACGGCCGCGCCGTCGCGCACCTGTGCCCAGCCGGTCCCGACGGTCGACAGGTCGAACGACCACTTCGCCGCGCCGGTCTTGGCGTCCAGCGCGTTGTACTTGCCGTTCGGCGCGCCGAAGTAGATCGTGTCGCCGATCACGGCGGGCTGGCTGTGCGGCGCCCCGGTCTCCTTGGGGAACCCGTAGGCCCACTTCAGCTTCAGCCCGTCCACGTTGGCCGGGGTGATCTGGCGTTCGCCGGCGTTGAACCGGGATCCGCCCAGGTCCTTCTGCCAGGTCGGCCAGTCGCCCGGCTGCGGGTGGCCGGACGCGCCGGTCCCGGCGGCGACCACGACCAGGGCGGCCGCCGCGAGCGCGGCGACCCCCCGTCTCATGACGTTCATCGTCGTTCTCCCTTTCACGAGGTGCCGGGCCGGACGTCGCGGACCAGCCGGTCCCGGAGCGCGCCGGTGTTACGGCGGCTCACGGTCAGCCGGGCGCCGCCGACCCGGAGCGTGCACCGGCCCGATTCGAGGACCATCTCCTCGACGTGCGCGAGCGCGACCAGGTGCGAGCGGTGGATACGGACGAAACCGGCGTCTCCCCACGCCTCCTCCAGCGCCGACAGCGAGACCCGCACCAGGTGGGTCCCGTCCGGCGTGTAGAGGCGCGCGTAGTCGCCGTGAGCCTCGGCGTACCGGACATCGGCCCGGCGGACGAAGCGGATGACCCCGCCGAGCCCGGCCGGGATGACGTCGCCGCCGACCGCGCCCGCCGTACCGGGCGAGGCGGTGCCGGGCGAGCCCGTACCGGAGGAGCCCGAGCCGGGCGGGGGTGTGGCGTGCGTGGACGTGGTCGGCGGGGTGGTGGGGGTGGTGGGGGTGGGGCCCGGCAAGGCCGTACCGGGCGAGGTGGTCTTGGGCGGGGTGGTTTTGGGCTGGGTGGTTCCGGGTGAGGCGATCTCGGACGAGGCCTCCTCATCGGCGAGTCCGGCCCCCTCCACATCGACTTCGACAACGCCGAGCTCGCGGAGACGCTCGGCCTCGCCGCCCTCGTCCTGATCCTGGCC
>NZ_CAACVB010000521.1 GCF_900659635.1 Actinomadura roseirufa | reverse complement strand
GTCCGAGACGCCGGCGCGGTGCGCCCGGACCGCCCCGGGCAGCTGCTGTTCCGCCAGGCCGGCGCCGGTCCGGCGAGCGGCCGGCTCGCCGCCGTGGCCCTGTCCAGACCGCCCGGCGCGGCGGCCGTCCCCGCCCCGTCCGCGCGCACGATCAGCGGCCTGTCCTGCGTGCGCGTGCACGCGGCGGGCGGCACCGGGGTCTGCCTGACGGTCGAGCGGGCGGCGCGGGCGCAGACCTACGCCATCGTGCTGGACGGCCAGGGGCGGCGGTCCCACCTGTTCCCGATCGAGGGCGTGCCCAGCCGGGCGCAGGTGTCGGCGGACGGCCGCATGATCTCCTGGACGACGTTCGTCGAGGGGCACGACTACCAGAGCAAGAACCTGTCCACCAGGACCGGGGTCTTCGACCGGCGGACGGGCCGGCTGTGGCTCGACCTGGAGCGGTTCAGGCTGTTCAGGGACGGCCGGCGGGTCTGGGCGGCCGACGTCAACTACTGGGGCGTGACCTTCACCCGCGACGACGACCGTTTCTACGCCACCGTGCGGACCAAGGACGTGACGTACCTGGTCGAGGGGCGGGTCGGCGACCGCACGATGCGGACCTTGCGGACGAACGTGGAGTGCCCGTCCCTGTCCCCCGACGGCACCCGGCTGGCGTTCAAGAAGGCCACCGGCGACCCGTCCCGGCCCTGGCGGCTGCACGTGCTCGACCTGCGCACGATGCGCGAGACGCCGCTGGCCGAGCCGGCGTCGGTGGACGACCAGGCGGTCTGGATCGACGACCGGACGGTCGGGTACGGGCGGCTGCGCGCGGGCGGCACCGACGTCTGGACGGTGCCCGCCGACGGCTCGGGCGCACCGCGGCTGCTGCTGCCCGACGCATTTTCTCCCGCCGCAATTCACTAAAGACGCGGCCGAATCTCGGCGGCCGCCGTTAGCGGTGCGTCGTGTTACCAATGCGTATCCGTGATAAACGCTGCTCCGGAACGCTTCCCATCTCCCTTCCGATGGCCCTTAGTGGCCATTCCGGCGTTTACCCGGTCCCGTTGTCCAAAGTCGGCCACCGGCAGGACTGGCCTTCTCCGTGCAACTCGGACAAATAATGAGCCGGACATTGGACGGGGGGAACCGATTGAGTCGGCTTCACGCATTCCGCAACCAATTCGTGGACGCTCCGGGTTCTCTTGGAGCGCGGTATCGCGCGCGCCGGTGGGACTGGCTGCGCGCCACTTTTCCCGATCTCGGGCGGATGTCGGTCATCGATCTCGGCGGCACGGCGGAGGCGTGGCGGCGCGCGCCGGTGAGGCCCGCCGCGGTGCACATCGTGAACCTGGAGAAACCGCCGTCCGACCTGCCGGACTGGCTGCGCAGCGACCACGCCGACGCGTGCGAGCTGCCGGCCGAGATCCTCGCCGGCCACTACGACCTGGTGATCTCCAACTCGGTGATCGAGCACGTCGGCGGGCACGCGCGGCGGCGGATGTTCGCCGACGCCGTGCACCGGCTCGCCGACCGGCACTGGGTCCAGACGCCCTACCGCTACTTCCCCGTCGAGCCGCACTGGGTGTGCCCCGGCATGCAGTTCCTGCCGGCGGCGGCCCGCGCGACCGTCGCGCGGCACTGGCCGCTGGTGCACACCCCGCCGGCCGACCGGGCCGAGGCGCTGCGCGCCGTCCTGGACGTGGAGCTGCTGAGCCGCACCGAGATGCGCGCCTACTTCCCGCACTCGCTCATCCGCGCCGAGAAGGTCGCCGGGCTGGCCAAGTCGCTGATCGCGGTGAAGCCCCGGTGAGCGGCGAGGTGAGCGGCGGCGTGACCGGCGGCGAGGTGACCGGCGAGGTGCCGGGCGGGGAGGCGCTCGCCGGCGGCGCCCGGACGCGCCGGCTCGGCGAGGCGGACCCCGCGGCGCGGGACGTGGTGACCGACCTGCTCGGCCGCGCCGCCCGCGGGCTGCCGCGGATGCGCACCGGCGTGAACGGCGCGCTCGGGCGCGGGTTCGTGTTCACGATGCGCGGCGAGCACGCCGTCCCGGCCGGGACGAGCGTGCGCTACGCGGCCATCGTGGCGCTCGGCGCCCGCCGCCTGCCGGTGGACGCGCAGCGCGCGGTGCTCGGCGGCGAGTCGGCGCGGGAGCTGGTGTCCGGGCTCGTGACCCGGCTGGAGCGCACCGGAGCGCGGGGCGTCACCTCGCTCGGCGACATCGCGCTGATCTGCTGGGCGGCCGCCGAGGTCGGCGACGGCGGGCTGGACCTCGCGCTCGCCAGGCTGGCCGCGGCCGATCCGGAGGGCGGCGGGCCGGTGTTCACCGTGGACGCGGCGTGGGTGGCCGCGGCGCTCGCGGCGGTCCGCGACGCG
>NZ_CAACVB010000520.1 GCF_900659635.1 Actinomadura roseirufa | reverse complement strand
GCCCGGCAACCACGCGGTCGCGGTGGGCGTGGTCCACGCGGGCCTCGGGGTGCCGGTCCGCGACGCGGTGGCCGGCGACCTGTTCGCCCTCGCCGCGAGCTGCGCCACCGCGGCGGTGCGGCTCGGCCGCACCGACTTCCGGCGGGCGCAGGGCCTGCTGCGCGAGGTCCGGCCGGACCTGGTCCGGGCGGTGGACGCGGCGCTGGCCGCGCGGGGCCCGGCGGACCTGCACGCCTCGACGCCGGCCGCGGACGCCGTCGCCGCCGCGCACGAACGGGCGGAGGCCCGCCTGTTCATCACCTGACCGCACCACGGGGCGGCACCACCGATCGGCACCACCGATCGGCACCACGGGGCGTTCCGTTGGCCGCCTCTCGAACCACTTCCTGAAGGGACGCGCATGCTTCCGGACCGGGTATTCAAGATCGGCATCGGCGGGCCGGTGGGCTCGGGCAAGACGGCGCTCATCGAGGCGCTCGTCCCCGTCCTCATCGCCCGCGGGCGCACGCCGGGCGTCATCACCAACGACATCTACACGCAGGAGGACGCCGACCACGTCCGCCGGACGCTCGCGGGGACGCTGGACGGCGACCGCGTCGTGGGCGTCGAGACGGGCTCGTGCCCGCACACCGCGGTCCGCGACGACCCGACGATGAACCTCGCCGCGGCGGCCGAGCTGATCGACCGCGTCCCCGCCCTGGACGTGCTGCTGTTCGAGAGCGGCGGCGACAACCTCACGCTCACCTTCAGCCCCGTCCTGGCCGACGTGTACGTGTTCGTCCTGGACGCCGGGGAGGGCGAGAAGATGCCGCGCAAGCGCGGCCCCGGCACCACCGACTCCGACCTGCTGGTCATCAACAAGATCGACATCGCGCCGTACGTGCGGACGGACCTGTCGGTCATGGAGCGGGACGCCCGCCGGGTCCGCGGCGGCGCCCCGGTCGTGCTGACGAACTGCCTCACCGGGACCGGCGTCGGCGAGGTCGCCGACGCCGTCCTGGCCCGCCGGGACGCGCTGTGCTCACCGGCGGGGTGACCGCCGGCCCGGACGGCCGGGCCGGGACGCCGCCCGGCCGCGGCGCCGCACCGAGTCTCCCGGTCGCGGTGACGCGGCACGCCGGGACGCCCGACACGCTCCCGGTCGGCGCGCCGGGCAAGGCCGGGGTGCTGCGGCTGGGGTTCGCCGCGCGCGGCGGCCGGACGGAGCTGACCGAGCACGTCCAGGCGGCGCCGCTGCACACCACCCGCCCGCTGTACCCCGACCCGGCGCTGCCCGGGACCCCGCACGTGCTGATGATGACGTCGGGGGCCGGGGTGCTGCAGGGCGACAGGCACCGGGTCGGGCTGTCCTGCGGGCCCGGCACGTCCGTCCACTTCACCACCCAGACGGCGACGCGGCTCTACCGGATGGAGCACGACTACGCCGCGGTGTCCGTCACGCTCGGCGCCGCGCCCGGCAGTTACGTCGAGTACCTGCCGGGGGCGACGATCCCGTTCGGCGGATCGCGGTTCCACCAGCGGCTGGAGGTCACCGCGGACCCGTCGGCGACCGTCGTGCTGGGCGAGCGGCTCATGGCGGGACGGCTGGCGCGAGGGGAGCGGCACGCCTACACCGCCTACTGCGCCGACCTGGAGGTCCGCGACCCCGGTGGTGCCCTCCTGTTCGCGGACCCGCTCCGGCTCGTCCCGGAGGAGAACCCACCGGTCGGGCCCGCGGTGATGGGCGGCTTCGGGGTCATGGCGACCCTGTACGTGGTCACCGGCGCGAAGCCCGCGCAGGAGGTGGCCGACGCGATGCACGGGGCGCTCTCCGGAACCGGACTCGTCGGCGGCGCGAGCGTGCTCCCCGGGGAGTGCGGCGCGTGGGCGCGCGTCCTTGGCGAGCGATCCCCCGAGGTGGACGCGGCGTTCCTGCGCGTATGGGACGCCGCCCGCCTGCTCCTGCTGGGCGTGCCCGCACCCGACCCCCTTGTCCGATAAGGCTCGGAGGCCGATTCCGTTACGGAGCCCTGCGAGCTGAACGTCGGATACGGGGGCCTCGTACTGCGCTTCAACGGCCGCCGCGTCCACTACGGCTGGCACGAGATCGGCCGCGTCGTCGTCCGCCGCCGCGCCGAGGGCACCGGCTGGGCGGTCTGCGTCTTCCCGATTCCAGGGACGGCCCTGCCCGCGCGGCGCGGCCCGCGGGCGCCGGTGTGCTACCTGGAGCGCGGGTCGGGCTGGATCGTGGTCGTCCCGGTGCGCCGGCTCGCCGCCTCGCCGCGGGAGATCGAGGCGGCGACGGTCCGCCACGCCGGCCCCCGCTGGGGCGGCGATGCCTGACCGGCCCCGCCCGCCGGCGGGCAGATCGGAAGAGCACACGTCTGAACTCCAGTCACTCCAGCCAATCTCGTATGCCG
>NZ_CAACVB010000519.1 GCF_900659635.1 Actinomadura roseirufa | reverse complement strand
CGCGTCCAGCGACGCGGCCGCCAGCGCCAGCGCGCCGAGCAGCGGCACCGCGACCAGCGCGCCGGGCACGTCAGCCGCCCGCCGGATCCGGGTCCAGGCTCGCCACGACCAGCCGCGCCGCCGCCACGTCCCCGCCCTCGACCAGGGCCGGGATCACCGCCGCCGTCCCGCGTCCGGTGCGGCTCCACGGCTCGCCGCCCGCTCCCCGTGCCCCGTCCGCCAGCCGCTCCAACGCCCGGCCGGTCTCCAGCAGCCACCCGTCGACACGGTCCTTCACATCACCCGCGCGGAGGGCCCGCGGGCCGTCCATCCCGTACCGCGCGGCCGTCCCGGGCCGCAGGACGCCGAGGCCCCGCGTCATCCAGCGGAGCGTCCGCGACCGTCCCACTCTCCGGGCGAACGGGGCGAACCGCGCACCGAGCGCGTCGCCCGGCGCGCCCGCCAGCGTCTCGTCCCGCAGGACGGCCGCCCGCCCGGCCGCGCCGTCCCAGCCCGCCACCCGCAGGAACCGGGCGAGGCTGTCGAGGCGGGCCGCGGCCCGCCGGCGCTCGATCCCACCCGGCGCCGTGCCCCGCGGCCAGGGCCCGTCCCAGAACGACTCGGCCGCCGTGTCGACCACCACGGCCTCGGCGTGCTGGACGATGTCGCCCTGCAAGACCAGATCCAGCCGCAGTCCGGCGGGCCACCACGCCAGGACGGGTCCGAGGGGCACGTGCAGGACGTCCAGCCGCAACCCGTCCCTGTCATCGGCGCGGCCGGCCATCGGCACGTCTCCCGCCGTTCGCTCCGTGCCATCGGCCGTCGCGTGACCGGGCGAAAGCCCGGCGTCCACCAACCGGACCTCGCCCGAGGTGCGCAGATCGACCCGGGCCCGGGCTCCCGGCATACCGTCCCACACGGTGCCGATCGCCCCGGCCAGCACCGGGCCCGGCGTCCCGCACACCACCAGGAACCCCGTCTCGGTCGGTGACGCCGCCGCCCGCCAGCCCCGCGAGCGGAACTCCGCCTCGGCCGCGAGCCTGGCGCCCGTCCCGTCCGCCGCCGCCACCACGAACGGCCGTGGCCGCGCCCCGGCGAAGCGCGCGACCCGGTCCCTCACACCCATCGCAGCGCTCCCTCGCGCCAGGCGTAGAGGACGCCGATCATGATCAGTGCGAGGAAGGCGAACATCTCCACCACCGCCTTCGCGCCCACCGACGCGACGACGAGCGCCCACGGGTACATGAAGACCATCTCCATGTCGAAGGCGAGGAACACCATCGTCACCGCGTACCAGCGGACGTGGAAACGGGACAACGCGTGCTCCTGCGGCCTCCAGCCCGACAGGAACGGGCCGCTCTCCAGCGGGACGGACGGCGCCAGCACGTACGCGGCGCCATAGACCCCGGCGACGAGCGCCCCCATCACCCCGAGCACCGAGAGGAGCGCGACGAACGGCGCCATCGTCCCTCCCCTGTCGGCGGCCGGTCACTAGCGGTCTACCTGTTCGGTCCGTCCGGAAACCGCTGCGCGTCCGGTCCGCCTGACACGTCCCAGAAGGGGAAACTTCCGCTGGTCACCCCGATTCTCTACACTTCGGCTCGGTGCTGTCGTGAGGGGGCGAACGTGAGCACGGCCGACCGGCACGACCACGAGGACCGGGATCCGCCGCCGGGCCGGAGCGCCCAGGACGAGCCCGGCCCCGGCGACGGCACGTCCGACGACAAACTGGTCGCGAGCTGGCGCGACACTCCGAACGCCCGGCCCCCGGAACGTCGCGCGGCTCCACGCCGCACCACCCCACCCCGCCCTCCGGCGCCCGCCGCTCCCGCACCGCCCGAAAAACCCGCCGCACCACGCCGCGTCACTCCGCCGACTCCCCCGGCCGCCGAGCCACAGGGGCTCGCGCGGGCGCAGGCGCGGCCTCCGGAGCCGGAGCCGGTCGCACCCGCTCCGGCGCCCGCCGCCCCGGCGGCGCAGGTCCCGGTCCCGGCGAGCACCGATGGAGCGTTCGAACGACCCCGGGCCGCGCCGACGCCCCCGGGCTCGGGCGGCGGACGAGTCTTCAGGCCGGGCCTGCGGTCCGGGATCGCGGTCGCGGCCGTCGCGGCGCTCGCGGCCGGCGGCGCCCTGTACGCGTTCCGCGACGGCGGCGCAGGCGGAGACGCCGCTCCGGGCCACGGGACGGGAGCCCGTCCCGCAGACGGCGTGTTCACCGTGCCGCCCGCCCTCTACGACGGGCACGAGCAGGTCATCACCGGTGTCGCCGTGCTCGGCGGAACGGCCGTGACCGTCGGCGCGGAGACCGTCGACCGGCCGCGCGGCCAGATCCTCGTCTCGGCGGACGGCGGGAAGTCGTGGGCCCTCGCGCGGATCGAGGACGCGGGCGCCTCCGACGTGCCGCGCGCGGTCGCCGCGGGCGGCCGGGGCTGGGTCGCGCTCGGCGACGGGCCCGCC
>NZ_CAACVB010000518.1 GCF_900659635.1 Actinomadura roseirufa | reverse complement strand
TCCCGCGGCGGCTCCCGCTCCGGCGGCCGGGACCAGCCCGGCGGCGGCCAGCGGGAACAGCGCGGCCAGGGCGACGGCGGCCCCGGCGAGCGCGCGCACGCCCCGGGACTCCCACTCCGCCCCGTAGGCTGAGCGCGCCAGCTCGTCCAGCCACAGGACGAACGCCGCCGCGCTCGGCGGACGCTCCGCCGGGTCCTTGGCCATGCCCGCGGCGATCAGCGGGCGCAGCGGCGCGGCGACCTCCCCGTCCGGGACGTCCCCGGTCAGATGCCCGGCCATCACGGCGGCCCGGTCGCCGCCGTAGGGCCGCCGGCCGGTCAGGGACTCGAAGAACACGCAGGTGGCGGCGTACACGTCCGCGGCGGGCCCCGCGGCCTCGCCGCGCCACTGCTCGGGCGCCATGTACAGCGGCGTGCCCGCGCCGGACGCCGCGCCCTCGGGCGCGGCGACGCCGAAGTCGATGAGCCTGCTGCGCCCGTCGGCGGGCACGACGACGTTCGCGGGCTTGTAGTCGCGGTGGACGACGCCGACGGCGTGCGCGGCGGCGAGGCCGAGCAGCGAGCCCTTCAGCACCGACAGCGCCGCCTCGGGCTCCAGCGGGGCGTGCCGCGCGAGGATCTCCTTCAGCGGGACGCCGTCCACCGCCTCCATCACGATGGCGAGGTCGTCCCCGTGCTCGACCAGCCGGTACAGCCGCGCGACGTGCGGATCGTCGACCCGGCCGAGCATCCGCGCCTCGTGCCGCAGCCGCTCCCGCGCCGCCGGATCGGCGCCCGCCGCCAGGTACTTGATCGCCACCGGGGTGCCGCGCCCGGTGTGCCGGGCCAGCACGACCCGTCCCTGCGCGCCGCGTCCCAGCTCGCGGATCTCCTCGAACCCGTCCACCCGCCACCGCTCCACGGGTCCGCTCCTTCGCGCGTGCCGTACCGTCCACCTGCCGAGCGCGGCGAGGGCCCGCCCCCACGCGTCCGGGCTCACCGCGCGACCCCCATTGTGCGGCGAACCTTCCGGATCACGGCCCGCCCGCACTCGAACTTCCGCTGTCAGGCGGTGGGTTCCGGCTCCGGTGCCGCGACGCCGGGGGCGGGGGACGCCCCGTTCGCGCTGCCGGCGGGACGGGTGCGGAGGATCTGCTCGGCCAGTTTCCGGACGCGCTCCTCGTGCTCGTCGTAGCCGACCACCACCGGCGGCTCGTTGTAGGGCATCGTGTCGGACGAGCGGCGCAGCTTCACGTACTGCCCGCACGCGTCGATCGCGTACGGCTCCATGTCGTCCTGCAGCGCGCCGATCACCGTGATGCCGTGCGTCTCGCCGATCTTGCGGAACAGCGCCACCGCCTCCTTGCGGTGCTCCTTGCCGAGGTTGCGGCCGAGCTCGTCCAGGACCAGGCACAGCCGCCCGCCGCCGGAGCTGGCCAGCGCCGCCGCGCACACCAGCTTGACCGCCTTCTCGTCCATCAGCGCCGTGTTCGCGCGCCGGTTGTAGGGGACGTACCGCTGCCCGTCCGAGCGGCGCCACTTCGGCGTCACCCGCCAGCGCCACTCCTGCTCGGGGTCGCCCGGCTGCTCGGGGGTGGGGAACTCCAGTGTCGCCCCGTACCCGCCGTAGGCCACGTCCAGCTTCTCGAACTCCTCCGAGACGCGCTGCAGCCGGGCGCGGATCGCCGCGGTCAGCGCCGTGCGGTGCGCCTCGGCGGCGCCCGCCGCCTCCAGCGCGCCCTTCTGCGCCTTCTCCAGGTCGGCGCGGCGTCCCGACAGCTGCACCTCGATCTGCCGCCGCTGGTGCCGCTCGTAGTCCTCCTGCCGGCGCAGGTACCCCTCCAGCGACTTCGCCAGCCGGGGGAACGTGGCCTGCTCGCGGTCGGCGCGGCGGCCCTCGCCGTCGGCGCGCTCGCGCAGCAGGAACCGCGCCTCCTCCGGCATGTCCTCGTCGGCGGGCCCGTCCGGGAACACCCGGCGCAGCGCCTCCGACAGGTGCTTCTCCGCGGCGTGCCACCACTCGGCGGGCGTCCAGGTCGCCTCGTCCTCGTCCAGGCCCGACAGCCACTCGGCGGCGCCCTCGCGGGAGCCGCCCCACTCCTTCTCCAGCGCGTCCAGGCCCAGCGCGGCGCGCCGGTCGGCGAGCTCGGCGGACCGGCGGCGGACCTCGTCGCGCTCGCGTTCGCGCTCGTCCCGGCGCCCGCGCAGCCGGTCCACCTCCAGCGCGCGCGTGTCGGCCTTCGCCTGCAGCCTCCGCAGCGTCTGCTCCGCCGAGCCGAGACGCGGCCCGAGCTTGGACTCGGCGCTCGCCAGCACCTCCAGCTCCTCGCGCAGCTCCGTCATCCGCTCCCGGACCCCGGCCAGCTCCTCGGCCGCGCGGGCGCCGGTGAGCCGCCGCCCGGCCAGCGCGACGTCCGCGGCGGTGTCGGACGCCCGCCGCCGCGCCCGCTCCAGCGCCTCCCGCGTCT
>NZ_CAACVB010000517.1 GCF_900659635.1 Actinomadura roseirufa | reverse complement strand
GTTGAACTGCTTCGTTCCACTCACTGGCGTCACCACGCGAAGGTGCGGTCGACCGCGTCCAGGATGCGGTCGAGATCGGGCAGGCACACGTCCAAGACCGCGTCCAAGGCTCCGGCCAAGGCCGCGCCCGAGCCCGCCGCCGAACCGGAGGCGCCCGCCGCCACCGCGGTGCCCGCCGTCCCTCCGGTGCCCACGGTGCCGGCCGTCCCCGTCGCGGGGACCGAGCCCGCCGCCGGACAGGTGTCGGAGACCGAGCCCGCGAGCGGCGTCGGCGTGCCCGGCGTGACGTTCCAGCCGCCCATGGTCGTGTTCCAGCCGCCGCAGCCGAAGGCCGAGCCCGCCCGTCCCAAGGACGAGCCGAAGGGCGTCGCCGAGCCCGCCGAGACCACCGAGCCCGAGGCCGAGGACGAGACCGACCACGGCCCCTCCGCCCACGACGAGGACGACGGCGACGACAGGCCCTCGCGGCGGCGCCGCCGCCGGGGCGGCCGGGGCCGCGGCCGCGGCAAGGACGGCGAAGGCGACGAGGCGGCCGACGAGGGCGCGGACGAGACCGCCGAGGCCGAGGAGCCGGCGGAGACCGCCGACGAGCGGCCCGCCAAGGGCAGGACCAGGGCCGGCCGGACCAAGGCCGGCAGGGACGCCGCCAAGGACAAGCCCGTCAAGGAGGCCCGCGCCGAGCAGGCCGAGGACGGCGCCCGCGAGGCCGCCGACGACGAGGACGACGGCGACGGGCAGGGCGGTTCGAGCCGGCGCCGCCGCAGGCGCCGCCGCCGCTCGGGCGCCGACGGCGACGGCACCGGCACCGACGACCCGCCGAACACCGTGGTGCACGTGCGCGACGCGCGCGCCGTGGAGGACGAGGTCCAGTCCGTCCGCGGCTCGACCCGGCTGGAGGCCAAGAAGCAGCGCCGCCGGGAGGGCCGCGAGCAGGGCCGCCGCCGCCCGCCGGTGATCACCGAGGCGGAGTTCCTGGCGCGCCGCGAGTCGGTCGAGCGCGTGATGGTGGTCCGGCAGGAGGGCGAGCGCACCCAGATCGCCGTCCTGGAGGACAACGTGCTCGTCGAGCACTACGTCAACCGCGCCACCCACCAGTCGTACGTGGGCAACGTCTACCTGGGCAAGGTCCAGAACGTGCTGCCCTCGATGGAGGCGGCGTTCGTCGACATCGGCAAGGGCCGCAACGCCGTCCTGTACGCCGGCGAGGTCAACTGGGACGCCTCCGGGCTGGAGGGCCAGCCGCGCCGCATCGAGTCGGCGCTGAAGTCCGGCCAGTCGGTGCTCGTGCAGGTCACCAAGGACCCGCTCGGCCACAAGGGCGCCCGGCTCACCAGCCAGGTCTCGCTGCCCGGCCGGTACCTGGTGTACGTGCCGGACGGCTCGATGACCGGCATCAGCCGCAAGCTGCCCGACAAGGAGCGCAGCCGGCTGAAGTCGATCCTGAAGAAGGTCATGCCGGAGAACGCGGGCGTGATCGTCCGCACCGCCGCGGAGGGCGCCACCGAGGAGGAGCTGGCCCGCGACGTGTCGCGGCTGGCCGCCCAGTGGGACAGCATCCAGAAGAAGGTCAAGACCGCCTCGGCGCCGTCGCTGCTGTACGGCGAGCCCGACCTGACGATCCGTGTCGTCCGCGACATCTTCAACGAGGACTTCAGCAAGCTGGTCGTCGCCGGCGCCGGCGCCTGGGACACCGTGTCGGAGTACGTCGAGTACGTCGCGCCGCACCTCGCCGACCGGGTCGAGCGCTGGACCGGCGACCAGGACGTCCTCGGCGCGTTCCGCATCGACGAGCAGATCGCCAAGGCGCTGGACCGCAAGGTCTGGCTGCCGTCCGGCGGCTCGCTGGTGATCGACCGCACCGAGGCGATGACGGTCATCGACGTCAACACCGGCAAGTTCACCGGGCAGGGCGGCAACCTCGAGGAGACCGTCACCCGCAACAACCTGGAGGCGGCCGAGGAGATCGTCCGCCAGCTCCGGCTGCGCGACATCGGCGGCATCGTCGTGATCGACTTCATCGACATGGTGCTGGAGAGCAACCGTGACCTGGTGCTCCGCCGCCTGGTGGAGTGCCTGTCGCGGGACCGTACCAAGCACCAGGTCGCCGAGGTCACCTCGCTGGGCCTGGTCCAGATGACCCGCAAGCGGGTCGGCCAGGGCCTGCTGGAGGCGTTCTCGGAGACCTGCGAGTCCTGCAACGGCCGCGGCATCCACGTCCACCTGACGCCCGTCGAGCCGAAGCAGGACAAGGCGGCCGGCAAGGAGACCGGCGGCCGGCGCCGCAAGCGCAAGGGCGAGGTCGAGAAGGCCGTCGAGGAGAAGCTCGCCCAGCACGAGGCGAAGCCCAGGGAGGCCGCCCGGCAGGCCGAGCCCGAGCCCGAGCCCGCCGCCGAGCCCGAGCCCGCGCGGGCCGAGCCGGCGCGCACGCGGGCGAGGCGGTCCGGCCCG
>NZ_CAACVB010000516.1 GCF_900659635.1 Actinomadura roseirufa | reverse complement strand
GGCCCGCCGCGTGCGCGAGACCGGCCATGCGGCGGACGGCGGGCAGGGCGAGGGCGGCGACGGCGAGCCCCCACACGTCCCCCGCGCGGACGCCGCTGCCGGGGGCGGCGACCTCGGCGCCGATCGCGAGCCCGCCGTACACGGCGGCCTCCTTGACGCGGCCGGACATGGCGTCGCGCCAGGCTCCGAACACCGTCGCGGGGCCCGCGTCGCGGACGAGCCGCCCGGTCACGCCGTCGAGGACGAGCGAGGCGCACAGCAGCAGCGCCCCGGCGACCATGCCCGCCCGCGTGCCGTCGGAGAACCACACGGCCGCCAGGACCGCGACGCCGAGCGAGACGCCCGAGACCGTGCCGGGCGTCAGTCCCCACCGGACGGCCCCGCGCGCCAGGCCCGGCGAACAGACGCCGACCGCGTACGCGGCGACGAGACCGCCGTCGTGTCCGAGGCGGCGCCCGGGGCGGCGCGGGGGATCACGCGGGAAGTCGCGCGGGAAGTCGCGCGGGAAGTCGCGCGGGAAGTCGCGCGGGAGGTCGTCCATGGCGTCGGCCGCCTTCCGAAGCGTACGGATCATCACACGCCGGTCCGGTACGTTGGGCGGACCGGGCCGGGCCGGCGGAGCGCCCGCCGTCACCGGCGACGATGCCCGGCCGTGGCCCCGCCGTGCCGGCGCGGCCGGCGCCCAGCGTAGTAGCTTGATGACCCTGAGTCGTGAAGAACGAGGAGAGATGGCGACGCGGACGGTTGCGGTGGTGCTCGCGGGCGGCGTCGGCGAGCGCGTGGGCGCCGGGCGCCCCAAGCAGCTCATCGAGGTGGGCGGGCGCACGATCCTCGGGCACGCCGTCGCGGCGTTCGACGGGCATCCCGCGGTCGGCGAGGTCGTGGTCGTGATGGCGGCCGGGCACCTGCCCGAGGCCACCGCGGTCACCGCGCCGTTCGCGCGGGTGACGGCCGTGGTCGAGGGCGGGGCGACGCGCACCGCGTCCACCGTCGCGGCGTTGCGCGCGCTGGAGGGGTGCCCCGACGAGGCGCGGGTCCTGTTCCACGACGCGGCCCGCCCGTTCGTGGACGCCGGGATCATCGACCGGGTCCTCGCCGCGCTCGACGGGCACGAGGCCGTCGCGGTCGGCGTGCCCGCCTCGGACACGATGGTGGTCGTCGAGGACGGGCTGGTCGTCTCGATGCCGCCGCGCGAGACGATGCTGCGGTTCCAGACCCCGCAGGGCTTCCGGCTCGGTACCCTCCGCAAGGCCTACGAGCTGGCCCTCGCCGACCCGGCGCTGCGCGCCACCGACGACTGCGGGATCGTGCACCGCTACCTGCCGGACGTCCCGATCCGGGTCGTGGCGGGCGACGAGCGCAACCTCAAGGTGACGCAGCCGCTGGACGTCGTCGTCGCCGAGCACCTCGCCCGCCGTCCCGCCCCCGGCGAGGCCCCGTGATCTTCGAGCGTCCGCCCGCCGTCATCGGGCACCGCGGCCTCGGCGCCGGCGACCTGCCCGCGCCCGGCGGCGCGACGGTCGCCGAGAACACGCTGCCCTCGCTGCTCGCCGCCGTCGCGGCGGGCCTGTCCTGGGTCGAGATCGACGTGACGCGCACCGCCGACGGCGGCCTCGTGCTGCGGCACGACCCGACGACGCCCGACGGGGCGTACGTGGTGGACCAGCGCGCCGCCGCGTCCGGGCTGCCGCGCCTGGAGGAGATCTTCGAGGCGCTGCCCGCGGGCGTCGCGGTCGACGTGGACGTCAAGACGGTGCTGGAGGACGCGCTGGACGCCCCGTCCCGGCGCACCGGCGCGCTGCTGGCGCCGGTGCTGCGGCGCGAGGCGCGGCGGCGGCCCCTGCTCGTCACCTCGTTCGACCCGGCGCTGCTGCTGCACCTGCGGGAGGAGCTGCCGGGCGTGCCGCTCGGCCTGCTGACCTGGCTGCGGTTCCCGCTGTGGCACGGCGTCCCGGCGGCGGCCGGTCTCGGCCTGCAGGCCGTCGGCGTGCACACGGGCTCGTGCGGCCTCGACCATCCCGACACGCGGCTGCGCCCGCTGGAGCACTGCGTCGCCGTGGCGCACAAGGCGGGCCTGGAGGTCATCGCCTGGTGCCCCACGGCCGAGCGCGCGCCCGACTACGCCGCCGCCGGGTTCGACGCGATGGTGGTCAACGACGTCCCCGGCGTCCTGGCGAGCCTCGGCGGGGCCTGACCGGGCCCCGCCGGGCTCGGAGCGGTCCGGAGAGCGGGTTCAGGACGGGCGGTCGCGGTCGCCGCGCAGGTCGTCGCCGCCGTACATCTGCGTCCACTCCCCCACGCCCTCGCCGTCGTCATGCCCGCGCTGCGGGCCCGGCTCGGCCTTGCCCCTGTCCGACCCGAACGGAACCGCGCCCGACGGCGGACGCGGCGCTGAGGCGCCCCCGGGCGGGGCGGGCGGCGGCGCCTGGCCGCCGTACGCGCCGGGCCCGTCCGGTGGGCGG
>NZ_CAACVB010000515.1 GCF_900659635.1 Actinomadura roseirufa | reverse complement strand
CAGGGCAGCACCACCGCGCCGGCGCCGCGCAGCAGGCCCGCCACCTCCCCGGCGGACGGGCCGGGCGCGGCGGCGAACACCACCCGCAGCCGCGGGTCGGTGCCCGCGAGCCGCGCCACGTCCAGCAGGGGCTGTCCCGGCGACGCCGACTCCACCACCACCGCGATGGTGTGCCGGCTCCCCCGGGTCGCCCACCAGCTCGGGTCGGGACCGGCCAGGGCCCGACGCCATTCGAAGCCGGTTGTTCCCGTCAACGAACCCCCTAGTGCCCACGGATGAAGACATCCGTTCCTCCGTCACAGATCGAAAGATCTGTCCTTGAAACGAAGGTCTGCCGGGAGGCTTGACGAAAACTTGCAGTGTCCCTGACTCGATCAGTGAGGTCGTCCCAAGTTGGCCATGGGGAACACGACTCGATTCTGGCCAAAAACATCGGCTGGTGCGAAAATCGCACGCGGAGGCCATTTCCGCAAAAGGGGCGCCGGTGGAGTTCCGCGTCATAGGTCCCGTCGAGCTCTGGGCCGGCGGACGGCGACGCGATCTCGGAACGACCAAGGAGCGGTGCGTCCTGGCGGTCCTGCTGCTCTCCCCCAGGCAGTCCGTTCCCGCGTCGTCGCTCATCTCCCGGGTGTGGGACGACAACCCGCCGCCGAAGGCCCGGCAGAGCCTGTACTCCTACATCACGCGACTGCGGCACCGGCTGGCGGACCTGGACGGCGTCGAGCTCGGCTCCCGGCAGGGCACCTACCGCCTCGACGTCGAGGACGAGGCCGTCGACCTGCACCGCTTCGCGCTCCTGCGCGACCAGGCCCGCGCGATCGCCGAGAGCGGCGACGGCGAGTACGCGTTGGAGCACTACCGCCGCGCGGCCGGGCTGTGGCGGGCGATCCCGCTGGCCGACCTGCGCGGCGACTGGGTGGAGCGCACCCGCACGAACCTGGAGGAACAACTGCTGACGGCCACGTTCGAGCGCGCCGAGCTGGAGCTGCGGCACGGACACCACGCCGACCTGGTCGGCGAGCTCACCGCGCTGGCCGAGCGGTATTCCTATCACGAGCGGGCGGTGGAGCTGCTCATGGTGGCCCTGTTCCGGTCGGGGCGGCAGGCCGAGGCCCTGGACGCCTACCGGCGGATCCGCGCCGTCCTGGCACAGGAGGTCGGCACGGACCCGGGGCCGAACCTCCAGCGTCTGCACCAGCGCATCCTGCGAACCGACCCGGAGCTGCTGCGGATCCCCGGCTCGCGGTTCGCCGCCCGCCGCCGGCCCGACAACCTCCCGCCGGACGAGCGGACCTTCACCGGCCGGGAGGAGGAGCTGGACCGGCTCCTGGCTGCGGTGCCCGGCCCGGCCGAGCCGCCGCCGCAGGCGGGGCCGGCGGCGACCGTCCTCACCATCGACGGCATGCCGGGCGTCGGCAAGACCGCGCTGGCCGTCCATCTCGCGCACCGCCTGGCCGGGCGTTTCCCCGACGGCGCGATGTTCCTCGACCTGCGCGCGCACGACGCCGGGCAGCGGCCGCTCGACCCGGCGGCGGCCCTGGACGCGCTGCTGCGCGTGGCGGGTGTGCCGGCCGCGCGGATCCCCCGGACGACGGACGAGCGCGTCGCGCTGTGGCGGACCCGGCTGGCCGGCGCCCGCGCCGTCATCGTGCTGGACGACGCCACCGGGCACGACCAGGTCCGGCCGCTGCTGCCCGCGTCCGCCGGCAGCCTCGTCGTGGTCACCAGCCGTCGCCGGCTGACCGGGCTGCACGACTCGCATCCGCTGTCGCTGGACGTGCTGCCGCTGCGGGACGCGATGAGGCTGTTCACCGGCATCGCGGGCCTCGGGCCGGCGGCGGATCCGGCCGGCGTCGCGGCCGTGGTCGGGCGCTGCGGACAGCTGCCGCTCGCCGTGCGGATGGCCGCCAGCAGGCTGCGGCACCGCCGCGCCTGGGGCGTCGCGGACCTGCTCGCCCGGCTCACCTCCGACGACCGGCGGCTGGAGGAGCTCCGCGTGGAGGGCCGGGAGATCTCCGTCGTGTTCGAGATCTCCTACCGCGCTCTGCCGCCGGCGCTGCGCGACGCGTTCCGGACGCTCGCGCTGCATCCCGGCCCGGACCTGACCGCGCACGCCGCCGCGGCGCTCCTGGACCGCCCTGTCCACGAGAGCGAGCGCGTCCTGGAGGAGCTCCTCGACCGGCATCTGATCACCGAGCCGACCGGCGGCCGGCACCGCTTCCACGACCTCGTCGGCGACTACGCCCGCGGGCTCGCCGCCGAGGACTCCGCCGCCGTCCGACGCCGCGCCACCGAACGGCTCCTGGACTTCTACACCGAGGCGGCCGAGCGCGCGGACGCCCTGCTGTCGGGCCGGCGGCCGCCCGCCGCCGGGCCGCTGCGCCTGCCCCGGCTGGAGACCGAGGCGCAGGCGCGGGAGTGGCTCGCCGCCGAGCACGACTGCCTGCTCGGCGCGGCGCGGCACGCC
>NZ_CAACVB010000514.1 GCF_900659635.1 Actinomadura roseirufa | reverse complement strand
CCGATCTCGCCCGTCCCCGGCCCGGGACGGCCCTGGGCACCGGACGAGGCGGGCGCGACGGCGTGCCGGCCGGCCGGCAGCCGCAGCACCGAACCGCCCTGGCCGCGGTCGTCACGGCGCGCGCCCGGACCGATCTCGGGCTGCGCGGCGGGCTCGCGGCCGCCGACGACCGAGCCGACCGGCATGAGGGCGTCCGCGGTGCGCCGGGTCGTGATCGCGGGTCCGGCGGCGTCCAGCTGGTCGGCGTCGCCGCGGACGACCAGCTCCTCCGGCAGCAGCACGATCGCGGTCATCCCGCCGTACGGGGAGGTGCGCAGCGTGACCTTGATGTTGTGCCGGCGGGCGAGCCGGCCGACGACGAACAGGCCGAGCTGGGCGCTGTCGGACAGGTCGAACTCGGCGGCGGTGGCGAGCCGCTCGTTGGCGGCGGCGAGGCTCGGCTCGTCCATGCTGAGCCCGCGGTCCTCGACCTCCAGCGTGTAGCCGTGCCCGACGGCCTGCCCCTGCACCTGCACGGTGGTGTGCGGCGGGGAGAACGCGGCCGCGTTCTCGATGAGCTCGGCGAGCAGGTGGATGACGTCGGCGACCGCGGGGCCGACGACGGCGGCGCGGGTCATCGGCGCCACGTTGACGCGGGTGTAGTCCTCGACCTCCGACGCGGCGGCGCGCGCCACGTCCACGATCGCGACCGGGTTGCGCCAGCCGCGGCCGGGCGGCTGGCCGGACAGGATGATCAGGCCCTCGGCGTGCCGGCGCATGCGGGTGGCCAGGTGGTCGACCCGGAACAGGTCCTCCAGGTCGTCGGGCACCTCGATGCGCCGCTCCATCGCGTCCAGCAGCTTGAGCTGGCGGTGCAGCAGCGTCTGGCTGCGCCGCGCCAGGTTCACGAACACCTCGCTGACGTTGCGGCGCAGCGTGGCCTCCTCGACCGCGCTCTGGATCGCGGTCCGCCGGGCGGCGTTGAACGCGTCGCCGACCTGGTCGATCTCGCGCGTGCCGAACGACAGCGGCGGCGCCTCGGCCGCCACGTCGACCTGCTCGCCACGGCGCAGCCGGCGGATGACCCCGGGCAGCCGGACGTCGGCCAGGTCGATGGCCTCGCGGCGCAGCCGGGCCAGCTCGCGGATGACGGAGCGGGCCACCCAGATCGCGATGGCCAGCGAGGCGACGACGGCGACGAGGCCGAGCGCGCCGGCCAGCACGACGCGCAGGATGATGCCGTCGGAGATCGGCTGGGCGCGCCGTTCGGCGCCCCCCGACACCGAGAGCTCCAGCCCGCGCAGCCGGGTCAGGTTGGAGTCGGCGGTCGTCTTCCACAGCCCGCCGGCCGAACCCGCCTTCTGCACCAGCCGGGCCGAGGAGACGAAGCGGTTCTCCAGGATCCGCAGCCGGGAGTACTCGGGCATCTCGACGACGCGCTCGTAGTACTCCTGGTCCTCGCTCCGCAGCTCCGCCGACGCGTACCCGTAGAGCGTCCGCTGCGTGCCGACGAGCTTGACGAACTCGGCGTGCTCACCCGGCGTCATGCGGCGCGCGGCGAGCGCGCCCGCGAGCAGCGCGTCCTCCTGCGCGAGCGTCTCCCGGGCGCGCGACAGCGACGCCTGGTTGCGCGCGTCCTTGGCGACCTCGGAGTTGTTGAGGGTGGCGAGCGACCCCTGCAGCGACCCGACGTCGGCCAGCAGCGCGGTGTAGTCGTCGAACGCGCGCTGCCGGGTGGTCAGGCCGGTGTCGATGGCGCGGCGGCCGGAGCCGAGCGCGTCCAGCCCGGCGAGGATCTTGTCGGCGAGCCGGCGGGCCTGCTCGGGGGCCGCGCCGCGGGCGCCCGCGTCGGCGGCCAGCCGGCGGAACAGCTCGGCCTGCCGGTCGGTGACCAGCCGGCCGGACTCCATCGCGGCGCGGTCGCCCTCGGCGCGGCCGCCGAGGTACACCATCGACAGCCGGCGCTCGGCCTGCAGGGAGCTGCCGAGCGCGCCGGACGGGTAACCGTAGTGTTCCTGGACGGTCTTGACGTGGCGGAGGTTGAGTCCCTCGCCGAGCGCGATGCTCGCGGCGAAGGCCCACAGCACGCCGAGGGAGACCACCGACACGGTGACCATGAGAATGACCTTGAAGCGGATGGATCGCCATCGCCCGGCCTTGGGACCGGCCCGCCGTTGGCCGGCGGCTGTGTCCACGGGGCGGCCTCGTTTTGGCACTTCGGCTGAACTTTCGCTCGACGGACGGCTGACACGGAGATCGCGGGCGGGGAACGCAGCAGAGCCTAGGGCGGCACGCGACCGAGTGTCGACAGTTTCCAGATCATCACATTATGTGTGCACGTCGGACCGAAAATACCCCTACGATCCTGCACCGTGATGGCTGGCACAGCGCGTCCCTCGAACGCACCGACGTCCGCGCCCGGCGGCTCGGCGGGCTCCCCGACCCCCCGGGGGCCCGCGCCCGCCCGGCTCCGCCGCAGGCCGGTCCGCGG
>NZ_CAACVB010000513.1 GCF_900659635.1 Actinomadura roseirufa | reverse complement strand
CGGCCGGCGCGGAGCACCCCGGCGTGGTCGGGCCCGCGGTCGCGGGCGCCGAGCCCGCGGCGCCGGTGCTGGTGTTCCCGGGTCAGGGGTCGCAGTGGGCCGGGATGGGCGCGGAGTTGCTGGAGTCGTCTCCGGTGTTCGCGGCGCGGATCGCCGAGTGCGAGCAGGCTCTTGCCCCGTATGTGGACTGGTCGTTGACCGGGGTGCTGCGTGGGGACGGGTCTGAGCTGGCGCGGGTGGACGTCGTGCAGCCGGTCCTGTGGGCGACGATGGTGTCGCTGGCTGCGGTGTGGGCTTCTCATGGGGTCGTCCCTGCCGCGGTGGTGGGCCACAGCCAGGGCGAGATCGCGGCGGCATGCGTCGCCGGGGCGCTCTCCCTCGGCGACGGCGCCAAGGTGGTGGCTCTGCGCAGCCGGGCGCTGCGCGGGCTGGCGGGCGGCGGCGCGATGGCCTCCCTGGGCGTGGGCGAGGAGCAGGCCGAGGCGCTGCTGTCCGGCGACGTGACCGTCGCGGCGATCAACGGGCCGTCCTCCACGGTGGTGTCCGGGACGCCCGAGCACGTGGCGGCCGTGGTCGCGCGAGCCGAAGCACAGGGCCTGCGCGCCCGGACGATCGACGTCGACTACGCCTCCCACGGCCCCCAGGTCGACCGGATCGCCCCGGAGATCGCCGCACGGCTCGCCGGGGTGACCTGGGCGGCCACGGAGACCGCCTTCTACTCCACGGTGACCGGGGAGAAGACCGACACCGGCGGCCTGGACGCCGGGTACTGGGTGACCAACCTGCGGCGTCCCGTCCGGTTCGCCGCCGCCGTGGACGCGCTCCTCGACGCCGGGCACCGGCTGTTCATCGAGGTCAGCCCGCACCCGGTGCTGGCCGTGGGCATGCAGGAGACCTTCGAGCGGGCCGGGGCGGCGGCCACCGCCGTCCCGACGCTGCGCCGCGACCAGGGCGGCCGGGACCGGCTCGCGCGGGCGCTCGGCCACGCGTTCACCGCGGGCGCGGCGATCGACTGGGCCGGCTGGTTCGGCGCGGCGGACCCGGCCGGGACCGGTCCCCGGACCGTGGACCTGCCGACCTACGCGTTCCAGCGGCGGCGTTACTGGGCCGAGGACGGCGCCGCCCCCGGAGGCGACCCCGCCGGGCTGGGCCTGACGGCCGCCGGGCATCCGCTGCTCGGCGCCGCCGTCGAGATCGCCGAGGGCGGCACCCGGCTTCTCACGGGGCGGGTGCCGGCGTCGGGCGGCGCCGGCTGGCTCGCCGACCACCGGGTCGGCGGCACCGTCCTGGTGCCCGGCGCGGCGCTGGTGGAATGGGCGCTGCGGGCCGCCGACGACGCCGGCCGCGCCGGGGTGGCGGAGCTGACGCTCCGCGAGCCGCTGGTCCTGCCGGCGGCGGGCGGCGCGCGGGTACAGGTCGTGGTCGGCCCGCCCGGCGATGACGGCGGCCGGGACGTGCACGTCTACTCGCGCCCCGACCGCGACGACGAGGCCCCGTGGGCGTGCCACGCGTCCGGCGTCCTCGCCCCCGAAGGCGACGCGGGCCCGCCGCCCGAGAACCTCGGCGGCGCCTGGCCCCCGGCGGGCGCGCTGCCCCTCGACGTGAGCGGCCTCTACGAGCGGGCGGCGGACGCCGGATACGGCTACGGGCCCGCCTTCCAGGGGTTGCGCGCCGCCTGGCGTGACGGCGACGACGTCCTGGCGGAGGTGACCCTGCCCGAGGAGGCGGGGCGGCCCGGCGGGTTCGGTGTCCACCCGGCGCTCCTGGACGCCGCGCTCCACGCGACCCTGCTCGCCGGACGGCCGGACGACACGGCCGGTGACGGGCAGGTGTGGCTGCCGTTCTCCTGGAGCGGCGTCACGCTGTGGGCCGGGGACGCGACGTCGGTCCGCGTCCGGCTGTCCCCCCTGCCGGGGGAGGGGCGCGGGATGCGGGTGGTCGTCGCGGACACGGCCGGAGCCCCCGTGCTGAGCGCCGACGCGGTGACCCTGCGTCCCGCCGACACCGCGCGGCTCCGGGCCGCGGGCCGCCACGGTGCCGACGGCCTCTACACCCTGGACTGGACGCCCCTCCCAGATTCCACGGTGTCTGATTCCGTGGCGTCCGATTCCGTGGCGTCCGACTCCGGGGTGCCCGGCGGGGAGGGCTGGGCGGTGCTCGGCCCGGACCTCGCCGCGCCCGGCCTCCCCGTCCACGACGACCTCGGCGCGCTGGTGGCGGAGATCGACGCGGGCGCCGCCGTCCCGCCGGTGGTGCTGACGCGCGTCGCGTCCGCCGGGCAGGAGGGGCCCGGCGCGGTCCTGGACGCGCTCACGCGGATCCAGGCGTGGCTGGCCGAGCCGCGCTTCGAGGACGCCCGGCTCGTGCTGGTGACGTCCGGCGCCGTCGCGGACGGCGACCCCGACCCGTCCGCCGCGGCGGTCTGGGGCCTGGTCCGCGGCGCCCAGGCGGAGCATCCCGACCGGTTCGTCCTGCTCGACGCCGACCCGGCCGCGGCGCCCCCCGGCGGCCTGGTGGCC
>NZ_CAACVB010000512.1 GCF_900659635.1 Actinomadura roseirufa | reverse complement strand
GGCCGCGCGGTGGCGCGGTTCGCGGCGTGGCGCGCGGTCGCGCTGGCGGTGAGCGGGTGGCTGCCGCTGCTGGCGGTGCTCGCCGCGGCGCCCTGGCTGATGCGGCGCGGCGCGTCCCCGGGCATGGTGGTCGGCGCACTCGCCTACGTCCTGCACGGCCTCCAGCCCGCGCTCCGCACGCTGGTCCAGGGCATGGGCGGCAGCGGGCTGCGGCTGGCGATCACCCTCGGCCGCGTCCAGGAGACGAGCGCGCCCGGCGACCTCGGCGTTCTGCCCCCGGCGGCGTCCCGGCCGGACGGCGACGCGGGCGGCAACACGGACTGCGGCACGGGCGGCGGCACGGGCGGCGCGGACCGGGCGCCGGGCGACCACCCGGCGGTCGAGCTGCGGGGTGTCACCTTCGGCTACGGGGACGGGGCCCGCGCCGTGATCAGCGGACTCGACCTCGTCGTGCCGCGCGGCGACCACCTCGCGGTGGTGGGGCCGAGCGGCATCGGGAAGTCGACGCTGGCGGCACTGGTCGCGGGGCTGCTGGAGCCCGGCTCCGGAGAGGTCCTGGTGGAGGGGCGGCCCGCGGGCGACCCGGCGCGCCGGGTGCTGATCCCGCAGGAGGCGTACGTGTTCACCGGGACCGTCCGCGACAACCTCGCCTACCTGGCGCCCGGCGCGAGCGACGACGAGGTCGGCCGGGCCGCGGACGCGGTCGGGGCCGCGCGGCTCGTCCGGGACCTCGGCGGGTTCGGCGCGACGGTGGATCCGGCGGCGCTGACGGAGGGGCAGCGGCAGCTGATCGCGCTGTGCCGGGCCTACCTGGCGCCGGCGCCGGTCATCGTGCTGGACGAGGCGGCCTACCGGCTGGACGCGGCGGCCGAGGCGCGGGCGGAGGAGGCGTTCGCGGCCCGGCCCGGCACGCTGATCGTGATCGCGCACCGGATCAGCTCGGCGGTGCGCGCGCGCCGCGTCCTGGTCCTGGACGGGACGCGCGCGCATCTCGGCGGCCACGACGACCTGCCCGCCGTCTCGCCTCTCTACCGCGACCTCATCGGGCGCTGGGAGGCGTCACCGGACGGGACGGATCCGCCGGCGGGTCCCCGGGCGGGGACGCCGGCGCGGGAGCCCTCACAGCCATCCCGCCTCCTCGGCGATCCTGATGGCGTGGATCCGGTTCCGGGCACCGACCTTGCGGTTGATGCGGGACAGATGGTTACGGACCGTTCCGATCGTCAGGAAGAGGTCCTCGGCGATCTGCGCCGCCGACGCGCCACGTGAGGCGAGTGAGAGCACCTCGATCTCACGTTCGGTCAGCGGGCTCTCCGCCGAGCCGAGCTCGCTGAAGGCGAGGTCCGGGTCCACCACACGCTCGCCGGTCGCGACGCGCCGGATCGCGTCGACCAGCTCGCTGGGCGAGGTGTCCTTGAGCACCAGTCCGGCCGCGCGCGCGGCCGCCGCCCGCCTGAGGTCGCCCGTCCGGCACCGGCTGGTCATCAGCACGGTGCGGCACTCGGGCAGCTCCTCGCGGAGCTCCCGGGCCGTGGCGAATCCGTCCAGGCCGGGTAATCCGATGTCGATCAGCGCGACGTCGGGCCGGCGGTAGAGCGCGGTGCGCAGGACCTGCTCACCGGAGTCGATGGCACCGACGACGTCGAGGTCCTTCACCCCCCCGAAGAAGGCGACGAGGGCGCCGCGCAGCAGGGGCGCTCTCTCCGCGAGAAGTATGCGAATCATTTTCGTCTCCCAAGGCCCGCCACCCAAGTGGCCCGAGAAGCAAGAACCGAACTTCAGTCGAGCGCGGAGGCGCGGGCGGCGACCGGGAGCGCGAGCCCGGACGCCGGTCCGGGCAACGCGGCAGTCGCATGGAGTCACCTTGACGAAAGAGTAAGAAAGGTCCCTACCGTGTGGAGTCAACAGTATTCGTGGCGTCAACGCAAAGCTTGGTGTGATTCTTACTATTTGCGGATGACATGTATACCGTTGGGCGGCTGTCCCTAGGCCGGATCAGCGGAGGAAATCGAACTCGAAACCGCACCCGGAGGCCCGCGCGGCCTCATAGGCCGCCCAGCTCAGCGCCAGGTCCTGCCAGGGAAGGCCCACCGGCGCGTACACGGTGACCTCCCCGCCCCGCACCCGGCCGGGCACCTCCCCGCACAGGACGTCGCGGAGCGTGCCCGCCGCGTGCTTGACGTCGAGCCCGGCACCGGCGAGCACGCCCATCTCCACCGCCAGGGCGACGTCGTCCACCACGACGCGGGCGCCTTCCAGCAGGTCGGCGCCCAGCTCGGCCTTGCCGGGCTCGTCGGCGCCGAGCGAGGTGACATGGGTTCCGCGGGCGATGTCGGCGGCGTGCAGGATCGGCCGGCGCGCCCACGTCGCCACGACGACGATCCCGGCGTCCCGGACGGCCTCGCGCGGGTCGGTCCCGGCCGTGGCGGGGACGCCGAGCCGCTCGCCGTGCCGCGCGGCGAAGGACGCGGCGCGCTCGGCGACGAGGTCGCTGACGGCCAGCCCGCGCACCGGCCGCAGCTCCGCCAGG
>NZ_CAACVB010000511.1 GCF_900659635.1 Actinomadura roseirufa | reverse complement strand
CGCCGCGACCTCCGTCCGGGCCCGGTCCCGCCGGTCGAACGCCGCCAGCAGGGCCCGGGTGAGCCGGCGCGGGTCGACCGAGCCGTCCTCGGGCGCGAGCAGCCCGCCGCGCACGCCCGGCGCGAGCATCGGCTCCAGCCGCCGGCACTCGCGGCCGGTGAGCGCCTCGGCCGGGATGCCGAGGGTCTCCTGGAAGCGGCGCAGGTCGTCGAGGTAGCCGAGGTCGCCGGTGTCGAAGGCGACCTCGAGGATGCCGTCGGTGCGGTAGCCGGTGCCGAGCCCGGTGAGCTCCTCCAGCTCGGCGATGAACGCGCCGTAGCGGTCCCGGGAGGCGAGGCCGAGCCGCAGCAGCGGCTCCTCGCCGTAGGTCAGCTCGCTGACCGGGGTGAGCATGCCCGCCGCGACGGACGAGGCGCCGCTCGCGGGCGCCGGGTCCACCAGCGTGACGGCGGCGCCGCCCGCCGCGGCCCGCCAGGCGGTGCCGAGGCCGATGACCCCGGCACCGATGATCGCTATCTCCACGCGCGCTCCCTTCGCCGGCATGATCCGGATCAGGTCTGGCGGTCGGCGGCCCGTTCAGCCGCCCTCTCAGCCCGGTCGAACCGGACTCCCGCGCTCTGCCCCCACCATACGACCCGGAAGCATCCGCATATGCACTGACATGCAGCCGAAATCAGGAAACGCTCCCCAGAGGGCCTCGAGCGCCGCCGGTTAGGGTGGCCGGCATGGACAGGGTGATCGTCGTGGGCGGCGGGCTGGCGGGCGTCCGCGCCGCCGAGGCGCTGCGCGGCAAGGGGTACGAGGGCGCGCTCACACTGCTGTCGGCGGAACCGCACCGGCCCTACGACCGGCCCCCGCTGTCGAAGGCCGTGCTGGCGGGCGACACCGACGACACCACGGTGGAGACCGACTGGGACGCGCTGCGCTGCGACCTGCTGCTCGGCGAGCGCGCGACCGGGCTGCGGCCGCACGCCCCCGCCGGCACCGGACCCCGCGGCGGTGTCGTCGCCTCCACCGCGGGCGACCTGCCCTTCGACGGGCTGGTCATCGCGACCGGCGCCGTCCCGGTCGCCCTGCCCGGGGACGGCGCCCAGCACGTCCTGCGGACCATCGAGGAGGCCCGCGCGCTGCGCGACCGGCTCACCGCCGGCGCCCGGGTCGTGATCGTCGGAGCGGGCTGGATCGGCGCCGAGGTCGCGACCGCCGCCGCGCGGCGCGGCTGCGCCGTCACCGTCGTCGAGGCGGCCGACACGCCGCTCGCCGCCGCGCTCGGACCGGAGGTGGGCGCGCTCACCGCGCCCTGGTACGCCGAGGCGGGCGTCGAGCTGCGCACCGGCGTCAAGGTCGCCGCGGTCGAGCACGGCGGGCTCGCGATCGCCGGGGGGCCGGTCGGCCGGATCGCGGCCGACACGGTGGTGGTCGGCGTCGGCGTCCGGCCCGACCTGGGCTGGCTCGAAGGCTCCGGCCTGCTGTTGGAGCGGGGCGTGGTCACCGACGGCTCGTTCCGCGCGCACGACCAGGGCGACCGGCCGGGGACGCAGGGCCCGCCTCGAAGCGACGTGGTCGCGGTCGGCGACTGCGCGGCCTGGTGGTCGGGCCGGTACGGGCGGCGGCTGCTCGTCGAGCACTGGGACACCGCTCTCAACGCGCCCGAGACGGCCGCCGCGACGCTGCTCGGCCAGGACGCCGTCTACGACGAGCCGCCCTATTTCTGGTCCGAGCAGTTCGGCCGCATGGTGCAGTACGCGGGCGACCACTCCGCGTCGGAACGGCTCGTCCACCGGGGTGATCCGGCGGGCCCGAAGTGGGCGGCGGTGTGGCTGACCGGCGACCGGCTCGACGCCATCCTCACCGTGAACCGGCCGAAGGACCTCGTCCAGGCCAGGCGCGTGATCGCCGCCGGCAGACCGGTCGACCCGGCCGCGATCGCCGATCCGGAGGTGCCCGTCCGGCAGGCCGTTCGCGGATAGCGGACGCGCACCCCTCCTGACGGGCGCCGGAAGGGTTTAAGGGTTCCGAAGGCATGGTAGGCAGGGGGCGTGACGCAGATGCACGCAACCGTTGACAGCGCACTCGACCCCCGCACCGACGCGCTCGCCGGGGAGTGGCTCTCCCTGCGGGAGGCAGCCGACCGCCTCGGCATCAGGACCAACCGGATCAAGCAGCTCGTCAGCGAGCGCCGCCTGCTCGCGGTCCGCCGCGCCGGGGAGCCGATGGTGCCCGCCGCCTTCATCAAGGACGGCCAGGTCGTCAAGGGCCTGTCCGGCACGCTGACGCTCCTGTCCGACGCCGGGTTCGACGAGGCGGAGACGCTCCGCTGGCTGTTCACCGCCGACGACACGCTGCCCGGCACACCCGTCCAGGCGCTCAGCGAGAACCGGGGCACCGAAGTCCGCCGCCGGGCACAGGCGTTGGCTTTTTGACAATCCCGGCCCACTGCGCTCGCTGGCGCTCGCTTCGTGACCGGGCTTGTGCGAGCGCGAATCGCTTCGCGATCTTCCCGGCGGGGGCTCGCCTTCGGCGTCGCCCCCGCCGGTC
>NZ_CAACVB010000510.1 GCF_900659635.1 Actinomadura roseirufa | reverse complement strand
CCGCGCCGCCTGCTCGCGCTGCACCGCCACCGGGGTGGTCAGGAGCGTCGGGGGCGCGATCCACACTCCGAACCGGCTCGGCCGCCGCCCGGTCGGCCCGCGCGGCCAGTCCGGGCCCGTCCTCGGCACGCCGCGCCGGGACGCGCCCGCCCGCCTCCTCGGCCTTCTCGTCCACGACCACGCCCCTCACCCGGTCCGTCTTCTCAATTCACCATAACTTCCGTTCGGCGGACCGCTCTCCTCCGCGAGGACGGCTCGTCCGCCGCGAGATCCCCCGGGAGGAGGCCCCCGGACTACCGCGTGGGGGGACCCTGCGCTAAGACGCCCACGGGGGGACCCAGGCGGACTCCGGGCGGCACGGGTACTCGGCCGTCAGGTGCTCGCGCAGCTCGTCCAGGCCGGGGTTCGGCGCCGGATCGTGCCAGACCAGCGACCACGGGTACAGCGGCACCGGCTCGGCCAGCCGGACCCGGCGCAGCTCGTAGTGGGCGGGCCAGGCGACCCGGGTGCCGGCGCCGACGAGCGTGGCCACCGTCCCCGAGTCGCTGATCACGTCGAGGAGGTGCTCGAGGCCGAAGTTCGGGCCGGTGGAGTCGATGTCGAGCCCGAACGTCGCGGCCAGCGACTCGTAGAACGCCGCCCACTCCGTGCCCGCCACGATGCCGGGCACCCACAGCCGGTGCGGCCGCAGGTCGGCCATGCGCACCGTCCTGGACGCCGCGAGCGGATGCCGCGGGCCCGCCAGGACCTCGATGGGCTCGTCGTGGACGCGGACGTGCCGGAGCGCCGCGGGGAGCGCGTCCGGGTTCCGCAGGCAGGTGAACGCGGCGTCGATCGTCCCCTCGCGCAGCGCCGCGAGCGCCCCGCGCGAGCCGCCGAGCGCCACCACGTCCAGCTCGACCCCCGGCCGGGCCTCGTGGAACCGGCGGAGCAGCTCGGCGGCGGCGAGCCGGCGGCCGAGGACGTCCACCCGCAGGCGCCGCGTCCCGGGACGGACGGACTGGACCGCCCGGTCGGCGGCGGCCAGCAGCGCGCGGGCGTGCGGGAGGAAGGCCCGCCCGTCCACGGTCAGCTCGGTCCGCCGCGGGCCGCGGTCGAACAGCGCGACGCCCAGGAACCTCTCCAGGGCCGCCACCCTCTTCGACACCGCCTGCTGGGATATCCCCAGGGTCAGCGCCGCGTACTGGAACTGCTCTTCCTCGGCGACGCGGACGAACGCGCGCACGGCCTCCGTGTTCACGGCGGCACCTTACTCCGGGAACAACGTCCGGTTGTCCAAGGCGGCCGACCCGTTGTTTGGCGGCCCCGATCGCCGTGCTGTTGGGTAGCGGCCGGAACGAGCCCCGTCGTTCCCCGGTCGAGGTGAGGGCGTGCTTCTTGGGGTCTGCGAAACGTCTCGGGCCGGACTTCACCCGGCTCTGGGCCGCCAACACCGCCAGCGCTCTCGGCAGCGCCGTGGCCACCGACGCCTTCGTCATGATCACGGTGCTCGTGCTGGGCGGCGGCGAGCTGCGGGTGTCGCTGCTGGCCGCGCTCGGCGGGACGGCCGGGGC
Organism: Actinomadura roseirufa; assembly: GCF_900659635.1. Classification (GTDB taxonomy): domain Bacteria; phylum Actinomycetota; class Actinomycetes; order Streptosporangiales; family Streptosporangiaceae; genus Spirillospora; species Spirillospora roseirufa. The sequence goes on along the minus strand of NZ_CAACVB010000510.1, from coordinate 1,009 downwards.
CCTCCTCGCGCTCCCGCTCGGCCCCTGGATCGAGTTCCGCGCCAAGCGCCCCGTGATGATCGGCGCGGACCTGGTCCGGTTCGCGGTGCTGGCGACCGTGCCGATCGCCTACGCCGCCGGGGCGCTGACCTTCCCCCATCTGATGCTGGTCTCGGTGGTCGTGGCCACCGGCCAGATCGTCTTCACCGGCGCCTCGGGCCCCTACCTGAAGTCGCTCGTCCCCCCGGGGCGCTGGACGGAGGCGAACGGGCGGTTCGAGAGCGCCCGCTGGGTCTGCCTGGCCGTCGGCCCGCCTCTCGGCGGGTTCCTGGTCTCGCTGCTCGGACCGGCCGTGACCGTCCTGGCGGACGCGGGCAGCTATCTGCTGTCGGCGCTGGGCCTGCGCTCGATCGCCGCGCCCGAGCCGGAGCCGCCCGCCCGGCGGCCGGACCACGGCCGCCGCCGCGAGATCGTCGAGGGCTGGCGGCACATCCTCGCGGACGGGACGCTGCGGCTGCTGTTCGTCAACGCCGTGATGGTGTCCGCGCTCATCAGCGCCACGGCGCCGGTCCTGGCCGTGATGATGCTGCGGGACCTGCACTTCACCACCCTCCAGTACGGCCTTTCGCTCGGGTTGCCGTGCATCGCGGGCGTCGCCGGGGCGCGGCTCGGACGCCGCTTCCCCCGGCGCGGGCGCCGGGCGGTGCTGCTCGGCGCGGGTGTCCTGCGGGTGCTCTGGCTGCCGCTGCTGCCGCTGGTGGGCGGGGGCTGGGGCGGCCTGGCCGCGATCGCCCTGATCCACACCTGCACGGTCTTCTTCATGAGCGTCTTCCTCCCCGTGTTCGCCACCGTCCGGCTGGAGCGGGCCGGCGCGGAGCGGACGGCGCGCGTGCTCACGGCCTGGTCGATCACCGACACCGCCGTCCGCGCCGGGTGCATCGTCACCTGGGGGCTGCTCGCGACGCTCACGTCCCCGAGGTTCGCCCTCGCCGCCGGCGCGGCCCTCGCCGTCGCCGCCGGCCTGTGCCTG
>NZ_CAACVB010000509.1 GCF_900659635.1 Actinomadura roseirufa | reverse complement strand
CCGCAGGACGTCCAGGACGGCCGCGCGGACGAGCGCGTCGCCGCCGGTGAGCGCGCCCGTCAGGACCTCGCGCACCGCCGGGGTCGCGGGCAGCACCTCGACGAGCTCGCGCAGCGCGGTGGCGGCGGCCCGGCGGACCGAGGCGTGCCCGTCGGCGAGCGCGGTGGCGAGCGCCCCGGCGACGCCCTCCGGGGCGACCTCGGTGAGCGTCGCGACGGCCGCGCGGCGCACCTTCGGGTCGGGGTCGCCCAGATAGGGGGCGATCTCCTCGACGGCCGGCTCGGTCTCGGCCAGCCGCTGGAGTTCGAGCAGGCGCGGGGACCGCCCGATCGCGGTCGGCCGGGCCGGGCCGGACCCCGGGGCGGCGGGCCCGCCGGTGGACACGGCGGGCCCGCCCGGGGTGGCGGCGGTCTCCGGGGGCAGGATGACCGGCTCGCCTGGCTCGGGCACGGTGAACTCCTCCACCGGGACCAGGTAGGGCGGGACGGGGCGCTTGAGGAACTCCATGGTCCCGTCGTCGCGCCGCCGCAGGTTGAGGTGGAACATCCAGGACGCGTCGTCGCGCTCGGGCAGGTCGGCGCGGTCGTGGTAGAGGCCCCAGCGGCTCTCGGTGCGGGTCAGCGAGGAACGCGCCGCCATCTCGGCGCAGTCCCTGATGAACGTGACTTCGGCGCAGCGCATCAGCTCGTGCGGGGTCCGCGCGCCCATCTCCGCGATCTCCGCCTCCATGCGGGTGAACGTCTCCACGGCGATGTCGAGCTTGGCCTGCGTCTTGGGCGGGGCGACGTAGTCGTTGACGAAGCGGCGCAGCTTGTACTCCACCTGGGGCTGCGGCGGGCCCCCGGGGTTGCGCAGCGGCCGGTAGATCAGCTCGTGCGCGGCGGCGATCTGGTCGTCGAGCGCCGCCTCCCGCGGCGCGTCGCGGCGGGCCGCGGCGTACGCGGAGGCGTCCTCGCCCGCCAGGTCCCCGAAGACGAAGGCGCCGATCATGTAGTTGTGCGGGACGCAGGCCAGGTCGCCCGCGGCGTACAGGCCGGGGACGGTCGTGCGGGCGTGCTCGTCCACCCACACGCCCGACGCGGAGTGGCCCCCGCACAGCCCGATCTCGGAGATGTGCATCTCGACGTCGTGGGTGCGGTAGTCGTGGCCGCGTCCGGCGTGGAAGGTGCCGCGGGTCGGCCGCTCGGTGGTGTGGAGGATGTCCTCCAGGGCGGTGAGCGTCTCGTCGGGCAGGTGGCTGAGCTTGAGGTAGATCGGGCCGCGGGCGGAGTCGATCTCGCGCTTGACCTCCGCCATCATCTGCCCGGACCAGTAGTCGCAGTCGACGAACCGGCTGCCTTCCGCGTTGACCTGGTAGCCGCCGAACGGGTTGGCCACGTAGGCGCACGCGGGCCCGTTGTAGTCCTTGATGAGCGGGTTGATCTGGAAGCACTCGATGCCGCTCAGCTCGGCGCCCGCGTGGTAGGCCATGGCGTAGCCGTCACCCGCGTTGGTGGGGTTCTCGTACGTCCCGTACAGGTAGCCGGACGCGGGTAGCCCGAGCCGCCCGCACGCACCGGTCGCCAGAATCACGGCGTTGGCGGAAACGGTGACGAACTCCCCCGTGCGGGTGTCGAACCCCACCGCCCCTACGGCGCGTCCATCGGACGTGAGGACGCGCACGGGCATGACGCGGTTCTCGATCCGCACCTTCTCGCGGATGGAGCGCTGCCGCAGCACGCGGTAGAGGACCTTCTTGACGTCCTTCCCCTCTGGCATGGGCAGCACGTAGGAGCCCGAGCGGTGGACGCGCCTCACCGCGTACTCGCCGTATTCGTCCTTCTCGAACTTCACGCCGTACCGTTCGAGGCGCTTCACCATCGCGAAGCCCCGGGTGGCCGTCTGGTGGACGGTCGCCTGGTTCACGATGCCGTCGTTGGCCCGGGTGATCTCGGCGACGTAGTCCTCGGGCGTGGCCTTGCCGGGGATGACGGCGTTGTTCACGCCGTCCATGCCCATGGCGAGGGCGCCGGAGTGGCGGACGTGGGCCTTCTCCAGCAGCAGCACGGACGCGCCGTTCTCGGCCGCGGTGATCGCGGCCATGGTCCCGGCGGTCCCGCCGCCGATGACCAGCACGTCGCAGCTCAGCTCGCGGCGGTCGGCGACGGAGGGGATCTCCATCACGGGGAGGTCCATCACACGGTCTCCTTGGTCTCGGTGCGGCCCGCCTCGAACGCCCCCAGCGCGGCCAGGACGCGGTCGCGGCCGGTGGGGACGGGGAACTCCGCGGTCACCCCCCGCGCGCCGAGCACCACGATCCGGTGGCCGAGCAGCAGGGCCTCGTCCACGTCGTGGGTGACGAACACGACCGTGGCGGGGGTGTCGGCGAGGACGTCCAGCAGCAACCGCTGCATGGACGCGCGGGTCTGCGCGTCCAGGGCGCCGAACGGCTCGTCCATGAGGACGGCCCGGGGCTCGGCGGCCAGGGTCCGGGCGAGCTGGACGCGCTGGCGCATCCCGCCCGACAGCTCGCGCGGCAGCCGGTCGGCCGCCGCGGCCAGGCCCACCCGCTCCAGCCACCGGG
>NZ_CAACVB010000508.1 GCF_900659635.1 Actinomadura roseirufa | reverse complement strand
GCCTCCGCCGCCGCGCCACCTGGCGCGGCGCCTGCTCGGCCGCCCGGAGCTGGGCGCGCTGCTCGGCGCCGTGGCGGTGTTCGCGTTCTTCTCGGTCGTCGCCGACGCGTTCCTGCGGACGGGCTCGTTCTCGACGGTGCTGTACGCGAGCTCGACGTTCGGCATCATGGCGGTCGGCGTCTCGCTGCTGATGATCGGCGGCGAGTTCGACCTGTCCGCCGGGGTGATGGTGACCTCGGCGGCGCTGGTCGCCGCGCTCACCGCCTACCAGCTGACGCTGAACGTGTGGGCGGGCGTGCTGATCTCGCTGGTGGCGACGCTGGCGCTCGGGATGCTGAACGGGCTGCTGTGCGTCCGGACGGGCCTGCCGAGCTTCATCGTCACGCTGGCCACGTTCCTCATGCTCGCGGGCCTGAACCTGGGCGTGACGAAGGCGCTGACCGGCAACGTCGCCTCCGACTCGGTCCGCGACATGGACGGCTTCGGCAGCGCCCGCGCGGTGTTCGCCTCCGACGTCGGCGTGGCGGGCGTCGAGGTGAACGTGACCGTCTTCTGGTGGCTGCTGTTCGTCGCCGTCGCGACCTGGATCCTGCTGCGCACCCGGGCGGGCAACTGGATCTTCGCGGTGGGCGGCGCCGCCGCGAGCGCCCGCGCGGTCGGCGTCCCGGTCGCCCGCACGAGGATCGGGCTGTTCATGGGTGTGGCGTTCTGTGCCTGGTTCTCCGGGATGCACCTGGTGTTCGCCTTCGCCACCGTCCAGTCGGGGGAGGGCGTCGGCAACGAGTTCTACTACATCATCTGCGCGGTGATCGGCGGCTGCCTGCTGACCGGCGGCTACGGGTCGGCGGTCGGCGCGGCGATCGGGGCGTTCATCTTCGGCATGACGAACAAGGGCATCGTGTACGCGGAGTGGAACCCCGACTGGTTCAGGTTCTTCCTCGGCGCGATGCTGCTCGCGGCGACTGCGGTCAACCTCGTGGTGCGGCGCAGGGTGGAGCGGCCGGCATGAGCGCGGACGAGGGCGTCCCCCTGGTCCGGCTCACCGGGGTGGGCAAGAGCTACGGCACCGTCGTCGCGCTGCGCGAGGTCGACCTGGAGGCGTGGGCGGGGGAGGTCACCTGCGTCCTCGGCGACAACGGCGCGGGCAAGTCCACCCTCATCAAGATCATCGCCGGGCTGCACCGGCACGACTCGGGCACCTACGAGGTCCAGGGCGAGGAGGTCGCGTTCGGTTCGCCCCGCGACGCGCTCGACCTGGGCATCGCGACCGTCTACCAGGACCTCGCGGTCGTGCCGCTGATGCCCGTCTGGCGCAACTTCTTCCTCGGCTCGGAGCTGCGCGGGGGGTTCGGGCGCATGGACGTGGCGTCCATGCGCCGCACGACCCGCGAGGAGCTGGCCGCCATGGGCGTCGACCTGCCCGACGTCGACCGTCCCATCGGGACCCTGTCCGGCGGCGAGCGGCAGTGCGTGGCGATCGCCCGCGCCGTCCACTTCGGCGCGCGGGCCCTGGTGCTGGACGAGCCGACGGCGGCCCTCGGCGTCAAGCAGGCCGGGGTCGTGCTGCGCTACGTGGTCCAGGCACGGGAGCGGGGGCTCGCCGTCGTCTTCATCACCCACAACCCGCACCACGCCTACCCGGTCGGCGACCGCTTCCTGATCCTCAACCGGGGCCGCGCCATCGGCCGCCACCGCAAGGACGAGATCACCCGCGAGGAGCTGACCGTCCAGATGGCGGGCGGCGCCGAGCTGGAGCGGCTCGCGCACGAGCTCGCCGCCTACGAGCCCGGCACCGCCTACGACGACCCTCGCGAGCGCTGACCCCTACGCCCAGGCGGCGGCCTTCAATATCCGTTCCAGGCCGGGCGTGTTCCACAAGTCCACGACCAGGACCTTCGAGGTCGGCAGATACCAAAGGCGCTCGGTATAGGAGAAGCGTGTCCGGTCGGTGGGGCCGTACCCCTCTGGGGCGCCGCGCGTGTAGCAGGGCACGCTCCACTCGCGGTACTCGGCGTTCCTGGGGCCGATGCCCGCGAGCCTGTTCGCCGTCAGCCTGGCCCCATAGCGGACGCCGACGGCGCGCAGCTTCTCGTGTCCGGGACAGCTCATGCCCTCATCCTGACTGAACAGGGAAGCGTACGTGTCGGACCCCCGGTACCCGTTCGCGATGTAGGAGCTCGGGTCGTCGATGAAGCTGGGCCCCAGCACGAAGAACCCCTTGCACTCCGAGGCGCTGGGGCGGGCGCCGCCGAACCGGTCCTGCCCGGCGCACGTCGCCGAGGTGGCGACGTAGTAGCCGTCGCCCGGCCGGTCCCTCCCCGCGCCGCCCGTGGGGTGGTAGGTGATCCGGTGGGCCTTCCACCCGGCCGGGGCGCGCACCGTGAGACGGCCGATCCGCAGCGGCGCGCCGGCCGGGGACGGGGCGGACTCGGCCGCCGCCGCGTGCGGCCGTTCGGGCCGCGTCGCCCGGTAGACGCCGACGCCCCCGGCCGTGCCGCCGACGAGCGCGGTGCCCGCGATCACGGCCGCCGTCTTGGTGCCGACGGTGGCGAGGAGCCCGGACGACCCG
>NZ_CAACVB010000507.1 GCF_900659635.1 Actinomadura roseirufa | reverse complement strand
GCCCGACCACCACCAGGCGGGACGCGGCCGCCGCCGCGTCCGCCGCCCACTCGATCAGCGCCCGGCCGCCGACGGCTGCGGCGGGCTTGTCGGCGCCGCCGAGCCGGCGGGCGCCGCCGCCCGCCAGGACGACGGCGTCGAACGGTTCCGGCGCGGCGTCCGGAGGCGCACCCGCGGGCACGGGGTCAGCCGCCGATGGCCGACATCGGGCGGGCGGGCTGCAGGAAGGACGGGTCGTCGATGCCGTGGCCCGCGCGCTTGGTCCACACCGCCTTGCGCCAGCGGTCGGCCACCTCGGCGTCGGTGGCGCCCGCGCGCATCGCGTCGCGCAGGTTGGACTCCTCGGTGGCGAACAGGCAGTTGCGGACCTGGCCGTCGGCGGTGAGCCGGACCCGGTCGCAGGCGCCGCAGAACGGCCGGGTCACCGACCCGATCACGCCGACCGCGTCCGGTCCCCCGCCGACCAGGAACGTCTCGGCGGGCGCGCTGCCGCGGCGGGCCGCGTCGGCGGGCGCCAGGTCGAACTCCGCGGCGAGCCGGTCCAGGATCTCGTCCGCGGTGATCATGTTCTCCCGGGTCCAGCCGTGCTGGGCGTCCAGCGGCATCTGCTCGATGAACCGCAGCCGGTAGCCGTGCTCGAGGCAGAAGCGCAGCAGCGGGACGGCCTCGTGGTCGTTGATCCCGCGCATCAGCACCGCGTTGATCTTGATGGGGGCCAGCCCGGCGGCGCGCGCCGCCTCGAGCCCGGCCAGGACGTCGCCGAGCCGGTCGCGGTGCGCCAGCCGCCGGAAGGTGCCGGCGTCGAGGGTGTCCAGCGAGACGTTGACGCGGTCGAGGCCCGCCTCGGCCAGCGGCGCGGCGAGCCGGTCGAGCCCGATCCCGTTGGTGGTCAGCGAGATCTCCGGGCGCGGCGACAGCTCCGCGGTGCGCCGCACGATCTCGGCCAGGCCGCGGCGCAGGAGGGGCTCCCCGCCGGTGTAGCGGACCTCGGTGACGCCGAGGTCGCGGACGGCCAGCCCGACCAGCCTCAACACCTCGTCGTCGGTGAGGACCTCGGGTTTGGGCAACCAGTCCAGGCCCTCTGGGGGCATGCAGTAGGAACACCGGAGATTGCACCGGTCCGTGAGGGAGACCCGCAGGTCTGTCGCGGTACGGCCGAAGGTATCGACCAGCACGGGCACCCCTTCCTGCTTTCCGGCGGCCCGGGGGTGGGCGCCGCCTATGGCGCTCGCTCCAGCCTATTGCGGCGGTTGACGATCCGTCGCATCGCGGGAGACGGTATCGGTCCGTTCCGTACCACCGATCCGTTCGGCACAGGGAGGCACCGGGTGGGCACGTCACCACGGCAGTGGGAGTTCGCCGGCGCGCGAGGCGCGATCACCGCGCGGACCTGGGCGGACGGCGAGCCGCGTTATGCCGCCGTCCTCGCCCACGGCTACGGCGAGCACCTCGGCCGGTACGAACGCGTCGCCGCCGAGCTGGTCCGGCACGGCGCGGTCGTCTGCGGGCCGGACCACCTCGGGCACGGGCTGTCGGCGGGCGCCCGCGTCCTGATCGAGGACGTCGAGGACGTGGTCGCCGACTTAGGCACCGTCGTGGAGGCGGCGCGGGCGGACCATCCGGGGCTGCCGGTCGTGCTGATCGGCCACTCGATGGGCGGGCTGGTCGCGACGCGGTACGCGCAGCTGCACGGCGACGCGCTCACGGCGCTGGTGCTGTCGGGGCCGGTGCTCGGGCGCTGGCCCGCCGTGACCGGGCTGCTGGCGCTGGAGGAGATGCCCGACGTCCCCATCGACCCGGCGACGCTGTCGCGCGATCCGAAGGTCGGCGTGGCGTACGCCGCCGATCCGCTGGTCTGGCACGGTCCGTTCGAGAAGGCCACGGTCCGGGCGCTGGACGCCTGCCTGCGGCGCGTCGGCGAGCACGGGTCGCTGGGCATGCTGCCCGTCCTGTGGCTGCACGGCGGCGACGACCGGCTCGTGCCGCCGGAGGACACCCGCACCGGGATCGAGGCGGTCCGCGGCGGCGACCTGACCGAGCGGATCTACCCGGGCGCGCGGCACGAGATCTTCAACGAGACCAACCGGGACGAGGTCCTGCGCGACGTGACGGCGTTCGTCGACGGCGTGCTGGGCTGACCGGGCCGGCACACGAGGGAGCCGCCGCGATGTCCGCGAACCACCGGGATCCGCGCACGCCCCGCGGCGTGCGCGACGGCGTGCGGCACGGGCTTCGGCACGGGCTTCGGCACGGGGCGCGCCGGGCGACCCGCGCGTCGCTGCGCGCCCGGCTGCTCGCGATCACCACGGCGCTGGTGGCGGCGGGCCTCGCCATCGGCTCCACCGTCATGATCGGCGTCCTCGACCGCTACCAGACCGGCCGCGTGGACGACCGGATCCGCGCCACGGCGCAGGCCCTGTCGATCCGGTCGCGGGAGTCGCGTGAGGAGGGGGACGTCCCGCCCGACCCGCGGCGGATCGCGCCCGTGTTCGACATCCTCGGGTTCTCCTACCTGGTCTTCCTGCGCCCGGACGGCGGCGTCGCGCGCGTGGTGTACCGGCCGGGGGTGGAGGGGCGCCCCGGCCCGCGGCTGCCGCGGCTGGACGCGGCGGCCGTGCGGCGCCG
>NZ_CAACVB010000506.1 GCF_900659635.1 Actinomadura roseirufa | reverse complement strand
GGCCCGGCGGACGTCGTCGACGGCGGCGGGGGGCTCGGCGGGCAGCCGCTGCTCGGCGAACCGGCCGGCGATCCCGTCGAGGTCGGCGCCGAGCCGCTCGCCGCGGGCGCGGCGGGCGGCGACGGTGTCGACGAGGACCTCGCGGAAGCCGTGCACGCCGTCCTGGCTGACCGCGGAGGTGGTGACGATGCGGGGACGGTCCAGGCCCTCGGCCTCCAGCAGCCGGCGCAGGTCGGCGACGCAGTCGTCGATCTCGTCCGGGCCGAGCCGGTCGACCTGGTTGAGCACGATGAGCGTGACGCCGGTGTGCCGCGCGAACGGGACGATGTAGTTGCGGTGCAGCGCGGCGTCGGCGTACTTCTGCGGGTCGACGACCCAGACGAGCAGGTCGGCGATCGTGACGAACCGGTCGACCTCGGCGCGGTGGAGCGCCTGGATGGAGTCGTGGTCGGGCAGGTCCAGCAGGACGAGGCCCTGCAGGGAGCTGTCGGGACGTTCCAGGTCGAGGGCGCTGGCGCGGGCGTAACGGTGCCGCTTGTCGACGTCGAGCCAGTCCAGGAGCGGCCCGGCGCCGTCCAGGCCCCACACGCAGGCGTGCGCCTTGGAGGTCATCGGGCGGCGCACGCCGGTGGGCGACAGCTCCAGCCCGCAGATGGCGTTGAACAGCGAGGACTTGCCGCTGCCCGTCCCGCCGGCGAGGGCGATCACGGTGTGCTCGCCGGACAGCCGCAGCCGCTCGCCGGCCCGGTCGAGCAGGACGCCGGCGTCCTCGATCAGCGCCCGGTCGAGCCGGCCGGTCCCGGCCTTGACGAGCCGGTCGAGGCTGTCGAGCCGGTCGCCGAGGCCGGGGGCGGCGGCGGGCGCGGGAACGCCGGCGGGCGGAGCGGGGGGCGCGACGGCGGGCCCGGCGGGCGTGCCGGCGGGGATGGCCGAGGTGGTCATCGGGCGACCTCGAGGTTGTAGGTGGCCTGGTAGAGCTGGACGGGAACGGTCTCGTCGGGGATGCCGGCGGCGTCGAGCGCCTGCCCGTACCTGATGGCCTCCTCGTCGAAGAGCATGCTCATCCGGCTGCGCAGGTCGGCGCGCGCCTTGGCGCCCATGCCGCGCAGCGACTCGGCGCCGAACAGGGCCTTGAGCAGCCGCTGTGGGACGGCGCCGGCGCCGTCCTCGGCGTCGGTCCCGGCCGTCCCGTACCCGAGCAGGCCGATCATCAGGACGAGCGAGACCGCCTCGGTGTCGAAGGAGACGAGCTTGGCGACCGAGCGCTTGGTGACGCCCTCGGTGCGGATGAGCTCCTGGACGTGGTCCTGCCAGGAGCTGACGGCGCGGGTGACGCGGCGCGACAGCTCCGGGGAGACGCCGCCGAGCTCGCCGGCGGGCCCGGCCAGGACGCGCCCGCCGGCGGGATGCTCGCGCCAGCGGGCCACGACCTCCTCGGCGCCGTGCTCGGCGGAGGCGAGGATCAGCGACTCCAGGCCGCTGCGCAGCGCGGCCTTGAGCGCGCGCACGCGGGCGGGGCTGCGCCGGCGGCGGTTCGCGGCCCGGCCGCGGCGCGAGCGCTGGACGTGCAGGGCGCGCAGCAGGTCGCCGGTCCCGGCGAAGTCCTGCCAGCGGGCGAGGACCTCGCCGCGCAGCAGGGAGCCGTCGCTGGTGGCCTTCTCCAGCTCGGCGAGCACGGTGGCGTAGGCGGCCTCGACCTCCCGGGCCAGCTCGGCGCGCCGCTCCACCTGCGCCTCGACGTGCCGGGCGACGTCCGGGACGCGGGTGCGGAGGCTGTCCAGGACGGCGGCGAGGGTGTCGCTGATGACGATCTCGCGGTCGCCGGTGTTCTCGGCGACGCCGACGAGCCAGGCGCGGATGTCCTCGGCGGCCTCCTCGGGGAGGCGGCTGTCCTCGATGCGGGTCTCGGGGACGGTGAAGCGCCGGGCGTCGCCGACCTCGTGCTCGTCCAGCATCTCGCCGAAGTGCTCGACGACCTCGGAGCCGGCGCCCTGCGGAACGCGGGAGAGCACGACGCCGATGGTGGCGCCGTTCTCGCGGGCGCGCCGGAGCATCTGCCACACCTGGGCGTCGGCGTAGCGCGCGGCGGTGGTGACGCACAGCCACAGGTCGGCGGCCGCCATCAGCTTGGTGGCGAACTCGTAGTGGTCCTCGAAGACGGAGTCGAAGTCGGGGCTGTCGAGCAGCGCCAGGCCGGGCGGGAGGACGTCGCTGGTGATGATGACGAGCTGGTCGCCGGCGATGGCGTCCGGGGCGGGGCCGCGGACGCGTCCCATGCCGGGCAGCATCGGCCCCTCCAGGAACCAGGCGGCGTGGTCGGGGTGGCACACGAGGATCGGGCTGCTGGTGGTGGGGCGCAGCACGCCGGTGGCGCTGACGCGGGACCCGACGAGCGTGTTGACCAGGGTGGACTTGCCCGCGCCGGTGGAGCCGCCGAGGACCACGAGCATGGGGGCGCCCGCGGCCTGCACGCGCGGCAGGACGTAGTCCTCGATCTGGTTGCGCACCTCGGCGCGGGCCTCGCGGGCCTCCTCGACGCCCGGCACGTCCAGGACGAAGTCGAACGCGTCGAGCTGCTCGCGCAGCACGGTCAGCGCGGCGATCAGGTCGCCCTGCCGGACGGTCGCGCCGCCCGCGCCCGCCGGGGCGCGCCCGGCGGCGGGGACCCGG
>NZ_CAACVB010000505.1 GCF_900659635.1 Actinomadura roseirufa | reverse complement strand
GGCACCGCTCCCAGGCGGCGTGCCGTCCCGGCCGGGGCCGCCCGGCGCCGCCCCCCGCACGTCCCTGACCCGGGGGACCGGCCTCGTCCCCCAGCCGGCGGGCCGGACCGTCCTCCTCCCGGAGCCGGCCCGTACTCGTCGCCGTACCGCCTCCGCGCCGCTCCCCGGCGCGGGGCTCCTCCCGCAAAGGACACGAGATGACCCTCCTGGAGCGGCCGCACCGGCCCGCCATGGCGCTCGCGCGGCTGCGCGGAGAGGGGCACGGCCGCGGCGGGCCGGGCGGCCGGCCGCGCGCCGTCCGGGAACTGGCGCTGATCGTCGCGCTGTTCGGGGTGTACAAGCTGGGCCGGCTGCTGGCGAGCGGGCGGATCGCCGAGGCGTTCGGCAACGCCCGGCGCGTGTGGGACCTGGAACGGACCCTGGACCTGCCCAGCGAGACCGCCGTGCAGCACGGCCTGCTGCACAGCGACCTGCTGGTGCACGCCGCCAACGGCTACTACGCTTACGTGCACTTCCCCGCGACCGCGGCGTTCCTGCTGTGGATCTACCTGCGGCGCCCGTCCCACTACCGCTGGATCCGCAGGGTGGTGGTGGCGCTGACCGCCTCGGGCCTGGTCCTGCACCTGCTCGTCCCGCTCGCGCCGCCGCGCATGCTCACCGTGACCGGCCTCATCGACACCGGCGCCGCGTTCGGGCCCGCCGTGTACGGCGCCCCGCAGACCGACACGATGGCCAACCAGTACGCGGCGATGCCGTCACTGCACATCGGGTGGGCCGCCGTCGTCGCCCTCGGCCTGATCGCTACCTCGCGCACCCGCTGGCGCTGGCTGTGGACCCTGCATCCGGTCGTCACCGTCCTGGTGGTCGTCGCCACCGCCAACCACTACTGGATGGACGGCGTCGTCGTACTGGTGATGACGGCCGTCGTCGTGCTGCTCGTGCGCCCGGTCGCGCTCCCGGCGGGCTGGCTCACCACCGCGGCGATCGGCATGGGCGCCGTGGCCGGTGCCGTCCCCCCGTTCGCCGAAGCGCGGAGGGGACCCGGGGGCGGCGCCTCCCGGCCGGGCCGCGCACCGGGCAGGGGGAGCGCGGTCAGCGCTCCGGCTCGGCGCCCAGGGTCTCGAGCAGCTCGGTGACCGGCTCCAGCTTCTCGTACATCAGCAGGACGGGCTCGCCCGGACCGGCCATGTCCAGCGCCGAGGTCAGCGCCCCCTTCAGGTCGCCCGCCGGATGGACGCGCACGTCCGGGCGGCCCTCCCGCAGCCCCGTGAGGATGAGCCGGGTCATCTCCCCGGACCGCCTTCCGCGCAGGTCCTCGTCCTCGTAGACGACGACGCGGTCGAAGGAGCCGGCCAGGGTCCGCGCGGTCTCGGCGACCAGCTCGTCGGAGCGGTCGCCCGGCAGGGTCACCGCGGCGACGCCCGGCCCGTCCCAGCGCCGCTCGACCAGCGCGCCCATCGCCGCGACCGCCGCCGGATTGTGCGCGTAGTCCACCACCACGGGGTTGGACCCGACCCGGTAGACGCAGCCCCGGCCCGCGTTGCGGGCGTGCGGCTCGAACGAGCGCAGCGCGTTCGCGAGCACGTCCACCGGGACGCCGAGCGCGCGGGCGGCGGCGAGCGCGGCCAGCGCGTTCGCGACGACGTGCGCGGCCCGCCCGCCGAACGCGCCCGCCACCTCCTCCACCGGCAGGATCCGCGTGCGGTGGTCGCCGCGGGCCTCGGTCAGCCGGCCGTCCTCCACCACGTAGGCGGTGCCGCCCGCCCGCAGATGCGCGATGATCACCGGCGCCCGGGGGTCCAGCGCGAAGTAGCGCGGCACCGGCTCCCGGTCGCGGACCGCCCGGCGCCCGGCCAGCCCGGCCGCCGCGGGGTCCTCGGCGTTCAGCACCAGGTGCCCGCCGCGGCGGATCTCCTCGGCGACCAGCGCCTTGATCTCGACCAGGTCCGCCAGCGACCGGGCGCCGTCCATGCCCAGGTGGTCGCGGGTGATGTTGGTGACGACCGCGACGTCGGCGCGCTCGTAGCCGAGGCCGCGCCGGACGATGCCGCCGCGCGCGGTCTCCAGGACCGCGGCCTCCACCGACCGGTCGCCCAGCACCATCTCGGCCGAGCGCGGCCCGGACGCGTCGGAGCGGTGCACCAGCCGCCCGCCCACGTACACGCCGCCGGTGCCGGTCATGCCGGTCCGCAGGCCGTTCAGCTCCAGCATGTGCGTGATCATCCGAACCGTGGTGGTCTTGCCGTTGGTGCCGGTCACCGACACGACGGGGACCCGCGACGGCGCCCCCGCCGGGTACATCAGGTCGATGATCTCGCCGGCGACGTCCCGGCCGTCCCCCTCGTGCGGCGCCAGGTGCATGCGCAGCCCCGGCGCCGCGTTGACCTCCAGGACAGCGGCGGCGCCGCGCTCGGCGGGCGGCGGCGAGCCGATGTCGGGCAGCCGCAGGTCGATCCCGCAGACGTCCATGCCGACCGTCGCGGCGGCCCGCACGCACATCGCGGCGACGTCGGGATGCACGGCATCGGTCACGTCGCGGCTGGTGCCGCCGGTGGACAGGTTGGCGTTGCGGCGCAGCCACACCGCCTCCCCGGCGGCGGGCACCGTGCCGGGGCCGTGCCCCTGCCGCGCCAGCAGCGCCAGCTCGGCCGGGCCCAGCGCGAGCCGGGTCAGCGGCCGGTC
>NZ_CAACVB010000504.1 GCF_900659635.1 Actinomadura roseirufa | reverse complement strand
CCGATCAGGCTCGGCCACAGCCGGGTGAACCCGTCCGACTGCTTGAGCGCCGTCGCCCACACCAGCTCCATGAACGCGGCGGGTCGCGTCAGCGCGCCGCCGGAGGACGCGCGGCCCCAGCACCTGTGGCCGGAGGGTTCACCCGCCGCCCACAGGGCGCCCACCGCCCGTATGGGACCCGCCCCCTGTGCGGGCGGTGCGGCGCAACCACAGCAGGCCCACGACCGGCAGGACCAGCGGGACGAACCCGTAGCCGCGCCCGTATCCGGACCAGACCGTCGCGTCCGGGAACGCCTCGGCGTCGACGAGGCTCAGCGTGCCGACGACCAGGACGCCCGCGAGCTCCACCGCGCACGCTGCGACGGCGACGCGCAGCGAGGCGCGGCCGCCGCGGGCCAGCGCGACGGTGGCCAGGACGTAGACGGCCGCGGCCAGCGCCGACAGCGAGTAGGCGACGGGAGCGGCCGAGAACTTCGTCGCGATCTGCACGCCCGCGCGGGCTCCCGCGGCCAGCGCGAAGACGGCGTAGATGGCGACCAGCAGCCGCCCGGGACCACTCCCCGTGGCGGCCCGGGTCTCGGTGCCCGTGCGGGCCTCGGTGCCGGCGCGGGCACCGGCGTCCGCACGGGCTCCGGGCCGGACTCCCGGTTCGGGTTCAGGCACCGGTGCCGCTCCAGATCTGGTTCAGCCTGACGATCATCACGGCGACGGCCAGGCACGCCACGACGAGCACGCCGGGGCCCCACCGGGAGCGTTCGAGGACGCCCCAGCCGGCACCGGCGGCCGGGATGAGCAGCACGCCCAGCAGGTAGCCGACGAACGTGGCGGGGTGCTCGGGGCCCTCGTCCCCGGCGAGCTTGACGAATCCCGTCACGGCCTGCGCGACCAGCAGCGCCTCCAGCACGCCGAGGACGACGAGGTGACCGGTGCCCATCGCGCGGTCGCGCAGCGCGGTCACCAGGGCGTGGCCCGCGGCCAGCAGCGCCACCACGATGATCACGGTGGCCAGGACGTTCGTCACGGCGAAAGAGTACTACGGCCTGTAGAGGACGCCGCACCGGTCCGGCGTGGCAGCATGGCGGGCGTGAACGCGCTGCAGTGGCTCATCCTGACCCGGCACGGTGAGAGCACCGGCAACGTCCGCTACCGCGCGGTGCAGGGCACCGACGCCGAGGAGACGGGGATCGTCGAGCGGGACGCCGACATCCCGCTGTCGGAGGCGGGCCGGGAACAGGCCGCGACGTTCGGCCGCTGGCTCGCCGCGCTGCCCCCCGGCGAGCGCCCGACGACGGTCGTCGCCTCCCCCTACCTCCGGGCCCTGGACACCGCGCGGATCGCGCTCGCCCAGGCCCCCTACACCGTCCCGGAGCCGCGGGCGGACGAGCGGCTCCGCGACCGCGACCAGGGCGCCTTCGAGGGCCTGACGCCGCTGGGGATCCGGCGCCGGTTCCCGGCCGAGGCCGAGCGGCTGCGGCGGCTCGGCAAGTTCTACTACCGGCCGCCGGGCGGCGAGTCGTGGACGGACCTGGCGCTGCGGCTGCGCGGCTTCTACCGCGATCTGGAGGCCGCCGCGCCGGGCGGGCGGGCGCTGGTGGTGGCGCACGACGCGATCGTCGTCATGACCCGCTACCTGGTGGAGGACCTGTCCGAGCGGGAGGTCCTGGAGATCGAGAAGGTACCGGTCGGCAACGCGTCGGTGACCCGCTGGCGGCACGCGGACGGCGGGCTGCGCGCCGTGTCCTACAACGACAGCGCGCACCTGGCCGCCGGATCCCCCACCGGCTGACCCGGCCGCCGCGCGACCCCTCACCGGGGTGAGACTCCGGACACCGCGCCGCCAGGTGACACGGACGCGGCGGTAAGCCGGTGCCCCGGACCCGCCCGGCGGGCCCGGCCCGGACGTCCCCGCTCCCAGCACGCCGGCTCGGTCGAACCGGCCCGGGCGAGCCCGCTCAGGCGGACCGGTTCAGACGTCCCCGGTCGGACGCGGCCGCTCAGGCGGGCGAGGTCAGGCGGGTGGGGTCAGGCGAGGTCGTTCAGGAGGCGGGTGCGGCGGGACGTGACGGCCGAGCGCCGGGGGTCGCCCGGCGGCAGAACGGCCTCCAGGCGGTCCAGGATCTCCAGGTCGGTGCGCCCGGTCTCGGTCTGGGCGTAGGTCCACAGCGTGTCGGCGCCGCCGCCGTCCAGGGCCTGCCGCCGGACGCGCACCGCCAGCTCGTCGCGTTCGGCGCGCACGGCGGGCGCGTCCGAGCGGGGCAGCAGCTCGCCGCCGTAGAGCCGGACGGCGGCGGCGACGTCGCCCTCGTCCAGCAGCCGCGCGACGGTGCGGAAGTCGGCGTCGACCGCGCAGCCGATCCGGTACGGCTTGGCGCGCACGAGCTCGCCGAGCTGGCCGCGGAGCCGGTGGATCTCGGCGCGGACGGTCCCGGGGCTGCCCTCCTCCCCGTACAGGTACCAGGACAGCCGGTCGCCGTTGAGGCCGTCCGGGTGCAGCGCGAGCAGCGCGAGGATCTCGGCGTGCCGCAGGGTGAGCGGCATCGGGACGCCGTCCAGGCGCGCGGACGGCCGGTCGGTGCCGAGGAACGTCAGCGCCAGCAGCGGCCGTCCGGTTCCGGTCACCTCCGCCCCGCCGGCGGGGCGGCGGCGGGGGACGGGACGCGGCCGGGCCGAAACGGGGGGCCGGGCGGCGGGCCC
>NZ_CAACVB010000503.1 GCF_900659635.1 Actinomadura roseirufa | reverse complement strand
CCCGGCCGCCCGGTGCCCTCGACGGGCGCACCGTCGGGCTGCCGGACGCGGCGTGGGAGGAGCACGCCGGCCGCCCGGCCCTGCTGGGCCGGCGGACGGTCTCCTACGGGGAGCTCGCCGAGACCGTGGGCCTGGCCTCGGCCGGGCTGCTCGGCGCCGGTGCGCGGGCCGGGGACCGGGTCGCCGTCTGGATGGACAAGCGGGCGGAGTACGCGGAGGCGATCCTCGCGGCGCTGCACGCGGGCTGCGCCTACGTGCCGCTCGACGGCGGCCAGCCCGCGGACCGGGCCGCGACGATCCTCCGCGACGCCGAGCCGGTCGCGCTGTTCACCGACCGGCGGCACCTCGCGCTGCTGGCGGGCGCCGGGACGCCGCCGTCGCTGCGGCTGGTCGTGGTGGTGGACGCTCTCGCAACGGACGGTTCCCCGGCGGACCAGGACGGCCCCGCGCTCGCGTGGACCGGATTCCTCGCCGCCGCGGCCCGCGGCGGGAACGCGGTGGAGTGGCCGCGCCCCGAGCCGTCCGCGCTCGCCGCGATCCTCTACACCTCCGGCTCCACCGGGACGCCCAAGGGCGTCAAGATCTCGCACCGCAACCTGACGGCGTTCACCGGCTGGGCCCGCCGGGAACTGGACGTCGGCGCGGACGACGTGTTCGCCAACCACGCCTCGTTCAACTTCGACCTCAGCACCTTCGACCTGTTCGTGGCGCTGTCGCTCGGCGCGGCCGTCTGGATCGTGGAGGACGCGCAGGCCAGGAACGTCGCGGCGCTCGCGGACGGCATCCGCGAGCACGGCGTGACCGTCTGGTACTCGGTGCCCTCGATCCTGACCCTGCTCACGGCGTCGGGGGCCCTGACGGCCGACACCGTCGGGAGCCTGCGGTACGTGCTGTTCGCGGGCGAGGTCTACCCGATGCCCCGGCTGCGCGAGCTGGGCGAGAGCCTCACCGCGCGGACGGTCCTCTACAACCTGTACGGGCCCACCGAGACCAACGTCTGCACCTATCACCGGGTCCGGCCGGAGGATCTGGCGCGGGACGAGCCGCTTCCGATCGGCCTGCCGGTCGGGAACGCGCGGCTGACCGTCGTCGGCGACGACGGCGGCCCCGTGGACGGCCCGGACGCGATCGGCGAGCTGGTCGTCGAGGGCGACTGCGTCACCCCCGGCTACTGGCGGCGCGAGACCGAGCCGCCCGCCGGGCGGCACCGTCGGAACCAGCACGCCACCGGCGACCTGGTGAGCCGGGACCGCGACGGCCTGCTCGTCTACCGCGGCCGCAAGGACCGCATGGTGAAGCTGTCCGGCTACCGCGTCGAGCTCGGTGAGATCGAGGCCGCCGTGCTCCTGCACCCGGACGTCTCCGACGCAGCGGTCCTCGTCGCGGGGGAGGGGAGCGAGGCCCGCCTCGTCCTCTTCTACGCCGTCCGCGCCGGCGCGGACGCGCCGAGTCTGCTCGACGTCAAGCGTCACTGCGCCCGCTACCTGCCCACGTACATGGTCCCGCACTCGGCGACCCGGCTGGAGACCCTGCCGCGCAACGCCAACGGCAAGGTCGACCACGGCCGGCTCCGCGGCGGGCCGGCGGCCGCTCCGGCGGCCTCCGCATCCCTCTCGTCCTGAGCGGTGGAACGATGACGCCACTGAACCTGATCGACAGCCATTGGGAGGGCCCCGAGCCGGAGACGGTGGCGGGCATCCTGCGGCATCACCTCCGGCGGACCCCCGACCGGCTCGCCTACCGGTTCCTAACCGGATCCGATGGGGAAGAGGAGTCCTGGACGTACCGGGACCTGGACGTTCGGGCCCGCGCCATAGCCGGGCGGCTCCAGCGGGAGGGGCTGCGGAACAAGCCCGTCCTGCTGCTCCTCCAGCCCGGCCTGGAGTACGTCGCGGGATTCCTCGGCTGCCTGTACGCGGGCGCGATCGCGGTCCCCGCGCATCCGCCGGACGGTGGGCGGCAGGGCCAGATGACGGCGCGGCTCACGGCGATCGCGCGGGACACGCGGGCCCGATGGGCGCTGGTGGACCCGGAGTCGCGGCTCCCGGAGCCCGGGTCGCCCGGGGCCGCCGACGACGGCGGCGCGGACGCGGACGGCCTCCGCCCGCTCGTGACCACCGAGTGCGGCCGGGAGGACGCCGACGCCTGGCGCGATCCCGGGGCCACCCCCGGATCGCTGGCGTTCCTGCAGTACACGTCCGGGTCGACGGCGACGCCGAAGGGCGTCATGGTGAGCAACGAGAACCTCGTCGCCAACCTCCGCTCGATCCACCTGATGATGGAGCACGACCGGGACTCGGCCGTGGTCTCCTGGCTCCCGCCGTACCACGACATGGGGCTCATCGGCGGCCTGCTGACCCCGCTGTACGGGGGCGTCCCGGCGCACCTGATGGCGCCGCGGACGTTCATCCAGCGCCCGCTCCTGTGGCTGGAGACGATCTCGCGGACCGGGGCGACGACCGCCATCTCCCCGAACTTCGGCTACGACTACTGCCTGCGCAGGATCACCGCGGAGCAGGCGCGGGGCCTGGACCTGCGCCGCTGGCGGCTCGCGCTCAACGGCGCCGAGCCGGTGCGCGCCGACACCCTCGACCGGTTCGCCGAGCGGTTCGGGCCGTGCGGCTTCGACCGGCGGGCCTTCCTGCCGTGCTACGGGCTGGCGGAGGCGACGCTCCTGGTCAGCGGAGCCCCCGCCGC
>NZ_CAACVB010000502.1 GCF_900659635.1 Actinomadura roseirufa | reverse complement strand
TCAGGAAGGAGGAATCGCCGTGCCGGTCCGTCCAGCGAAACTGGGAGACACCGCCAGGAAGATACCGCCAGGAAGGCGCGGCCGCCGATTCTCCTTGCCGGGCGATGAGGCCGCGCAGCCGGGCGGGGTGGCCGGGGGCGCGGTCGAGGGAGCCGACGCAGGTGCAGGTCCAGGGCAGGCGGGCGACGGCGGCGAGGGCGGCGATGAGCAGGTCGTGGCCCTTGCGGGGGGTCAGCGACGCCACGCACAGCAGGTGCGAGGCCCCGTCGGATCCCGCGGCGAGGGGGGCCGGCGCGGTCCCCGGCTCGACGGTGTGGACGCGGCGCGGGTCGAGGCCGTGCCGGTCGATGATCCGCCGCCGGGCCCAGGGGCTCGTCGCGATCACGGCGCCGGCGGCGCGGAGGGTGGCGCGCTCGCGGGCGTCCAGGTCCGCGGCGGCTCCGGGCGGCGTCCCGGTCTCGTCCGCCAGCGGCTGGTGGACGAGGACCGCCGTCCGCAGCCGGCCGGCGTGCGGGGTCACGATCTCCGGGACGCCGCAGGCGACCAGCCCGTCGACCAGGACCGTGGCGCCGCCGGGCAGACCGCCGAGGACCTGCGCCAGCGCGGCCCGCGCGGGGCCGTCCGGGCGCGGCCAGGCTCCGGGGACGGGCAGTTCGCGCACGGGCCGGCCGGCCGCCGCGAGAGCCTCGCACAGCCGCCGGTCGTAGACGTTGCCGCCGCTCGGAACCCGCTCGTCGTCGATGTCCCCGGGGACGACGACGCGGATCGGGAGCGCGGCGGCGGTCACAGCGCGCGCTCGTAACTGGCCCAGGCGACGTGCGACTCGTGCAGCGTCACCGCGATGCCGGACAGGCCGCGCGCGTGCTCCCCGAGGGCGCCCGCGTGGACCCGGCCGGCGAGCCGGTCGGCGACGAACCGCGCGAGGAACTCCGTGGAGGTGGTGGCCCCGGCGAACTCCGGCTCCTCGTCGAGGTTGCGGTAGGCGAGGCCGCCCAGGACCGCGGCCAGCTCGCGGGCGGCGCGGCCGATGTCGACGACGATCCCGTCGGGGTCGAGCGCGGCGCGGCGGAACGTCGCGTCCACGACGTAGGTGGCGCCGTGCAGCCGCCGCGCGGGCCCGAAGACCTCGCCGCGCAGGCTGTGGGCGATCATGACGTGGTCGCGGACGGTGACGGCGAACACGCGAGCCTCCTCCCGGTGGGGTTCAGTAGCGGATCCGGTGGCAGAGCGCGGGCAGTTCCCCGGCGGCGAGCGCGGCCATGACCTCCGGGAGGTCCTCGAACGCGCTCTCGCCGGTGATCAGCGCGTCGAAGGCGGGCGCGGCGAGCAGCCGCAGCGCGAGCGCCGTCCGGGCCGCGAATCCGCGCCGCGCCCGGCGGGCGGGCAGCGTGCCCACCTGGCTTCCGCGGACGGTCAGCCTGCGGGAGTGGAAGTACTCGCCGAGCGGGACGCCGACGCGCCGGTCCCCGTACCAGCTCAGCTCGACGACCTCGCCGTCCGGGGCGAGCAGTTCCAGGGAGCGCGCGAGGCCGGCCTCGGTGGCGCTGGCGTGCACGACCAGGTCGCAGTCCCCTTCGGCGGTGTCGGGGGAGGCGAACCGCGCGCCGAATCGGGCGGCGATGTCCGCGCGGGACGGGTCGATGTCCACGAGCTGGACGGCCGCGCCCGGGAACCCCGCGAGGACCCCGGCGACGGCGCAGCCGACCATCCCGCCGCCGACGACCGCGATCCGGTCGCCGACCAGCGGCGCCGCGTCCCACAGCGCGTTCACCGCGGTCTCGACCGTCCCGGCGAGGACGGCCCGTTCCAGGGGCACCCCGTCCGGGACGGGTCGCACCGCGTCCGCCGGGACCACGTACCGGGTCTGATGCGGGTACAGGCAGAAGACGGAGCGGCCGAGCAGCCCGGACGGCCCTTGCTCGACCACGCCCGCGTTCAGGTAGCCGTACTTGACCGGGCCCGGGAACTCCCCTTCCTGGAAGGGCGCGCGCATCAGCTCGTGCTGGCTCGCGGGGACGGCGCCGCGGAACACGAGCGTCTCCGTCCCCCGGCTCACGCCCGAGAAGGCCGTCCTGACCAGGACGTCGTCCGGGCCGGGTGCGGGCAGCGCGGTCGTGCGGATCTCGCTCTTACCTGGCGACCGGATCCAGAATGCGCGGGCTTCGCGTTCCATGGGCATCCCTCCCCTCTGGCGGTTCCCGGTGCAGGGCCAGCCACACGGCGTCGCGCCCGAACGACCAGACCAGCAACCCCAGCGCGACGGCCACGACGAACGGCGCGTACGGGACGATCCCCGCGGCGACCACGAGCAGGACGACCGCCTGTACCACCGCGACGGCCTTGCGGGCCAGGCTCGGCGGCGGCGCCGCGCGCAGCCACGGCACCACCCGCGCCGCCGCGCCGAAGGCGTACCGCATCGCCCCGATCGCCAGGACCCACGCGCCGACGGCCGCCGCGACCCGCACGCTGAGCACGAGGATCAGGAACGCGTCCACCTCCATGTCGAAGCGGGCGCCGAGCCGCGACACGGTCCCGGTGCGGCGGGCGACGCGGCCGTCCACCCCGTCCAGGACCAGCGCGACCACGGTGATCGCGACGAACGCCGTGCCCGGCCCGCCGCCCGCCCTTGAGTCGCAGGTCATCGCCTGGTTTCGGTTGACAACCGTTCGTCGCGCTACGGCCGGTGCCGTCAGCTCCACGCTCCGTGAGGAC
>NZ_CAACVB010000501.1 GCF_900659635.1 Actinomadura roseirufa | reverse complement strand
AGCACGGGCCGGTCACCGGGCCGGTCACCGGGCCGGTCACCGGGCCGCACCGCGGCCCAGTCGCCCGTGCAGGGCGCCGCGGCGGGGTCGGCCGAGGCGACCGGGCCCGTCCCGGCGCGCAGCGGACCGTCCTCGGTGACGACGTCGCACAGGCCGCGGTCGACCGCGATGATGCGCGCGGGCCTCAGCCCGGCGTCGCGATGAGAGGTGAACTCGTTCTCCAGGGTCGCGTCCCAGCCATAGGCGGTGAGAACGGACGACCCCGCGGATGCGAAAGACACTGGTTTGGAACCCTTGTGTGAAAGGGGCCCCGGCACGAACGCCGCATCAGAGGGCGTGACGGATCAGCCGGCGGCCCGGAAGGTAAGGACAGGCTGAACGCTGCATGCAGCAGCCGACGCAATGACGGCCATGAACCTCACCCTCCTTTCGCTCCTGCGACGACTGTACCGTCCGAGCCCTCGGGGGACCAGCCGTCCAGGGGAGCGGCCCGGTCCTCGGGCGCCCGGTTCTCAGGCGGCCCGCCGCAGCGCCTTCGCGCGCCGCTCGGCCACCTTCGATCCCGACTCCCGGCGCGCCATGCGGCGCAGGACCGGGGGCGCCGCCACCAGCCCGGCGACGGCCCACACCGCCAGCGCGCACGCGGTCTGGGCGGGCCGCCACGAGCCGCCGATCTCGACCCCGGCCGCGGCGTCGGGCAGCAGCGCCGCCCGGGTGCCGAGGCCGAGCCAGTAGACCGGGGACGCCTGCGCGATCCAGCGCGACCACTCCGGCAGGGCGGTGACCGGGTAGAACACGCCGGAGAGCGCGATCACGCCCAGGCTCACGAGCTGGAGGAGGCCCTGGCCGCGCGCGCCGGGCAGCAGCGAGCCGAGGATCGCGCCGGCGGGCAGCGTGGCCGCCAGGCCGAGCGGCAACACCCACGCCAGGGTCGCCCAGTCGCCGGGACCGCCGGCGGGCAGGCCGCCGATGACCAGCAGCGCGGGCACGAGGAAGATCAGCAGGTCGGCCGCCAGCCCGCCGGCCACCGAGACGACCTTGCCGGTGAGGTAGCCGACCATGCCGTTCGGGGTGGCCTTCGCGCGCAGCAGCGTCCCGTCCTCGCGGTCGGCGGCGAGCTGCTGGCTCATCCCGATCATGCCCATGGCGGCGTTCATCCCGAGGATGCCCGGCAGGGCCAGTGCGCCGAGCTGGAGCCCGCTCGACCGGAACGCCCTGTCGCCCATGAAGTACAGGACGGCCACCATCAGCACCGGCCACAGCAGGTGGGAGAACAGCTCGGCGCCGTTGGTGAACGACTGGCGCAGCTCGATCCGGCCCCGGTTCCAGCCCGTCCGCAGGGCGACGGCGGACGGTCTCATCGGGCGCCTCCCGCGGGTTCACCGGAGGTCCGTCCGGCGTATTCGTGCGCCGCCCCGTGCGCGCTCTCCTCCCGGCGCACCAGCGCGAGGTAGGTGTCCTCCAGCGAGGCCCGGCGGACCTCCAGCTCGGTGATCGCCTCGCCGTGCCGGGCGAAGAGGTCGCGGGCGAACGCGGTCGAATCGGGGGTGGAGGCGGTGAACCGCCGCCCGTCCCGCACCCAGCGCACCTCGTCCTCGCCCGTGATGCCGCGCGCCAGTTCCCGCGCGGTGCCGTCGGCGACGACCCGGCCCCCGGCCAGGATCACGATGCGGCCGGCGAGCTTCTCCGCCTCGTCCAGGTCGTGCGTGGTCAGCAGGACCGTGGTCGCCCGGTCGGCGGCGAGGTGCCGCACCAGGTCGTGGAACTCGCGCCGGGCGCGCGGGTCGAAGCCCGTGGTGGGCTCGTCCAGGAACAGCACCTCGGGACGGCCCACGATGCCGATCGCCACGTCCAGCCGCCGCCGCTGCCCGCCCGACAGCGTCCGGATCTTGCGGCCCGCGTGCGCGGTCAGCCCGACCGCCTCGATCAGCTCGTCGGCGTCCCAGGGCCGCCGGTTCGCGGCGGTGGAATAGGGGGCGTAGTAGGAGCCGAGGTGGACGAGCAGTTCCCGCACCCGCCATTTGCCGTGGTCCCGCCAGGACTGGAGCACCACCCCCACGCGCGCCCGCCAGCGCTCGTCGCCGTGCGCCGGATCCGTCCCGAGGACCGAGGCCCGTCCCCCGGACCGGATCCGGAAGCCCTCCAGGATCTCGATCGTGGTCGTCTTGCCCGCCCCGTTCGGCCCCAGCAGCGCCAGGACCTCACCGTGGCGCGCGTGGAAGGTCACGCCGCGCAATGCGTCGCTCCGGCCGTAGCGCATGCGCAGGCCGTCCGCTTCGAGCACGATCCCGTCGTTCGCCGTCATCACATCTTCCGACAATGTATCGCCATTTCAACTGGCCTGAAGGCTACGTTTTCGCGACACGGCGGGTCAACGCGAAGAACTGTTCTAGCCTCACATCATCGCAGGTCAGCCAGGCGAAAGATTGCAATGGCCCAGTGGGCTAATGCAATGGCATCGTGAGCCGCTTTGCAATGAGATAACGGTGAACGCATACTGGGCCCGGTGCCGGTGAAGGAGGCGCGAATGCCGGGGGAAAGACTGGACCGCCGGGAGCGGCGGGCCATCGCGGCGGGCCTGGCCGCGGGGCTCGGCTACACCGAGATCGCCCGGGGACTGGGCAGGCCCACCTCGACGGTCAGCCGGGAGGTGGCCCGCAACGGCGGCCCGGGAGCCTACCGGTCCGACCGCGCGCAGCGGGCGGCCGAGCGGCGGGCCCGGCGGCGCGCTCCGGCCGCGCCCGCGTCCCC
>NZ_CAACVB010000500.1 GCF_900659635.1 Actinomadura roseirufa | reverse complement strand
GCCGCGCCATGTTCGGCATGCTGTCGGTCCTGGCCGAGCTGCAGCGCGAACTGATCCTCGCCAACACCATGGACGGGCTGGCCTCGGCGCGGGCCCGCGGACGGGTCGGCGGCCGCCGACCGCGCTTGACCGCCGACCAGGCCGCCCTGGCCCAGGAGCTGTACGACGCGCGGACCAAGACCGTCCAGCAGATCGCCGACCTGTTCGGCGTCCCGCGCTCGACCGTGTACGGCCACCTGAACAAGGACACCACCGTGCCGCGGCAGCCCAAGGCCAAGACGACGGTGAAGGCGGAGTCCTGAAATGGCCCCCGTAGTGGCCCCTACCAGGTGAGACGGGTGGGTGGCATGGTCGGAGACCTGATCCGGGAGAGCTCCGCGAGGGCCTGGGCATGTCGCGGAGCCGCCTGGCCGATCGCCTCGGAGAGCTCGCGCAGCACGCGACGGTCACCCGGGTTCCGCAGTTGATGTAGCGGGATAGTCCGCGAATCTGGGGGTTGACGTGCAGTTACGTGCCGTCTGCTGGCGGGACGGCGTGTATCTAGGGGCTGGGTTCTGCCTGGTCAGCGGCTGGGTGGGGTGAGTTGGTAGATCCTGGGCGGGGCGTCGATTTTCAGGGCGTGGAGCAGGTCGCGTTGGGGTTTGGTGATCTCGGTGCGTTGCTGGAAGGTGCCGGCGATCCCTCCTGATCATCCGCCACCTATCCTTCACAGGCGCCATCTGCGGCTCACAGGCACAGGGTGGCGCGGTCGCCGGTTTCGGGATGCCCGGATTTCCCTGCTTGGGGCTTTTAAGCATGAGAAGATCATGGTTGTTCGGGGGCCGTACCTAGCGATGGGAAGAACATGAGCGAAGACATGGCTGCCGGAGCGTCAGCAGAAATCGCCGGGGAGATCGACGCGGTCCTCGATCGAATCCGCGCCTTGACGCTCGCCTCCGCAACCGGCAGCCTCTCCACGGACGACCGCCAGTCCAACGCGGAGGAATATACCGAGCTCGTCTCCTACCTCGCTCGGAAAACCCAGATCGGCTACCGGTACATCCCCGCCAAGCTCGAGGCCCCTCACATTGATAGCCCGGAGGCTGCTGCCGCCCGCCAGATGATCCTGGCCGCGATCCAGAACGAACTCCAGGCAGAGGTGAGGAACCCCGAGGTCCTGGAGCAGCTGGCCCTTGCCTACCGCAGGGCCTCGGACCTGTTTCTCCTGGAGTCGAACCTCTACCAAGAGGTACGGAGCCTGCTGCTGACGGCGGTCACCGCCCAGGCGGCCCATCTGCCTCCCGGGGAATCCGCTCCCGCCATCGCCCAACTCGCCCGCACGTACTCGCTGCTGACCTCAGTCGGCAGGAACGCAGGCGCCCGGTCCTTCCTGCCCTCAGGATTCGAAGCGGACCACTCGGTCGAGTTCCCCCTGAGCCGCGACGAGACATACTGAGCCTGCCCCGCTGCCCTGATGATGATCGGCGATCTGCGGCCAGACAGTCATTTCCTGGCCCAGAGGTCACACGTCTGGGGTCGCATACGGCGGCGTGCAGCACGAGGTCGCCCTTGTCGGATTCGCTCGCACACGGTTCGAGCGTGGCACGCCGGCAATGACCGCTGGCAGGTTAAAACCGATAGTCACCTGGGGTGAAGGTGATACCGCGATTGGAGACGGTGATGGTGGCACGGAAGCCCTTCCACCATCCGTCCTTGGTCACGAGGTCCGGATCGGCAGGCACAACGTAGAAGCCGTTGGTGGGGACGTGGGAGCCAAGGCTGATCGACTGCCTGGCCTGGGCGACGGCGTGGTAGGCCCGGGCAAGTTGGGCGATGGCGGGAGCGGATTCCCCGGCAGACAGGTTGCTTGCCTCGGCAGTGATGACCGTCAACAGCAGACTCCGCACCTCCTGGAAGAGGTTCGACTCTACGAGAAACAGATCCGAGGACATGCGGAAGGCGTGGGCGAGCTGCTCGAGGGCCTCGGGATGTGTGGCGGAGGCCTGGAGCTCATTCTGGATCGCGGCCAGGATCGCCTGACGGGCGGCATCGGCCTCTTCGTCGATCCTCTTCCCCTCTACCTCCTCGTTCTGTTGGTGAGGGTCCTCGAGTTTGGCGGGGACGTACCGGTAGCCGATCTGAGTCTTCCGTGCGAGGTAGGACACGAGCTCGGCGTATTCCTCCGCGTTGGACTGGCGGTCGTCTGTGGCGAGACTGCCGGTCGCGGAGGAGAGCGTCAAGGCGCGGATCCGGTCGAGGACCGCCTCGATCTCCTCGACGAGTTCTGGTGACGCACCGGCCGCCGCTTCTTCGCTCATGTTCTTCCCATCGGCTAGCCCGACCCCCGAGCAATCACGATCGTCTCATATTGCCTCCACCATCCGGGTCCTGGTCGCCAACGCCACCCGCGGCTTCAACGTCGCCTACGAGGCCGCCTACGACACCACCGGCCCCGACATCGACGTGAGCGCCCTCACCGACGCCGACCTCGCCGCCCAAGACCAGCCATGAACAACACCGAACCCGACGACGGCGGACGCCTCGACGCGCTCATCCGCGCCTACCTCGACGAGGAAACCCTCGGCATCGAGTTCTCACCCGCGCTTCTCCTCTGGCTGATCACCCACCGCTGACCTCAAGGCCAGGCGATCACACAGAGCTACATTGCCCCTGGTGACACGGACTTGGGTTCTAGGGGTGATCGCAACACCGGTTGATCAACTGGCTGGTGTGAGGAGCTTAGCGAGACGCTCGGCTGGGGTTTCCCAGCCGAGCGTTTTGC
>NZ_CAACVB010000499.1 GCF_900659635.1 Actinomadura roseirufa | reverse complement strand
GGCCACCAACAAACACAGAAGATCAAAACCACTGGCAGACGACACACGACCAGCCCCACAGCCAAGAGGTGCAAACCACCAGCCAAGACGCCGCCTGATACCGGACAACGCTCATCGTCACTCGCGGCGGGCGCTGCGCCGCCGGAGAACGAGACACGCCCCGTTTGCGCGAGTGGGTGGTGTGTCGGCGATACCTTCCACATGGCTGTCCGCTCCAACGATGTGTAGTTCCCCCGCCATTCGGGACTGGCCCCATCCCCTTCCACGCCCCTTCACGCCCCCACCGGTAGACGGCAGTCCGGCCAGGGCCAGGCCGCCCCAGCGGCAGGCGCCGTCGAAGCCGATCTCGGCATCAGTGAGAAGCGCCCTGCTGTCCCGGTGGCGCCGGCCACCGGTTCGGTTCGTTTTGACGCTTTATAGAAGACACGTCATCCCACCTCGGAGAACGCTGCCTTTGGTGTCAGCCGGGTGCTATGGGAGTCGGCGATCAGCACTCTCGGGTTGTCATCATGTGTCCATGAGCAGCCTCGTCAAGCGCTCGATCAACCGCCTCACCGTCAGCCTGCTGGCCATGGGCGCTGTCTTCGGGCTTGCGGTCCTGATGATCTTCAAGGGATACGACCCCGCCGTCATCACCACCGTCGTCACCGGTACGAGCTTCGCGGCGGCCGAGCTGGTCCGTCGGCTGCAGATGTCGCCGACAGTACCGACCGAGCCGGACCAGACCGCTGTGCTGGACGGGACCGCGACTCCAGATCGCGCCTCCTCACCGGAGCACACCCCAGGAACACAGTCGTGATCCGGCCGTCCGCGTCGCTGGTCGGAAGCTTCCGGCAGCACTATCCTCAAGTCCTCGCTGCCGCACAGGTATTCACGGAAAGCGGGATAGCCGTGAGGTCTCCGCCGATATCGCGGATCACCAACCATGGCGACGAGTTCGTGCGCTTCGTGAGCGATCCACCGCTGTCTTCGGATCACGCCATCCAGGCGATGACCCTGGAGAAGATCTTCACGTCGGACTTCGTGTACGTCGTGAATCCCGACGGATACATCGGCCCCACGACCGCCTATGAGTTGGGACGCATTCATGAGCGGGGTCTCGCCGTCTTCTACGCGGAACCACCGAAGGATTTCCCCATCCACGTTCCTGAGGGGACCATTGTCAGCGCCCGTGACTTGGCGGCCGCCGTCGGCGGAGGCAGCATGCACCCAAAGCCGATTAGACGGCCGCGGGTCGCGGCGCTGCCGACCGCCGACATCGTCATCTTGACCATCCGCTCGCAGCGGCTCCATGTGCTGTTGATCAAACGTGGCACTGACCCGTTCTACGGAAGGCTCGCCCTACCCGGAGGGTTCGTCCGGCCGGGCGAGTCCTTGGAGGACACCGCGATGCGGGAGCTCAAGGAGGAAACTGGACTGGACGGGTCCGGCATCCGGCCGCAGCAGCTGCGCACCTACTCAGATCCCCAACGTGACCCCCGGGGCAGGATCGTCACGACCGCTTTCCTGGCGATCGCTCCCAACCTGCCTGAGGTGACCGGTGCGACTGACGCCTACCGAGCGGACTGGGTCGAGGTCGAGGAGTCTTTGTGGCGCGACGGAGGCCGTCTCGCCTTCGACCACGGCGTGATCCTGCAGCACGGGCTCGAACGCGCCCGGCAACTACTGGAACACACGACCGTCGGACTCGACTTCTGCGGGAAAGTCTTCACCATCAGTGAACTACGCCAGGTCTACGAAACGGTGTGGGGCGTTCAGATCAACCCACAGAACTTCCAGCGCAAAATCCGTAACACCACCGGTTTCGTAGTGAAGACCAAGGAGAAGCGCACCTCCCGACCCGGTGCCCCGGCCGAACTGTTCCGCCGGGGCACGGCCAGGATTCTGTACCCGCCGATGATGCGCCCCAGGCAGCGGAGTCGGGCCGAATCCGAGGACGAGCGGACATTCGCGCTCTAACTGATCGTTTTGGAATGAAGTGTGTCAGAATACAGTGTGTCAGAATAAAGTGTGGAGGTCGGACGGCTTTCAGTCGTCGTCGAGGCGCTGAAGGATCTGCGTGAACTTACCGTTCTCGATCAGGCCGATGAGGACTTGAGTCATGTTGCTGACGCCGGCGTCGCGGACGATGAGCCCGTCTGAGCACCAGAAGTAGCGGCCTTCGAGGGCTTCCCCGCTGGCGGCCCACCGTTTCATGAGAATCTCGACCTGGGAAAGCGTGATGATCGTCGCGCTCCATCTTGAGCCGTCTTTGAGTTCCACGAGGACGTCGACGTTGTCCACGGCGTCGGGGTCCTCTCCGGCGCTCGGCAGAAACGCAGCCTCGAACTGCTCCGTGTGGACGCGATACCAGGGCCCGTCCCAGGCGCCCGCGGTGGTGCCGTGGCTCATCGGCTGAAGTGTGGCGGGCCCTTTCGCCCATCTCAACCGCCCTGCTCTGGCACCCTTTCTGAGTGAAGAGCGATCTTGTGCCTGGGGTGTGCTGGTGACGGCGGAACCCCGGCGGGTGCGGTGAGGGCATGACGGACGTCCTTCCTGGTGATCACAGGTGACCTCGGGTCAGGTGTCCGTGCCGTGGGGGCAGCTCAGGCCCCCCGGTGGAGATGAGGGCTGCAGATCGATGTGTCCGACAGGACGCCCGTGCTCGATCGGCCGGGGGTTAGCGTCCACGGAAGTGGTGTATGGGGTCTGTGTGACCTTCTGCCGGGTTTTGGCCTGTGTGGGCGTGTCACCGTGACATGAGGACGGCCACCTCGTGATCCTTCGAGTCGACCAAGAGCACGAAGG
>NZ_CAACVB010000498.1 GCF_900659635.1 Actinomadura roseirufa | reverse complement strand
GGGCGTGCTCGGCGGCCTCGCCGGGCTCGTCCTGACCCGGGGCGCGGTCTTCGGGCCCGCGTTCGCCGTCGCCGCGGGCGCGGCCGGGGGAGCGGTCCTCGGCGCGCTGATCGGGCTGACCGCCGCGGGACGGCACCGGGCCGAGCGGACGACGGTGGCCGAGGCGGTCCGCGCGGAGCCCGTCACCCTGCTCGGCTTCGGGCTGTGCGGCGCGCTCACCGGCCTGCCGCCGCTGCGGCTCGCCCACGCCGGCCCGCTGCCGCTGGCCGCGGGGGTGGCCGGGGCGTTCGTCCTGGCCTTCGCGCTGGGCGTCGTCTTCAGGATCGCCACGGGCGGCTGGAGCGAGGACGCGGAGCTGGCGCACCCGCGGGAGGCGCTCCAGCGGAACCCGGCGATCGGGGTGGCGTTCGGCCTCACCGGGGGCGTCGCGGCCTTCCTGGTGTTCGTCCTGAACCAGGGCGTCGCCGCCTCGCTGGCGTGCGCGCTCACCGGCGGCGTGGCCTTCGGCCTGTCCTTCGGCGCCGTCGCCTGGACCCGCACCATGATCGGGCTGGCGGTCGCCGCCGCGCGGGGCCTGCTCCCGC
This sequence comes from Actinomadura roseirufa, assembly GCF_900659635.1. GTDB lineage: Bacteria > Actinomycetota > Actinomycetes > Streptosporangiales > Streptosporangiaceae > Spirillospora > Spirillospora roseirufa. Next base: position 2,208 of record NZ_CAACVB010000498.1, on the reverse strand, counting down.
TGCGGCTGTGGACGTTCCTGGACTGGGCCTGCGAGGCGCGGCTGCTGCGCGTCAGCGGCGCCACCTACCAGTTCCGGCATCGCGAGCTGCAGGACTTCCTGACACCGCGCGAGGACGGAGCGGCCCCCGGCCCGGACGGAACCACCGGCCACCGGGAGACGGTCGTGCGTCCCCGGGACGGCTCGTCCGGCCCGCTCCCGCCGCCGGTGCCCGGGGCCGTCGTCATGATGTGCGGTCTCGCCGGCTCGGGCAAGACCACCTACGCGCGCCGCCTGGAGGCCGGCGGATACCGGCGCCTGTCGGCCGATGAGATCATCTGGCGGCGGGTCGGGCACGACGCGGCGCTGCTGGCCCCCGCCGAGTACGAGCACCACCAGGCCACCGCCGACCAGGAGATCCAGCGGGAGCTCCTGCGGCTCCTGGCGGCCGGGGAGCCCGTCGTGCTGGACGAGGGCTTCTGGAGCCGGGCCGCCCGCGACCGCTACAAGACGCTGATCGAGGAGCACGGCGGCACCTGGACGCTCATCTACCTCAAGGCCGACCCGGAGACGCTCCGGCGGCGCCTCGCCGTCCGCGACTCCTGCGACGGCCCAGGGAACGTCACCGTCTCCCCCGAACTGCTCGACCGCCATCTGGAGAGTTTCGAGGAACCGCGGGACGAAGGGGAGCACACCGTGCCCCAGAGCTGAGGGCCCCGAAGCAGGGGCGCGCGGTGCGAGGATGGGGTCCTCGCGATCATCGTGGGACGCCGACCGATGTTTCCTACCGGGAGAGTGCGATGCTAGGCGACGGCACCACCCCAACACCCATCCCCGGCCCGCCCCCGGAGGAGGACGGCGCCGGCGCCATCGCGTCGGCGGGGGGCCTGCACAACTACCAGCTGAAGCTGCACGCCGAGTACGGCCCGGTCGTGCGCTTCTCGCTGCCCGGCGCGGACGGGGCGGTGTCGGTCGCCGACCCGGTCCTGCTGGAGGCCACCGCGGGGATCGACAAGCGGCCGGAGCGGCTGTTCGAGTTCCTCGCGCCGCTGCAGGAGTCGGGCAACCTGCAGACGATGCCCGCCGGCGAGCACGGCCCGTGGCGGCGGATCATGCTGTCGGTCCTGGCCGGCCGCCCCTCGCACGAGGCGCACTTCGCGCGGTTCGGCGAGCTGACGGCGGACCTGGCCGACCGGTGGGCCGAGCGCGCCGCCGACGGCCCGGTCCCCCTCCAACGGGACCTGAGCGAGCTGTCCCTGCGCATGATCTGCCGGTACGCGCTCGGCGACGGCCTTGAGTCCGAGGAGTCCGCGGGACGGGTCGTGTCGGCGTTCGAGGACGTCCTGACCGAGTACATGGCGCGGCTCTACCAGGCGGACGAGCCGGGTACCGGCGGGGCGCGCCGCGCCCGCGCCGAGGAGGGCCTGGCCTACCTGCGCGCGACCGTCGACCGCGTGCTCGCCGCGCACCGCGAGCACGGCGCCGGCCGGCGGGCCGGCGGCCGCGCCGGACGCAGCGACATGATCGCCGCGCTGGCCGAGGCCGACGAGTCCCCGGCGCGGATCCGCGACTCGGTGCTGATGACCATGCTGGCCGCGCATCACACCACCGGCGTCGCCATCTCCTGGACGCTGCACCTGCTGGCCCGGCACCCGGACGTGGCCGAGCGGGTCGGCGAGGAGGTGGACCGTGTCCTCGGCGACCGCGCCGTGCCCGACTACGGGGACCTCAGAGAACTCGTCCACCTGGACAGGGCGCTCAGGGAGGCGATGCGGCTGTACCCGCCGGGCCCGTACGGCGCCCGGGAGACGACCGAGGACCTCGTCCTCGGCGAGTACAGCGTCCCCGCGGGAACGACGATCTTCTATCCGTTCTGGGCCGTGCACATGAACCCCGAGTACTGGCCCGATCCGGAGAGGTTCGACCCCGGCCGCTTCACGCCGGAGGCATCGGCGGGGCGGCCCCGGCTCGCCTACATCCCCTTCGGGATCGGCCCGCGCGGCTGCGAGGGCGCGGCCCTGGCGATGGTCGAGGCCGAGCTGGTGCTGGCCGTCCTGCTGAAGCGGTTCCGGTTCCGCCCGGCGCCCGGCCGGACGGTCACGCCGATCGAGCGCTTCGTGCTGTGGGCCGCCGAGGACATCCACATGGACCTCACGCCCCGGGAGCCGGCCCGCGCCTGACCCGCCGGACCGGCTCCGGCGGCGGCGCGCGCGGGCGCGGCGCCGGCGCG
>NZ_CAACVB010000497.1 GCF_900659635.1 Actinomadura roseirufa | reverse complement strand
GACGCAGTGACACCGGCGCGACGTGCCGGCGCAGCCCGGCCAGCAGCAGGACGGCGGCGACGGTGATCCCGGCGGCGTTCGCGGCGGCCAGCGCGACGGTGCCCGCGACGGCCGCGAACGTCCCGCCGACGGCGGCGGTGACGGCCAGTCCCAGCGCGATCAGCCAGGCGGGCCGCCACGTCGGGCGGCCGTGCGCGAAGAACGCGCGGGCCACGAGGCCGACGGTCGTGTGGCCCCACAGCCCGAGCGCGTAGACGCGCATGGTGGCGGCGGTGCCGCGGGTGTCGGCGGCGGTGAAGGCGCCGTGCTCGAACAGCAGCCGGACGACGGCGGGCGCGAACGCGACGAGGTAGGCGGCGGCGCACAGCACCATCGCGCTGGCGACCACGAGGTCGCGCTCGATGCGCCGGGCGACCTCTCGCAGGTCGCCGTCGGCGGACGCCCGCGCGAGCCGCGGGAACGTCACGGTCACGATCAGCAGCGACAGCACCATCGGGACCTGCGCGACCTTCTGCGCGTAGTTGAGCTGCGAGATGGAGCCGGCGGTGAGCCCCGCCCCGATGAACCGCTCGACGAACACCTGCGCCTGGCGCGTCACGGTGTACACGACGATCGGTACCAGCGCGGCGAGGCCGAGCCGCAGTTCGGCGGCGTTCCCCGGCGGGCCGGACGGCGCCGCCCGCAGGCAGCGGACGAACGCCGGCGCCTGCACCGCCACCATCAGCACGCTTCCGCAGGCGACGCCGGCCGCGGCGCTGGTGACGCCGATCAGCCCGGCGAAGCCCGCGATGAGCGCGAGGATCCCCACGTTGTAGGCCAGGTAGATCGCCGCGGGAGGACCGAAGCGGTGGTGCGCGCGCAGCGTCGCGCTCATGAACCCGGCGACGCCGAACGTCACCACGGTCACGGCGGTCAGCCGGACGCACAGGACGGCGGGCCCCGGCTCGGCCAGGCCGGGCGCGAGCACGCCGACCACGGCGGGGGCACCGGCCGCGAGCGCCGCCGTGACCACGGACAGGCCCACGACCAGGCGCGGCAGCGTCGTCCGCGCGAACGGGCGCAGGGCGTCGCCGCGGGCGAGCAGCCGGGTGACGACGGGCACCAGGAGCAGCGCCATCGCGTCCTCGATGAGCAGCGGCGACACCGTCTCGGGGATCGTCCAGGCGACGAGGAACGCGTCCGTGCTGCCGCTGGCGCCGAACAGGTGCGCCATCGCGAGGTCGCGCAGGAAGCCCAGGACGGTGCCGCCCGCGATCAGTACCCCCGACAGCGCGGCGGCGCGGCCGACCGAACCGCCGGGCGAGCCGCCGGACGCGGCGTCCGCGGAAGCGGGTTCGCTGGGAGGGGGTTCGCTGGACGCGGTGTCCCTGGGAGCGGCGTCGCTGGGAGCGGAGTCCGTCATCGCCGCTCCCGCGGTACCGGAACCGGGGGCGCGGGAGGGGCGGCGGGAGCGGACGGGACGGGGCGGAATCCGGGGCCGTGTTCATGACCGTGTTCCGGGTCGTGTTCATGGCCGTGTTCATGACCGTGTTCGTGGCCGTGTTCGTGCCCCAGGGCGCGGGCCGCCGCGACGCCGAGCAGCACGGCCGTCAGCACGCAGGTGGGCCCGCCCAGGTCGGAGTACAGGAAGTTGATCAGCAGGAACGCCATGAACGCCGTGCCGACCAGCCAGAAGGGGTCCCGGACGCGGCGCCGCGTCCACAGCCCGCGCAGGATCGCCCCGAACAGCGCGGCGAACCCGGCGAGGCCGATGACGCCCTGCTCGGAGAGGATCAGCAGGTACTCGTTGTGCGGCGACAGCAGCGGCTGCCGGACGTACCCGTTGACGCCGTCGTCGGTCTCGCTGCCCGACGACAGCTCGATGGTCGCGTAGGTGTCGCGGTAGGCCGCGAAGTTCTTCACGCCGACGCCGGTGAGCGGGTTGTCCTCCCAGATCCGCTGAGCGGCGGCCCACAGGTTGTACCGGTCGCTGACCGACCGGTCCGGGGAGGTGACGGACGCGGCGATCGACCGGGACCTGGCCAGCACCGTCTGCGACCCGCCGCCGAGCGGCGCGGCGGCGACCAGCGCCAGCGCCGCGCAGCACGCCAGCACCCGCGCCGCCACCCACCGGTCGAAGATCAGCATCATCAGCACGGCGGCGGCGCCGAGCGCGATCCAGCTGCCGCGGCTGAGCGCGAGCGCCAGCGCCAGCGCGGGCACGCAGAGCCCGGCGATCGCGGCGACCACCGCGAGGGGGCCCCGCGCGGGCGCCACCAGCGCGAACGCGGTCAGCACGAGGATCGCGAACCCGGCGACGACCGACATCGCCATGACGTCCATGGCACCGAACGTGCCGACCGCGCGGACGCTCCGCCCGCCGATGGACGCGCCCGTCCCGGTGAGCGACTGCCAGACCCCGAGGCAGGACTCGGCCATGCCGAGGCCGAGCACGGCCGAGCACACGATCGCGAGGTCGCGGCGGCCCCGGACCAGCAGCACGACGGCCACCGGCACCAGCACGAAGATCTGGAGGTCGCGCAGGTAGCCGGCCATGCCCGCCGTGATGTCGGCGGAGCACGCCGTGGTCACGCCGAGCGTCACCACGAGCGGCGCGAACACCGCGAGCGTCCCGCGCGGCGCGCGGGCCCGTCCCATGGCGACGAGCAAAACCGCGAACGCCACCAGCGCGGCGGAGGCGCAGTCGCCGGGGGTGACCTGCGTCGCGCCCGGCGCCGCGGGGCCCGGGGGGATGCCGACGCACGCGACGGTCGCGGCCACGGCCCAGCCGGGCCGCCGCGCCCAGTCCGCGGCGAC
>NZ_CAACVB010000496.1 GCF_900659635.1 Actinomadura roseirufa | reverse complement strand
GGACGCCGCCGTCCCCGGGCCGCACGTACTCGACGCGCCCGGCCAGCGCCGCCTCGGCCGCCGCGGACTGCGGCGCCGACAGCACGGCCCGCGTCCCCGGCCCGGCCACGCCCGCCTTCTCCAGGGCGATCTCGGCGACCGTGGCGCCGAGCACCCCGGCGTGCTCCAGGAAGACCGGCGTCAGCGCGGCGACGTCCGGCGGGAACAGGCTCACCTCGTCCGACCGGCCGCCCATCCCGGCCTCCAGGACGATCACGTCCGCTTCGGCGTCACGGGCGTGCAGGACGCCCGCGAGCGTGAACAGCCCGGCCGGCGACAGGTAGCCCGCGCCGGGCGGCGGCGTGTCCATCGCCCGGCCGAGGCGCGCGCCGAGCGAGGCCAGCTCCCCCTCCGACACCGACACCCCATCGATCCTGATCCGGTCGAGGGCGTCCCTGATCCCCGGGCTGGTCACCGTGCAGACCCGCAGGCCCGCCGCCGCGAGGAACGCCGACGCGTACGTCGCGGCGGTGCCCTTCCCCTTTGAGCCCACGACCGTCAGGACCGGCACCCCGGGGGAGAGGATCCCGAGGGCCTCCGCGAGGGCGCGGGCGCGCGGCACGCTGCGGCTCTCGCCGGGACCGCGGCGCCCCCACTCCCGGAAGAAGACCTCCTCGGCGTCCACACCCCCATGGTGGCAGTTTCCGGGCCGACCCTGGGCGGCCCGGAGCGCCGAGTAGGCTCTGAGGGTCACTTTCCGCAGCCATGGAGCATCGTGAGCCAGGAAACCGAGCCGCTCGACTACCGGGGCGCCGTCAGCGCGATCATGAGCCGCGGGGTCGAATGGGAGATCGATCCCACCCTCGACCGGATCCGCGACCTCGTCGACGTCCTGGGGGAGCCGCAGCGCGCCTACCCGGTCGTCCACGTGGCGGGGACGAACGGCAAGTCCAGCACCGCCCGGCTCATCGAGGCGCTGCTGCGCGAGCGCGGGCTGCGCACCGGCCTGTACACCAGCCCCGAGCTGACCACCCTGCGGGAGCGGATCGCCATCGACGGCGAGCCGATCGGCGAGGAGCGGTTCGTCGAGGTCCTGCGGGACGTGCTGCCCTACGTCGAGCTGGTCGACGGCAAGCACGCCGCGCGGCTGTCGTTCTTCGAGGTGCTCACCGCCATGGCGTTCGCGGCGTTCGCGGACGCGCCGGTCGACGTGGCCGTCGTCGAGGTCGGCATGGGCGGGACGTGGGACGCCACCAACGTGGCCGACGGCGCGGTCGCCGTGGTCACCCCCATCGGCCTGGACCACACCCGCTACCTGGGCGAGACGATCGAGGAGATCGCCGGGGAGAAGGCCGGGATCATCAAGCCCGGCGCGGTCGCGGTGCTGGCCCAGCAGCCGGTGGAGGCGGCCGAGGTGCTGCTGCGCCGCATCGTGGAGACCGGCGCGGCGGCGGCCCGCGAGGGCATCGAGTTCGGGGTGCTGAGCCGCGACGTCGCGGTGGGCGGCCAGCAGCTGCGGCTGCAGGGCCTGCACGGCGTCTACGAGGAGGTCTTCCTGCCGCTGTTCGGCGACCACCAGGCGAGCAACGCCGCGACCGCGCTGGCCGCGGTGGAGGCGTTCGCGAGCGGCGCGCCGACGCCCGGCGAGGCCGACCTGACGGCCGTCACGCGCATCGCGGCGGGGGAGACCTACGCCGGCGGCGCGGAGGGGCAGCTCGACCCGGCCCTGGTCCGCAGCGGCCTGGCCAAGGCCGCCTCGCCCGGCCGGCTGGAGGTCGTCCGCACCGGCCCGACGGTGCTGCTGGACGCGGCGCACAACCCGTCCGGGGCCGCGGCGACCGTCGCCACGATCACCGAGTCGTTCGGCTTCAGCCGGCTGGTCGGCGTGCTCGCGGTCGCCGCCGACAAGGACGTCGCCGGGATCCTCGACCAGCTCGAGCCCGTGCTGGCCGAGCTGGTGGTCACCCGCAGCTCCTCCCCCCGCTCGATGCTGCCCGAGGAGCTCGCCGAGATCGCCGAGGGCGTCTTCGGCGCCGAGCGGGTGCATCTGGCGGCCCGGCTGGACGACGCGATCGACCGGGCGATCGGCCTGGCCGAGGAGACCGGCGAGTACCAGGGCGCTGGCGTGCTGATCACCGGCTCGGTGGTCACCGTGGGCGACGCGCGGACGCTGCTGCGGGTCGGGGAGGGGCGGTGACCGCCGTGCGCGCGCGGCGGGCGCCCAATCCCGCGCGCCGGCTGCTGGCGACCGTGCTGGCCTGCGAGGCCATCGTGATCGCGCTGGCGATCCCGGTGGCGGTGGCGGTGCTGAAGGTGGACGGCGGCACCGCCGGGGCCGTGTGCGGCGGCCTCGCCGTGGTGTGCCTGCTCATGGCGGGCGTGCTGCGGTTCCCGTGGGGCGTGGCCGCGGGCAGCGTGCTCCAGGTGCTGGTGATCGGCACCGGCTTCATGGTGCCGACCATGTTCTTCCTCGGCGCGCTGTTCGGCGCGCTCTGGGTGACGGGAATTTGGCTGGGTCGCAAGGCGGAGGGCGTTTCGGCGCGCTAAATTCGCGGGGACGGTGCCGCATTCCGTCCACTCGACGCCGCATTCCCGATAAACATTCCAATACCGGCATTCTTCCCTTATGGGAAAGCGGGCGCGGGTGGGCGGCGACTCCGAAGGAGAAGGCCGTGTCCTCGCACGCACGCGATCCTCGGTCCGCGTCCCGGCCGGCCGCCTCGTTCGGCGTCCTGCTGGTGGCGTGCACCGCGCCGGCCGCCGCCGTCCTGACGATCCCCGACACCGGCCCGGGCGTCGCCGCCGCCGCGGCGGCCGCGCTCGACCCGGCCGGCGGG
>NZ_CAACVB010000495.1 GCF_900659635.1 Actinomadura roseirufa | reverse complement strand
CCCGCGCTCGTCCCGCCGGTCGCCGGGGGCGCGGTGACCGCCGCGGCCTTCGCGGTGCTGCTCGTGCTCGCCGCGTGGCCGGGCGCGGAACCGGCGCCGAGACGCCTGTCAAGGATCACAGCGCCGTGGACCGCCGCGGGGCCGCTCGCGGCCCTCGTCCGGCGCGGCCGTACCGACCCGGGGGAGACCAGTGACCCAGCCGACCGACGAACCGACCCGCCTGACGCCGCCGGCGCGGCCGACGGAACGGGGACCGGCACCGTGGGTGCTGATGTACCACTCGATCGATCACTACGCTGAGGACCCGCACCTGGTGACCGTGTCGCCGCCGCGGTTCGAGGCCCAGCTCGGCTGGCTGCGGGCCCGCGGCCTGCGCGGCGTCGGGACGGCCGAGCTGCTCGCCGCGCGGGACGCCGGCGACGCGCGCGGCCTGGTCGGGCTCACGTTCGACGACGGGTACGCCGACTTCGCGACCCGGGCCCTGCCCGCCCTGGTGCGGTTCGGGTTCACCGCCACGGTGTTCGCGGTGTCCGGGCGGATCGGCTCCTACAACGCCTGGGACGACGGCCCGCGCAAGCCGCTGATGACCGTCGAGCAGCTGCGGACCGTCGCGCGCGCGGGCATGGAGGTCGGCTCGCACGGCCGGTACCACGTGTCGCTGCCGGGCACCGGCGCCACCGAGTTGCGGGCTGAGCTGGAGGAGAGCCGCGCCAGCCTGGAGGAACTGCTCGACCGCCCGGTCACCGGCTTCGCCTACCCCTACGGGCACGCCACCCGCCGCGAGATCGACGCGGTCCGCGCCGCGGGCTACGGCTACGCGGTCGACATCGGCCCCGCCGAGCCGTGTCGGCACGCGCTGCCGCGCACCTACGTCGGGGACCGGGACGGGGGGCCGCGGCTGCGCGCCAAGCTCGTCCGGCACGGGCTGCGCCGGAGCCGGGTGTGACGCGGGTCCTGCACGTCATCACCGGCCTGGAGCACGGCGGGGCCGAGCGGCAGCTCGCGCTGCTGCTCCGCCATCTCCCGGTGACGTGCGAGGTCGTCTCGCTGACCGGCGCCGGGACCCTCGGCGAGGCGATCCGCGGCACCGGCGTCGCCGTCCACGAGCTCGGCATGCGCGGCAACCGCGACCTCTCCGCCGTGCCCCGGCTCGCGCGGCTGATCCGCCGGGGCCGCTACGACGTCGTGCACACCCACCTGTACCGGGCGTGCGTGTACGGCCGCGTCGCCGCCCGGCTCGCCGGGACGCCCCGCGTCGTCGCCACCGAGCACTCCCTCGGCGACGGGCACATCGAGGGCCGCGCGACGACCCGCGGCGTCCGCGCGCTCTACCGGGCGACCGAGCGGCTCGGCTCGGTGACCGTCGCGGTCTCGCCGACCGTCGCCTCGCGGCTGCGCGGCTGGGGCGTGCCGCCGGGCCGGATCGTCGTGATCCCGAACGGCATCGACGCCGCCGCGTTCGCGTTCGACCCCGCCCGCCGCGCCGAGACCCGGCGGCGGTTCGGCATCGGCCCGGACGAGTGGGTCGCCGGAGGGCTGGGCCGGCTCGTCCCGACCAAGCGGTTCGACCTGCTCATCGAGGCGGTCGCCCGGCTGGAGCGGGCGCGGCTGCTGCTGGTCGGCGACGGTCCCGCCCGCGACCGCCTCGAACGGCTCGCCGCGAGCCTCGGCGCGGCCGGCCGGATCGTGTTCGCCGGGGCGACCGACGACGTGCCGGGCGCGCTGGCCGCGATGGACGTGCTGGCCTCGCCGTCCACCCAGGAGACGTTCGGCCTCGGCGTCCTGGAGGCGCTGGCCGCCGGGCTGCCCGTCCGGTACACGACCTGCCCGGCGCTGGCGGACCTGCCGTCCTGGGAGGCGCCGCACGCGCGGCGCGTGCCCACCGGCCTGACCGCCTGGACCGCCGAGCTCGGCCGGCTCGCCGCGGCGGCCGGGCACGGGCCCGCCGGGCGGCTGCCGGTCCCGGCGGTCGTCGGCCGCTACTGCGTCGCCGACCAGGCGGACCGCCTCGCCCGGCTGTACGAGGACGGTCCGGGCGCCGCCGCCGTCCGGACGCCGCCCATGCGCGAGCACCTGAGCGGCACCCCGACATGAGGGCGTCCCGCACCCGGACGGCCCGCAGCCACCCGAGCAGCACTCACCAGAACAGAACCCCGACAGGAGAAGGGGCCCATGATGGCCAAGCGTGATGCCACCCAGAAGTCGCCCGGCGGACGGGTCCGCCGGCTCGCCGCGGACGCGCGCCGGCGCTCCGGCCGCGCGCTCGCCCGGTACGCCCGGCGGTTCGGCGTGGCCGTCGTGCTCGTCCTGGGCGGCCTCCTCTGCGGGCTCGGCTACGCCCTGGTCGCGCCCACGGCCTACACCGCGACCGCGTACGTGCTGGTCGTCGACAACGGCGGCGGGCAGTCCGGCCCGGCCGCGGTCAGCTTCGCGCAGGCCTACGGGCGGCTCGCGCCGCTGCCGGAGACGCTCGCCTGGTCGGCGCTCCCGCTGCCCCGGGTGGCGCCCGGCGAGACCCGCGCGCACATCCAGGCGTCCACGTCCCCCGACACCCCGCTGATCAGGCTGTCGGGGAGCGCCGCCACGCCCGGTGACGCCGCCGGGTTCGCCAACGCCTCCGCCGACGCGCTCGTCCGGTACGGGACCGCCCACCGGGGCGACACCGGCGTGCGGGTCGCGCTGATGAGCCTCGCCGCGCGGCCGTCGGCGCCGTCCTCGCCGAACCTGCCGCTGGACGCGTCCGTCGGGACCGCGACCGGCGTCCTGCTCGCCGGGCTCAGCGCCGCCGTCGCGAGCGGACGGCGCGGACGCGGCTCGCACGACGCGTCGCGGTTCCGGCCCGCGACCGCCC
>NZ_CAACVB010000494.1 GCF_900659635.1 Actinomadura roseirufa | reverse complement strand
GCCCTGGCGGGCACGGCGGGCGGGACCGATCCGGGACGCGCGGCGGCCGGGCGCCGGCCGCGGGTCGCGGTGGCCGGCGGGCCCGCGTTCACGTTCGGGTACGCCGAGAACGAGGAGCTGCTGGACGCGGCGGGCGCGGAGGTCGTCCGGTTCGATCCGCTGCGGGACGAGGCGCTTCCCGAGGGCACCCGCGGCGTCGTCGTCGGCGGAGGGTTCCCGGAGGTGTACGCGGCGGAGCTGTCGGCGAACGAGAGGCTGCGCGGCGAGCTGGCGGCCTTCGCCGGGGCCGCGCGCCCGGTGTACGCCGAGTGCGCGGGGCTTCTCTACCTCGCGCAGGAGCTGGACGGGGCGCCCATGTGCGGTGTGCTGGACGGCGTCAAGGCCACGATGGCGTCGCGCCTGACACTGGGTTATCGTGCCGCGGTGGCGGTGGCCGATTCCGTCGTCGCCCGGACGGGAGAGCGTGTGCACGGTCACGAGTTCCACCGCACGGTGACGGAACCCGGGCACGGGGCCACGGCGGCGTGGCAGTGGTCCACGTCCTCCCCAGAGGGGTTCGTACGGGGCGACTGTGTCGCGTCCTACTTGCATTTGCATTGGGCCGGGTCGCCGCAGTTCGCCGCCAGGATGGTGCAGGCGTGCCGGGAGCGCGCGTGAAGGACTTCCGGGAGGACGTGCGCCTGGAAACGGAGCGGCTCGTCCTGCGCCCCTTCGGGCTGGACGACGCCGAGGTCCTGATCGAGGTGATCCGCAGTGGGGAAGTGTTCCTGCCGCCGAACTTCCCGACCGTCCTGGAAGCGCAGCCGATCGCGTGGTTCCTGCGGGAGGGCGTCCACAGTGTGCAGCGGTTCGGCCTGGGCATCCACCTCGCCGTCGCCGACCGCGTCACCGGCGCGCTGGTCGGGACCATCGGGCTCTTCCGCGTCGACTGGAAGCAGCTGACTTGCGAGGTCGGGTACGGGATGCGGCCGAGCGCGCGCGGGAACGGCTATGCGACGGAGGCGCTGTCATCGGTCTCCCAGTGGATCCTCGACGACTGCGGGATCTACCGGGTGGAGCTTCGTGCCCTGACGACGAACCTCGCCTCGATCCGCGTCGCCGAGAAGGCCGGATATCAGCGTGAAGGGGTGGCGCGGGGCGCGGAACGCGGCCCCGACGGCACCAACCAGGACATGATCGTGTTCAGCCTGATCGCGTCCGATCCCAGGCCGGGCGCGCTGATCCGCGAGGAGGAACGGGCGTGAGCGCGACGAGAGCGGCGGCCGAGCACGGGCGGACCCTCGTCCTCTACGGGGCGGGAGCGGGCGAGGCGGCTCGCCGGATGCTGCCGGGCCTGCCGGACGCCTGCTTCGCCCCCGCCGACCCGGACGGGTCGGCCGGAACCGTCGCGCGGGGGGTCGCGCGGGGCGTCGTGCAACTGGTCCTGGTGGCGGGGCCGGCGGAGCTGGCCGCGGTCGCCGGCGCGGGCGCGCTGGAGGCCGTGACCCGCGACATGGACGGCGGCGCCGCGCTGACCGCCGAGGTGGCGCGGGCGCCGTCCGCCGCGCACGCGTACGGGCTGTGGCAGGCGGCCGGGGTGCACGGGCCGTGCGGACGTGAGCTGTGCCGCCGGACGGCGGGGGAGCTGGAACGGCGCGCGGCCGAGGCCGCGGGCGCCCCGGAGAGCCCGGTCGCGGCCCAGGTCGTGCTCGTCGACGCCGAGGACGGGCGCATGGTCGGCATGTTCGGGCGGATGGCGCGGTGACCGGCCGCGTGACCGTCCCGCCCGCGCACCGCGAGGGCGGGGGCGGGGTGCTGACCGTCATAGGCCGGGACGGGGCGCCGCTCCCGGAGTCGGCTCGCGCGGCGGTGCGGGACGCCGGGCTGCTCGTGGGCCCGTCCCATCACCTGGAAGGGCTGCCGGTGGCGCCGGGCGCGCGCGTCGTTCCCGCGGACGCCCTCGCCGACGTCCTGGAGGTTCTGGACGGGCCCGAGAGCCGGTCCGGAAACGTGGTCGTGGTCGCCGCCGGTGACCCGGGCTTCTTCGGCGTCGTCAGGGCGTTGCGCGCGCGGGGGCACGAGCCCCGCGTCCTGCCCGCCGCGTCACTGGTGGGCCGGGCCTTCGCACGGATCGGCCTGCCGTGGGAGGACGCGCTCGTGGTGTCGTCGGCGGATCTGCGCCGGGCGGTCAACGTATGCCGCGCCCATCCGAAGGTGGCGGTGCTGACCCGCCCTGGGGCCGGGCCAGGGGAGCTGGCGCGCGCGCTGTTCCCGCAGACGCCGCGGTCCTTCGTCGTCTGCGAGGACCTGGACGGGCCCAGGGAACGGGTGGTGCACGTCCGTCCGGCGGAGGCCACCACCAGGCCGTGGAACGATCCGGACGTGGTCCTCGTCCTCGATGACCGCCGCGCCCTTACCGGCGAGGGCTGGAGTTCCGGCGCCGGTCCCGGCCCGTCCGAGTGGGCGCTTCCCCAGAGCGCCTTCGGTGGCGAAGGGACGCTGGGGCCCGAGGTGCGGGCGTTCGTCCTGGCGAAGCTGGGGCCGAGGCTCGGCGACATGGTGTGGGACATCGGCTCGGGCGACGGGTCGGTGGGCATCGAGTGCGCGCGCTTCGGCGCGGCCGTCGTCTCCCTCGAACAGGACCAGACGGCCCGTGCGCGGGTCCGTGAGAACGTGCGGGCGCACGGGGTGAAGGTCGCGCTCGCGAGCGGGGAGCTGCCGCTCGTCCTCGACCACATGCCGGAGCCGGACGCCGTGTTCGTCGGGCGCGGCGGCCCGGACGCCGTCCGGGCGTGCGCCGCGCGCGAGGCGTCCCGCGTGGTCGCCACCGCGCCGCCGGACGACGTCCCGGCGCTGCTGGAGGCGCTGGCCGGGCACGGGTTC
>NZ_CAACVB010000493.1 GCF_900659635.1 Actinomadura roseirufa | reverse complement strand
CGCCGCCGCCGGCCGGGGCGGGCGCCGGGCGGGTCAGCACGGCCTCGCGGCGCTCCGCCGGCAGGAACGCGAGGATCGCCAGGCCCGGCGCGCCGGCGCGCAGCGGGAACCGCCGCCCCACCTCGACGGTCATCTTGACCTCCCGCGGGCTCTCGAACTGGTCGAGGTAGACCCGCTCGTCGCCGACCAGGCCGGACAGCGCGGCGGTCTCGCCCGTGTCGTCCCGCAGCCGGCGCAGGACGGGCGCGGCGGCGGCGCGGACGTCGAAGCCCCGCAGCGCGCTCACCCCGAGCGCCACGGCGGCGGGGCCGAGGCGGTAGCCCGCGGCGCCCGGGTCGGTCTCCAGCATCCCGCGCGAGGCCAGCGACCGCAGGATGCGGTGCACGACGGCCTTGGACAGTCCGAGCTCCCGCCCGATGGCGCTGACGCCCAGGTACCGGGGGCCGCCGGCGAACAGCAGCAGCACGTCGGCGACCCGTCCGGCGACCTCGGTGCCGACGTCCCGGCGCGGACCGGCGGACGGGTGCTCGCTCACCCCACGATTTTAAGGACGCGACCCGAGGCCCGTCGGCGGGAGCGCCGAATTCTTCGACGACGGCCGAAACGTCCCGCCTCTAGGCTGAGGGCCTGCGGGGACGCGCGCCGGCCGTGCCTCCCGCGTCGGATTGAGGAGAGCGCCATGACCGACCTTTTCCGGGACCTGCACCACGGGGACCGGCCGCTGCTGCTGCCCAACGCGTGGGACTTCGCGACCGGCGCCGCGTTCGCCGCCGCCGGGTTCGCCGCGGTCGGCACGACCAGCCTCGGCGTCGCCGCCGCGGCGGGCAAGCCGGACGCGACGGGCGACACCCGGGCGGAGACCCTCACGCTGGCCCGCTCCCTCGCCCGGCTCACCGTGCCGGTCACCGTCGACATCGAGGGCGGCTTCTCCACCCGGCCGGAGGAGGTCGCCGGCCTCGTCCGCGAGCTGGCCTCCTACGGGATCGCCGGGGTCAACCTGGAGGACGGCCGCGCCGACGGGTCGCTCGCGCCGCTCGGCGGCCAGGTCGAGATCGTCCGCGCGGTGAAGGAGGCGGCGCCGGAGGTGTTCCTCAACGCCCGCACCGACACGTTCTGGCTGGCCCAAGGCGAGGCCGACCGGGACGAGACGCTGCGCCGGGTGCGCGCCTACGCCGACGCCGGAGCGGACGGGGTGTTCGTCCCGGCCGCCGCCGACGACGCCGACGTGCGGGCCCTCCTCGACGCGGTGGACGTGCCGCTGAACCTCCTGTTCATGCCGGGCCGGACCCGGTACGCGCGGCTGGCCGAGCTGGGGGTGCACCGGGTGAGCTGCGGTTCGCTGCCGTTCCGCCGGGCGCTCCATGCGACGGTCGCCGCGGCCCTGGAGGTCACCGAGGAGGGCAGGACGTGGCCCATGCCCTCCTACGATGACATCCAAGCCCTCATCGAGGGCTGACGGTCAGGACCGGCGGGCGGCCACGGCCCGGTGGTGCGAGTCGACGGCGTCCTGGAGGAAACGGGACGACTCGGCGAGCATGCCGGGTTCGCGCTCCTTCGCGAGCGCCGCGAGGCGGTGCAGTGGGACGACCGTCTGGGTGAACCCCTGCGGCGTGTTCGAGCGGATCATCGGGATCCGGTCGTAGGAGTCGGACAGGCCGAGGTCCTGGTAGGCCCACCGGCTCGGGACCTCCCGCAGGATCGTCTCGCCCAGGTAGCGGACGGCGCCCTCGACGAACGGGTCCGAGCCCGCGGCGATCACCGAGTCCCAGTCGGGGTGGCGGTCGAGGACGAGCGCCTCCAGGGCGTCCAGGGAGCCGGGCGAGAAGTCGAACGGGAAGCCGTCCGGGAGGTGACCGGCCCGCCAGTCCGCGAGGGCGCCGGTCATCTCCCCGGTCCAGCCGTCCAGGAACGCGCGGGCGGGCGGGGTCATCCGGGCCCGGTCGTCCTGGAGGTACCAGTCGGCCGTGCCGTGGGCGGCGTCGGGCGCGGGCACCGGCGGCTGCTTCACCCGGCCGAGCCCCTCCAGGTCCAGGCCGAACCGGTCGTGGAGGTAGTGCGCCTGCGCCCGCGTGGCGAGGATGTAGGCGTCGTCATCGTCGGGCTCCTCGCCGGGCAGCGCGTAGAACATGCGGGCGTCGCCGGGCTCGAGGTCGTCGATGCACTCCATCACGGTCTGCAGGTCAAGGTGCTCGCCGGGCCCGTGCTCGACCGGCCACCACACCGGCTCGCCGTTGCGCAGGAAATGCAGGCTCTCCTCGCCCTCCTCGTCCTCCACCAGCTCCACGTCGCCGACCGTGACGGCGCCGCCGGTGCAGTCGGCGGCGCTCTCCAGGAGGTCCCGGTACCCCTCCTCGAGGTCGGCGACATCGCCCGCCGGCGCCCACACGACCACGCCGCACTCGTCGAGGAAGTCGAGGACGTCGTCCTCCTCCAGCTCCGCTCCCGGGCCCGGCCCCTGATCCTCCAGCGCCGCGCGCGCGGCGGCCGCCTCCTCGTCGGACGTCATGCCGAGCTCCACCAGCCGGTCCGCCAGGTCCCGGTACGTCGTGTCCACCATGCCGCGATCATGACAGGCGCCTCGGACGTTCCGCCCGCCGACGGTCAAGTTGGAGCGGATCCGTCGCGGGGGCCGCTCGCGGCCGGGGCCGCCGGTCCCATGCCGCACTCGACATCGGGACGGTGAAGGGCGACGGATCCTAGGGAACGGCGTCTATGGCACGACGGGATCCGAGCCAGTGCGTGCGTTCGGCCGCGTAATAGGAGGCGCCGTCCGGGCCGTCCGGGCCGCTCCTCCAGGGCCGCTGCCAGGACGGCCCCGACCATCGGCTGTTCACCTGCTGAGACATCTCGGCCAGAGCTATGGCCTCGGTGAAGTCGGAGGCGTAGTA
>NZ_CAACVB010000492.1 GCF_900659635.1 Actinomadura roseirufa | reverse complement strand
GTGCACCGCGAGCAGCTCGGCGCGCCCGGCGCGGGCGGCGATCCGCGCGGCCCGGCGGACCAGCGCCTCGCCCTCGGGCCCGCCGCTCAGGCCGACGACGATCCGCTCGCGGGCCTCCCACGCGTCGGTGATGCCGTGCCCGGCGCGGTAGTCGGCGAGGCCCTCGTCGACGCGGTCGGCGACCCACAGCAGGGCCAGCTCGCGCAGCGCGGCGAGGTTGCCGACGCGGAAGTAGTCGGCGAGCGCGGCGTCGACCGTCTCCGGCGCGTACACGTCGCCGTGCGCGAGCCGCCGCCGCAGGGCCCCGGGGTCCATGTCGACCAGTTCGATCTGGGCGGCGCGGCGGACGACCTCGTCCGGGACGGTCTCGCGCGGCGCGCCGCCGGTGATCCGCTCGACGACGTCGCTGAGCGACTCCAGATGCTGGATGTTCAGCGTGGAGACGACGTCGATGCCCGCGTCGAGGATCTCCTCGACGTCCTGCCAGCGCTTGCCGTTGCGGGACCCCGGGACGTTGGTGTGGGCGAGCTCGTCGACCAGCGCGACCTCGGGACGCCGCGCCACGACCGCGTCCGGGTCCAGCTCGGTGAGCACGGCGCCGCCGCGGGCGATCTCGCGGCGCGGGACGGTCTCCAGGCCGGCGAGCAGGGCGGCGGTGCGGGCCCGGCCGTGGGTCTCGACGAACGCGGCGACCACGTCGGTGCCGCGTTCCGCGCGGCGGCGGCCCTCGCCGAGCATCGCGTACGTCTTGCCCACGCCGGGCGCCGCGCCGAGGTAGATGCGCAGCGTGCCCCGTGTCCCCACCCTGATCCCCTCCCCCGGCACGGAATCTACCAACCGCATGTGGAATGAAGCATTCCGTTCTGCTAGTATCGGAACAGAGCATTCCGCTCCAACAGGAAGGAAGAGCCGTGACCGCCACGCTCGACGCCCGGGACGCCGCTCCCGGGACCCGCCCGGAGGGCGCGCCCGCGCCGCACCCGCGCCGCTGGCTCGGCCTGTCGGCGATCCTGGCCGCCACCCTGCTGAACCTGCTCGACTCCACCGTGGTCGGCGTGGCCGCCCCCGCGATCCGCGCCGACCTCGGCGGCTCGTACGCCGCGCTGCAGTGGACGGCCGCCGGCTACACGCTGGCGCTGGCCGTGGCGCTGCTGACCGGCGGCAGGCTCGGCGACGTGTTCGGCCGCCGGCCCGTCCTGCTGGCCGGCACCGCCGGTTTCATGGTGACCTCGGTGGCCTGCGCGTTCGCCTGGTCGCCGCAGACCCTGATCGCCGCCCGGGTCGCGCAGGGACTGTGCGCCGCGGTGATGGTCCCGCAGGGCTTCGGGCTCATCCGCGACCTGTTCGGCGCCCGGGACGTCGGCAGGGCCTTCGCCCTGTTCGGCCCGGTGATCGGCCTGGCCACGATCCTCGGGCCGGTGGCCGCCGGGCTGCTGATCGACGCCGACCCGCTCGGCACCGGCTGGCGCGCGATCTTCCTGCTGAACGTGCCGATCGGGGTGTACGCGCTGGTCGTCGGCGCCCGCGTCCTGCCCGCCCCGGCCGCCACCGACCGCTCCGGCGGCCTCGACGTGACCGGCATGCTCCTCGGGGGCACCGGGATGAGCATGCTCGTCTACCCGCTCGTCCAGGGCCGCGAGCTCGGCTGGCCCGCCTGGTCACTGATCCTCCTCGCCGGCTCGGTGCCCGTCCTGGCCCTGTTCACCGTCCACCAGCTGCGGCGCGGACGCGCCGGCCGGACGCCGCTCCTGCGGCTCAGCGTGTTCGCCCGGCGCTCCTACGGCTCCGGCGTGCTGTTCGTCGTCGTCTTCTTCGGGACGATCACCGGGTTCTCCCTGGCCGTCGGCCTGTTCCTGCAGCTCGGCCTCGGCTACGGCCCGCTCGGCGCGAGCCTCGCCATGGTCTCCTGGGCGATCGGCGCGTTCGCCGGGTCGGCGTTCGGCGGCATGACGATGAACCGCCTCGGACGGCACGTCCTGCACATCGGGCTGACGATGATGGCCGCGGGCATGACCGCCCTGTACGCGGTGTTCGGCACCGCCGGGACCGGGCTCGGCGGCTGGCACCTGGCCGCGCCGCTGCTGGTGTTCGGCGCCGGCATGGGCATGATCTTCGTGCCGCTGTTCGACATCATCGTGGCGGGCATCGCCGACCACGAGGTCGGCTCGGCCTCGGCCGCGCTGGAGTCGGTGCAGCAGCTCGGCGCCTCGCTCGGCGTCGCGGTCCTCGGCACGGTCTTCTTCGGGGTGATCGGCGCGCAGGCCGGGCACAACTTCGACGCCGAGGCCGCGCCCGCGCTGCGCGCCGGGCTGGCGGCGGCGGGCGTCCCGGCGGGCGAGCGGGACCGGATCACGGCCGGGCTCCGGACGTGCGTCCAGGACCGGGAGCGCTCCGACGACCCCGACACCGTCCCGGCGAGCTGCGCCGCCGCTCCGGTGGCCGGGACCGCGCCCCTGGCCGCGAGGGCCGCCGCCACGGCGGGGGTCGTGACCCACGAGCACGACGCGCTGGACGCCGCCGAGCGCGTCGCCCTGCTGACCCTCGCGCTCACCGCGGCCGCGTTCCTGGTCGCCTTCCTGCTCCCCCGCCGGGCCCGCGTGGCCTGATCGCGGGACTCCACCGGCGGGCCGTCACCCAATCGAGACATCGAAACTCCGGCGGCCCGCCGGTCCCGTCCCGTCCGAGCGTCTACCTTGCCATTCTCACCCTCCGTAGGCGGACCGCCACGGAGGTTCGGCAATGCCGGCGGGCGGTCGGCGGCGACCGGCGGGAGCGGGATCATGGGCGTGTTCGGGGGACGCGGGCGAGCGCGGCGCGGACAAGCGCGGCGCCTGGAGCGGCGGCGCGCGGAGGGGCCGCGCGGAGGACGGCGCGGGCTCGTCGCCGCGACGGGG
>NZ_CAACVB010000491.1 GCF_900659635.1 Actinomadura roseirufa | reverse complement strand
CGCCGGACGCCGCCGCCCACCCGGGACGATCTCACCAGAGGCATGGCGCCTGCACGCGACTGTCGTCGACCGCGCGGGCCGCGACATAGGCGAAGAACGGGACGCTCACGGCCGCGGCGGTGAGCAGCGCGGCCGCCGGGAGCGCCGCGGGCGGCCGCCCCCGCCCCCGCCGGCCGAGCCGCGCGCGCAACCGGGCGGCGCCGTCCACCGAGGCGAGCACGAGCACGGCGACGATGAACGCGTTGTAGTGGTAGTGGGGCTCCCACCAGTTGCCGAAGCGGCTGGCGAGCATCCGCTCGGCCAGCAGCGGCAGGGCGGCGAGGGTCAGCGGCGAGAACAGCGGCAGGAACAGCAGCGGCAGGACGAGCAGCGCCATCGTGCCGATCTTGTGCGGCGGCCTGCCGAGCACGGTCACGACGTCCCAGGGGTGGGTGAGGGCGTGCACGGCGGCGTGCGGCAGGTCGGGGCCGAGGGAGCCGTACGCCCAGTAGTAGTCGTTGTCCCCGCCGAACGCGGCGATCACCACGCGGGAGCACACCCACGTGGTGACCAGCCCGCACACGATGTAGGCGAGGCCCGCGCGCCGGTCGCCGCCGGGCAGCCAGCCGCCGTGCGCCTCCGCCCCGTCGTGGTCGTCGCGCACGGCGAGCAGGAAGAGGCCGAAGCCGACCAGCAGCAGGCCCATGTCCTCCTTGACCAGCAGCAGCGCCGCGGCCGCCGCCGCGGCGTGCCCGCGCCGTCCCGCGTCGTACCGTTCGATCATGAGCGCCGACAGCAGCGGGACGAACGCGACCTCGTGGAAGTCGAACGCCAGGGCCTCGGCGACCGGCCAGGACAGCGCGTAGGCGCCGGCGGCGCAGAACGCCCCGGCGGCGCCGGCCCTGCGCCGGGAGTACCGCCAGATCGGCACGATCGCGAGCGCGAACAGGACGCCCTGGGCGGCCAGCAGCGTCCCCGGCCCGTCGTGGATCCAGTACAGCGGCGCCAGCAGCGCCAGGATCGGCGAGAAATGGTCGCCCAGGATGGCGAAGCCGGGACCGAAGCCGTTGTGCACGCCCTTGACCATGGCGACGGGCGCGCCGAAGCGGCTGTAGGAGCGGACCGCCTGGTCGAAGATCACCAGGTCGTAGCTGCTCGTCCGGAACGCCCGCAGCCGCATCAGCGAGTACGCGGCGTACAGCGCCGCGCTGACGGTGACGAGCGCCCACAGGGCGACGTGCTCGCGCCGCCCCGCCGACCCGGGCCGGGGCCGCGCCGGGACGCGCCCGGCGAACCGTGCCCGCAGCCGGGCCCCGAACCGGTCCCGCGCCCGCCCGCGGCCGTCCGGGACCTCGTTCACGACCCCCTCCACCGTCACCGCCTCAGCCACGCGCCGGACGCTACCAGCAACCGGACGACGGTGAGATCGCGACGGGTGGACGCGGGGGCGACGCCCGTGGCGCCGATGCGCCGCGGGCGGGCGCGGACCCCGTCAGGACGCCGTCAGGACGCCGTCCGGTGGGCCATGGGGAGGCGGGAGCGCGTGAGGGCGCCGGCCGCGAGGACCGCCACCAGCGGCACGCCCACGCCGACCAGCAGCAGCAGTTCCCAGGGGATCACGAGGATCATGCCGTGATCGCCGCCGCCGGCCTCCGGGTCCGGGGCGGCGGTGAGCGGGCGCGCCACGGCGATCCCCGGGACGAGACCCGCCGCGATCCCGAGCCAGCAGCCCAGCACCGCGAGGAACCCGGCCTGGCCCATCATGAGCGCCCGCCGGGTGCGCGGGCGGGCTCCGACGGCGGCGAGGGTCGCGAGGTCGGGCAGCGCGTCGGCGGCCGCCAGCCGGGTCCCGATCAGCGAGCCGCCGAGGGCCAGCACGGCAGCGGCGGCGGCGAGCGCCAGCAGGGTCCCGCCGAACGACCCGGTGAACCCCCGCTCGACGTAGACGGCGCCGGGGTCCTGGGCGAAGACCGCGAGGGTCTCCTTCAGCCGGGCCTCCTCCGCCTTGGTGACCCGGTGGTCGGCGCGGTCGACGCCGAACGCCTCGGTCCGGACGGGCAGCCCCACCCGCGCCGCGGCGGACGGGGGGATGATGGCCCAGGCGTGCGGATCGTCCCGGACGCCGATCGCCGGGAGGTCGCTGATCTTGCGCAGCGTGCGCCGCCGGCCCTGGTCCCACACCGCCACGGTCGCGGTGGTGGTGCCCCGGGCGAGCGGCCCCGAGCGGAACAGGACGATCTTGCCCTGGGCCAGCGCGGACGTCACCGCGGGGTCGTCCCGGCCGAGCAGCAGCCGTGCCTCACGGGCACCGCCGACCACGTTGTCCAGGACGATCGTCCGGGAGCCGCCGTCGTCCTTCACCGCGAACGACACACTGGGGCAGTGCGTCGAGTCGGCGCTCTGGCACACCGAGTCCTCGCCCGGGAAGGCGTTCAGCGGCACGACGGGGACGCCGGGCAGTGCCCGCCGGACGGCGGCGCCCACCGCGTCCGCGCGGTCCACCGGCGGCCGGATCATCGTCGTCCCGTGGGGAATCCGCGGCAGGTACTCCAGCCGCTGCTGCCGGAAGTCGCTGGCGCCCCCGATCGCCACCATCGTCACCGCGGCCACCGCGGCCATGATCGCGGCGACCACCGGGGCGCTGCGGCCGCGGTTGCGGGCGCCGTCGCGGACGGCGAGGCGGAGCGGCACCGGGAGCCCGGCGGCGGCCCGGCCGGCGGCGCCGACCAGCCAGGGAGCGACCATCACGCAGCCGAGGATGATCGCGATCGCGCCGAGCACGGCCCCGATCTCGTGCAGCGGGAAGACCGCGACGAGGCTCATCAGCACGCCCGCGAGGATCGACGCGGCGCCGGCGATCGGCCAGCCGCGGCGGGCGCGGGCGGCGTCGCGGCGGCCGCCAGATCGGAAGAGCGTCG
>NZ_CAACVB010000490.1 GCF_900659635.1 Actinomadura roseirufa | reverse complement strand
GCCGCCGGACCCGGGCGAGGCTCACACGCGCCCGGCGGCCCGCTTCTCGGGCTCCTGACCGGCGACGGCCTCGGCCTCCCCGGCGCGGACCGGGCGGAAGGCGAGCGCGAGGACCAGCGCGCCGCCCAGCGCGATCGCCATCGTCCACAGGCACGCCACGTGCATCGCGTGCACGAAGGCGCGGTCGGCGGCCTCGGCCAGCGCGGGCCGGTGCGTCGCGGCCGCCGCGTGCCGGGCCTGCTCGGCCGACACCTCGGCCTGCTCCCGTACCGCCCGCGGCGCCCCGGCCAGGGCGCCCGCGATCCCGCGCCGGTAGACGATCGACATGATCGTGCCGCCCACCGCGATCCCCAGCACGCTGCCGGTCTGCCGGACCGTGTTGTTGACCGCCGAGCCGGCCCCGGCCCGCTCCAGGGGCAGGGCGCTCATGACCGCCGCGCTCACCGGGGCGATCACCGTGCCGATCGCCAGTCCCTGGACGAACGACAGGATCTCGTTCCAGATCAGCGGCGTGTGCAGGTCGAACTGGCTCCAGCAGCCCATCGCCAGCCCGGCGACGGTGAGCCCCGCGACCGTCACCGGCCGCACCGAGAAGCGGGCGACCAGCCGCGTCGCCAGCGGAGCGCCGAGCATCACGCCGACGGCGGCCGGCAGCGCCCCGGCCAGCGCCGCGGCCAGCGGGGAGAAGTTCCGGGCGCCCTGCAGATAGAAGGCGCCGAAGAAGCTGGCGCCGGTCATCGCGAGGAACAGCAGGCCGAGCGCGGCGTTGCCGCCGCCGAAGATCCGCCCGGCGAGCAGCCGGGGGTCGAAGCTCGGCTCGCGCAGCCGCAGCTCGATCGCCACGAACAGGACGAGCAGGACCAGCCCGGCGGCGATCGGGGCGAGCACGTCCCACCGGGTCCACGCCGCCACCTGCCCGGCCCGGATCAGCCCGTAGGCCAGCGCCGCCAGCCCCCCGGCCGACACCACCGGGCCAACCACGTCCAGCCGGCGCGGCTCGGGGGCGCGGAAGTTCGGTACCACCCGGCAGATCGCGGCGAGCGCGATGAGCACGATCGGCACGTTGACCAGGAACACCGAGCCCCACCAGAAGTGGTCGAGCAGCACCCCGGCGAGCAGCGGCCCCGCCGCCACCCCGACGCCGGCGGAGATGCTGAAGACGCCGAACGCGCGGGCCCGCGCCGGACCGGTGAACGCCCAGGTCACGATCGCCATGGTGGGAGGCACCGCGAACGCGCTGCCCGCGCCCATCACCGCGCGGGCCGCGATCAGCTCGGCCGGACTGCCGGCGTAGGCGGCCCAGACCGACGAGAGCCCGAAGACCGTCATCCCGGCGACCAGGAGGGTCCGGTGGCCGAACCGGTCGCCGAGCGCCCCGGCGGTGAACATCAGGGTGGCGAAGACGAGCGTGTAGGAGCCGACCGCCCACTGGAGCTCGCCCGGCGAGGCGTCCAGCCCCTGGACGGGATCGGAGAGCCGGACGAACGCCGTGTTCAGGATGGTGTTGTCCATCCAGATGACGATCGGTGAGAAGACGAGCACGGCGAGGAGCAGCCGCTGCCGGGTGGCGGTCATCGCATCCCTTACGAAGATGGGCTGTTCGTCAGGTTCCTGACGGATACTCGGCAGCATCGCAAACCCGTCAGGAACCTGTCAATCTCGGAACGGCGGCGCGGTATGGAAGAGTTGAGCGGGTGGGCAAGTACCTGAACGCGGACGGAGCGCTGGCCTTCCTGGTCCGCAGCGCCTGGCTCGGCATGCGCGCCGCGATCGGCGCGGAACTGAAGGAGTTCGGCCTCACGACGCCCCAGTACGCCACGCTGATGATCGTCCAGGACCATCCCGGGCTGTCGAACGCCGACGTCGGCCGCAAGGTGTCCAGCTCGCGGCAGTCGGCCAACGAGATGCTCGCCGGGCTGGAGCGCGACGGGCTGATCGAGCGGGCGCCGCATCCCGCCGACCGGCGCACCCAGCAGATCCAGATCACCGAGGACGGCCGCGCGCTGCTGCGCCGGGCCCGGATCGCCGTCGCCCGCCGCGAGGCCGAACTGGAGGCGGGGTTCAGCCCGGAGCAGCGGGCCGCCGCGCGGGCCTGGCTGGAGGGGATCGCCAAGGTCTGCGCCGCGGAGGAGTCCTAGCCGCCCGCCCCGGGGATTAACCGCCCGCCCGAGACCTGGCCGCCGCGACGTGCAGGGCCTCGCGCTGCGCGGCGGTGAGCCGGCCGGGGCTTCCCGCGACGCCGTAGGCGCCGGACGGGCCGCGCCGCAGTTCGAGCGGGTCGATGGCCGCGGGATGCCGCCCGGCCTCCCGCAGGGCCCGGTCGACGCGATCGGGCGGCCAGCCCAGCGCCCCGGCCACGCGCTCCGCGGTGAGCGGCTCCCGCGCGTGGACGAGCGCCGCGACCACGACGAGCACGTCGATGAGGGCCGCGCCCTCCAGGCCGTGGGCCATGTCGTCGCTGAGCGTGGCGAAGAACCGGCTCGTGCCCTCCAGCCTCGCCCCGGCGGGCGTCGCCGGGCCGAGGATCTCGGCTCCCCGGCGGGTGGTCTCGGCCCACAGCGCGTTGACGCGTGCGCTCGTCAGCCATGCCCGCGTCCAGAAGTCGTCGTAGATGACGTAGCGCTCACGCCGCAGCCGGGGATCGCGCTCGCGGCGGATCAGCTCCACTCCCTCCAGGTAGCCGACGGCCTTGGAGACCGACGCGGGGCTGACGCCCAGCCGCCGGACCAGCTCGGCGGCCGTCAGCGCCCCGGAGTCGGTGGTGAACAGGCACGCCAGCACCCGGGCCGCCATCCGGGGCAGCCCCACCTCGACGATCATCGCCGCGAACCGCTCGGTGAACGCGCCCACCTGCCCGGGGTCGCGCCCGTGGGCGGCGGCGACGGGCGGCGGCGGGGACGCGGG
>NZ_CAACVB010000489.1 GCF_900659635.1 Actinomadura roseirufa | reverse complement strand
GGCGGTGACCGGCGCCCACGCCGCACGCGCCGTCCGGCGGAGCCGGGCGGCCGGGGCGGCGAGGCGAGCGGCGCCGCCCCCTTGATCCAAAACAGCCCAATTCGGCAACGCCGAGCATGTGTTCATGTGCCTTGCAAACAAGATCCAGACTCGTACGCTCGTATCCTGGGCGGTCCTGCCGGGCGCCCCCGGCGTGCGCTCTCGTCCAAGTCCGCCGTTAGCACCCGCGTGCGGAGGACATCGTCCGCCGCGTGTTGCTAACCCTCGTAGGAGCGATGAGGACATGTTCAGCGATGCAGCGAAAGAGCGGTACGGCATGTTGCGAACCCTCGTAGGGGCGATGAGGACGACGGCGGCTACGCCGTGCGGAACTCGCGCTTCCCGTTGCAAACCCTCGTAGAGGCGATGAGGGCCCCAGGGTAAAGCCCTGGCTGGATGCCTTGTGGACGAGCGTACATGGAGTGCGATTGCAGCGAGCCTCCGGTTGTGCACGACCCCCCGGCGTGTCACTGAAACGATCATGACTCATCTCGACAGCAGGCACATTCGTAGCATCTCAGAGAGCCAGTCAACCGTGTTGGGCTCCTTGCCGCGAGTGGTGGCCTGGGACGGCGGGACCATAGCGGGCACCCTTGAAGACAGGTTCTCACCCAGCAGATGCCGTCCGTCGCGGCTGTTGGGGGCACATCGTAGGCGCAGGCGGTTCGATCGTAGGGTGGGCGGCATGATCCGGGCTGTGGTGTTCGATGTCGGTGAGTGTCTGGTGGATGAGACTCGGGAGTATGGGACGTGGGCTGATTGGCTGGGGGTGCCTCGGCATGCGTTTTCGGCGATGTTCGGTGCGGTGATCGCGCGGGGGCTGGACTATCGGGAGACGTTCCAGGTGTTTGCGCCGGGGTTTGATCTGACGCGGCAGCGTGAGGCGCGGGCTGAGGTGGGGCGGCCTGAGACGTTCGGTGAGGACGATCTGTATCCGGATGCTCGTCCGGCGCTGGCGGAGTTGCGTGGGGCTGGACTGTGGGTGGGGATCGCGGGGAATCAGACGGTGCGGGCCGGCGGGACCTTGCGGTCGTTGGGGCTGCCGAGTGACATGATCGCGACGTCGGATGACTGGGGTGTGTCCAAGCCGGATCCCAAGTTCTTCCACTGTGTGGTGGAGGCGGCGCCGTGTGAGGCGGGCGAGATCTTGTACGTGGGTGGTCGGCTGGACAACGACATCATGCCTGCGGCTGGGGTGGGGTTGCGGACGGCGCTGGTCCGGCGGGGGTCCGTGGGGGATTATTCAGCAGGACGACCCGGAAGCCGGCCGTGTTCCGACGATGCGGATTGATTCGCTGGCCGAGCTTCCGGGCCGTGTCGCCCGGTTCAACGCTGAAGGGCGCTGAGGGTTGTTTGCCATCCGTACAGGCGGTCATCGAGGCGGCGGACAGTTGGGGAGTCGGCCCAGGGTTCGAGCGCGCGGCGGACGCGGTGGACGCGTTCCATGCCGGTCGCGTACCAGGTGATCGCCAGCTGGTCCAAGGCTTGTTCGGCGTAGGTGCAGGCGGCGTCGGGGTTGCGCTGGGCGATCTTGACGGCGGCCAGGTCGGCGAGGATCACCGATCGTTGCTTGGCGTTGGTGTCGCCCATGGCCTCCAGGACGCCGCGCAAAGTGTCGTGAGCCTGGGCGGGCTGCCCGGCTTTGAGTTGGGTGTCGCCTTTGAAGGAGGCCAGGCTGACCGGTGAGAACCAGTTGAACCACTCCGGTGCGGCGTGCTCGCTGCCTTCCGTCAGGAGGGTTTCGGCGTGGTTGATCAGGCGTAGGGCCTCGCGCGGGTGACCGCATCGGGTTTCGCATTCGGCTTCGACTGCGTCCAGCCATGCCCAGAACTCGGCCGTTGTGGGGCCGCGGCGTGCGTAGGTGCGGGCGGCTCGGATGCGCTCTAGGTATCGGCAAGAACGGATCGGGCACGTAGCGGGCACGCACGCGGAAACCAGTGTGAGGAACACGAACGCTCAGGTAGGGGAAAGTGGCCATCTACCTGGGCGTTTGTGATGAGAGCGGGCGACGGGAATCGAACCCGCGTAGCCAGTTTGGAAGACTGGGGCTCTACCATTGAGCTACGCCCGCCTGACGGGAGGGCAGGGCCCTCTGTCGCCATGCGTAGCGTACAGGCTTTCGCGGTCCGGTGCGCATGTCGGGTCAGACGCGGCGGACGGGGCTGATCGGCACTACACTTCTCGCGTCACCGTGTTCGGCGGGCTGTAGCGCAGCTTGGTAGCGCACCGGCTTTGGGTGCCGGGGGCCGTGGGTTCAAATCCCGCCAGCCCGACGCAGGTCAGCCCCGTTCCTCGCCCCGTTGGGGTGAGGAACGGGGGCTGGGATCAGCAGACGATCTTGGGGTCTGTGTCCCTGACCCGACGACACGTGTGCACGGGTACTCGACGGCCAAGGCGTTGACCAGAGGCCGGTCCCGCCGCGCTCGTCCCCGTCCTTGGGGTGCGGGGCAACTCCTGATCTCTCTGTGAACTGGTAGCGCCCTGTCTGAGCGGTGATCCCGACCGGGTCTGGGCCGGCGCGTGTGCCGTCATCGCCAGGTGGACGCCGCCGAATGGCACTGCCGGTCGCTGTAGCCGGAGCGGTTCGTTCGCCCACCGGGGTTGCTGAAGATTTCCTGGGTGTCCGAGCCCGGCGCTGGGCGCGTGTGGCGGTGCCTCGCCTGCTGCGAGGCCGCCGCGCCGCCGTCGGTCACCGCCCGTGACCGTGGCGTGGATGCGGCGTCCGGCTTCGCCTTCGATCTTCCGGCCACTGGCACCGAGAGCGCCCTAGAGGGTGTCTGAAAAGGGTCAGGGCGGGGCATGTTGCCTGATGCCGCGCCCTGAGTGTGGAGACGATGGTGGCCGGGCGTTCCCCCTACCCGACCGA
>NZ_CAACVB010000488.1 GCF_900659635.1 Actinomadura roseirufa | reverse complement strand
GTTCACGCGGTGCTCCCCGTCGGCTCCGAGATCAGCGTGAGGAAGGCCGTCTCCAGGTCGTCCGCGCCCGTCCGGTCGCGCAGGCCGCCGGGCGTCCCGGCGAGGAAGGCGGCCGTCCCCTCGTGGGCGGGCGCGCGGCGCGCCGGGGGCTCCGCTTCCGGGGGCGGAGCATCGGGAGCCATGTCGCTGCCCACCTGCCTCTCGCGTCGTCTCGGTTCCCCTGGGCGGAACCTCCGGCCTGTACGACGCGTGGCGACCCGGTCCGGTTCGGTGACATTCCGGTTGACCCGCGCAGTCAGGATGCCGGAATGATCGCAGGTCAGTGCCCCTGGACGGGGCTGGGCGGCCGGTTCCGGACGCGTCCGGGAGGGCGCTCCTTCCGGGTGGGCGGCCCGGTCGGAGACGGGCCCGGCCGCGGAGCGCGCCCGCGGCCGGGCCCGGTGGGTCAGGCCCAGGCCCCGGCGGTCTCCTTCACATAGTCGGCGAACGGCCGCGGGTCCCGTCCGAGGGCCTGCCGCACCCCGTCGTCGGCGTGATCGCCGACGCCGTTCGCGATGTCCCCCAGGAGATCGGTGAGGATCGAGACGAGGGCGTCCGGCACGCCCTGCTCCGCCAGCCGAGCCCTGAACACCGACGCCTCCAGCGGGGTGTAGCGCAGGTCGCGCCCGGACGCCTCGGCGATCAGCCGGACGGCCTCGCGGAACGACAGCGGCTCCGGCCCGGACAGCTCGTAGACCCGCCCGGCGTGCCCGTCGCCGGTGAGCGCGGCCACGGCCACGTCGGCGATGTCCGCGACGTCCACGAAGGCCTCGCGTCCCTCGCCGGCGGGCAGCGCCAGCTCGCCCTCGAGCAGCGCGGGCAGGAACACGTCCTCGCTGAAGTTCTGGGCGAACCACGCCGCGCGGAGGATGGTCCATTCGACGCCGGACTCCCGGACGGCCCGTTCCGCGGGCGCCTGCAGGTCCTGCGGGCGGCCGCCCGGCCCGCGCGCCGACAGCAGCACGATCCGCCGGACGCCCGCGGCGACGGCGGCGCCGGTGAACTCCGTGACGACGTCCGCCTCGACATGCTCGTTCATCGGGACGAGATAGACCGCGCCCGCGCCCTCCAGCGCGGGGCCCCAGGAGCTTCGGTCGGCCCATTCGAAGCGCGTGCCGGTGGAGCGGGACCCGGCGCGCACGGGCACGCCGAGGCCGGTGAGGCGGGGTACGACGCGGCTGCCGGTCTTGCCGCGGGCGCCGAGCACGAGAACCGGTGATGATGATGTGGTCATGGGTCCAGCACACCAGCGCCGTCCGAGACGATCCATGGACGCTCGTCTCGATTCCATGTGAGATCGTCTCTGTATGGACCTCCTGGACGATCTGCTCTCCGGTGTCCGGGCGCGCGGCGCCGTGTTCTGCCGCTCGGTGGCCGAGCCGCCCTGGGCGGTGCGGTTCGCGGCGCCCGCGCCGCTCTCGCTGGCCACGACGCTGCGGGGCGAGGCGTGGCTCGTCCCGGACGGCGGCGCCCCGGTCCGAGCGGGACGGGGCGACATCGTGCTGGTGCGGGGCGAGAACCCGTTCACGGCCGCGGACGCCCCGGACACCGAGCCGCAGGTCGTGGTCGTCGAGGCGGACCGCTGCTACGCGGCGGCGGACGGCCCGGCCGCCGCCGGCCACAACTTCCGCCTGGCCCCCCGCACCTACGGCCTGAGCGAGGAGCTCGCCGGCGCGCTCGGCGGCGACCCGGCGGAGGACGGCCCGGCGCTGCTGATCACCGCCGGGTACCCGATGCGCGGCGACGTGTGCGAGCGGCTGCTGACGACGCTGCCGCCGGTTACGGCCGTGCCGTGGCAGCCGGACTTCGCGCCGCTGCTGGACCTGCTGGCCACCGAGGTCGCCCGCGAGGAGCCGGGCCAGCAGGTCATCCTGGACCGGCTCCTCGACATGCTCCTGGTCCGCGCGCTGCGGGCCTGGTTCGCCCGGCCGGACGCCGAACCGCCTGCGGGATACCGCGCGCTCGCCGACCCGCGGATCGGCCGCGCGCTGCGGGCCCTGCACGAGCGGCCCGACCGGCCGTGGACGGTCGCGGCCCTGGCCGCCGAGGCGGGCATGTCGCGGGCGGTGTTCGCGCGCCGCTTCACGGCGCTGGCCGGCCTGCCGCCCCTGGCCTACCTGACCGAGTGGCGGATGACGCTGGCCGCCGACCTGCTGCGCGAGCGCGGCGCCGGCGTCGCCTCGGTCGCCCGGCGGGTCGGGTACGCCGACGGGTTCGCCTTCAGCGCCGCCTTCAAGCGCGTCCGCGGGGTGTCGCCGAGCACCGTGCTGCGGTCGGCGGATCGGCCCGCCCCGTAGACGTTCTCCCGGCGCCGGGGAACGTGAAGACAGATTACGGACGCCCGCACGGGCCGGGGCCACAGATCTTGAACGCAGGGGTGAGGAGATCTCCGGAGGCGGGCGTTCTAGGCTTGCGGCGTGAGCGAGTCGGGAGCGGCGGCGCCGCGATGGGCGCGAGGGGCCTTCCTCGCGGCCGCGTGCGCGCTGCTCTCGCTCGCCGGGCACGTCCTCGGCGGCGGCCGGATCTGCTGCCTGCCGCCGCTGCCCGCCATCCTCGTCACGAGCGGGGCGATCGGCGCGCTGTGCGTCGGGCTCGCCGGGCAGATGCTGTCCTTCCGGCGCATCCTGGCCGTCCTCGGCTGGGCCCAGCTCGCCTTCCACCTCGCGTTCGGCCTCGGCGGTCCCTCGTTCGGCCACCACCCGGCCGGTGCCGCGATGCCGCAGGGGGCGACCGGCATCGCGATGGGCCCCTCCATGATCGCCGGGCATGCCGCCGCGGCCGTGGCCGCTGCGGCGCTGCTGGCCGGTGCCGAGCGCGCCGTCTGGTGGGTGTGCGGAGCCGTCTTCGCGGTCGCCCTCGCCCGCTCCGTCCCGCGCCCGGCGCGCGCCCACCGCC
>NZ_CAACVB010000487.1 GCF_900659635.1 Actinomadura roseirufa | reverse complement strand
CCGCGGCCGCGGCGCCCGCGGCCGGGTCCGGGCTGGTGGTCGCGCTGGACGACGCGCCGCGCCGGGACCGAGGGGCCCGCGGCGCGCGCGGCGGCGACGAGGGCCGGGTCTATGATCAGGACCTCCAGGCCGTGGTGAACGGGCTCTGGGCCGCGGGGGCGCGGGCCGTCGGGATCAACGGCCAGCGGATCACGCCGACGACGGCGATCCGGACCGCGGGGGAGGCGATCCTCGTCGACTACCGTCCCCTGCGCGGCCCGTACGAGGTGGCGGCGCTGGGGGAGCCCCGGCGCCTGGAGGAGGCGTTCACCGGCTCCGCCGCCGACCGGCGGATGCTCCAGCTGCGGGACCGCTACGGGATCCGGTACGGTGCGCACCGCTCGGGCGAGGTGCGCCTCCCCGCCGCCGCGGGGCTCGCCCTCAGGTACGCCGGGCCGGTCCGGTGAGCGGAACCGTGGTGAGCGGAACCGTGGTGAACGGCACCGTGGTGAGCGGGGCGGTGGTGAGCGGGGCGGCCGGTGGACGGGACGAGCGGGGGAGGTGGACCCGAGGGTGATCGCGCTGATCGGCCTCGCGATCGGGGTCGCGCTGGGCTTCGTGTTCGAGCCGACGGTGCCGCTGTGGCTCCAGCCGTACCTGCCGATCGCGATCGTCGCGGCGCTGGACGCAATGTTCGGCGGCGTGCGGGCCCGGCTGGAGGGGATCTTCGACGAGAAGGTGTTCGTCGTCTCCTTCGTCAGCAACACCATTATCGCCGCGCTGATCGTGTTCCTGGGCGACCAGCTCGGCGTGGGGTCCCAGCTGTCCACCGGCGTCGTGGTCGTCCTCGGCATCCGGATCTTCGCCAACGCCGCGGGCATCCGGCGGAAGCTGTTCGGCGCGTGAGCGGGCCGGGCGACGCCTCGGGCGCTCCGCGCGCGTCCCAGGAGCCGCGGAGGACCCAGGGCGGGGCGACGGCGGGCGAGGGCGCCTCAGCCGCCCCTGCCGTCCCTGAGGACGCCGTGGAGGCGTCCAAGACGGGTCTGGCGGGAGTCCTGGACCTCCTGCGGCCGCGGACGACCTGGGGGCAGCTCGTCGGCGGTGTCCTGTGCCTCATGCTCGGCTTCGCGGTGGTGGCCCAGGTGCAGACCACCAAACGCGACACGACCTTCGCCACTGCTCGCCAGGACGAGCTCGTGGGAATCCTGTCCGACCTGGGCCAGCGGTCCGAGCGGCTGAGGGGTGACCTCCGTGACCTGGAGGAGACCAAAGGCAAACTCGAACGCGACGCACAGGGCGGCACGGCCCTGGAAGAGGCGCGCGAGCGGGCGACCACCTACGGACTTCTCGCGGGAACCCTTCCCGCCGAGGGGCCCGGCATCGAGCTGCGGATCGATGACACGCGGCACGGGGTCCGGGCCATGCACCTGCTGGACGCGCTCCAGGAACTGCGCGACGCGGGCGCCGAGGTGATCCAGATCAACGAGGTGCGCGCCGGGGTCGACACCTACTTCCTGGACGAGCAGGACGAGGTCCAGGTGGACGGGCGGCTCCTGCGCGCTCCCTACGTCCTGCTGGCCATCGGAGACCCGCACACGATGACCACCGCCCTCAATATTCCCGGCGGCGTCGTGAAGACGCTGCGCGGCGCCGGGGCGGCCGTGTCGATCGACCCGCGCGCGAAGATCTCCGTCAGCGCGGTACGGTCTCGGTAGAGGGAGAACGGGGGGCCACGGTGGACAGGGTGTACCGGACGCCGGCCCGGAGTCGTGACCAGGGCCGTCCGCGCGGCGGCGTAGACCTGCGATCATTGACGAATGTAGTTTGGGGCGGTCGGATCACCGTTCCGGTTGACCCCTCGGGTGATAGCCGCGTAAGTTGCGGCGACCGTCGTGTGAGCGGGCGGTGAGCAGGACCGGTAGTTGGACCGAGGTCGGGGGCGGGTCCCCGGCGTGGGTTGGTTGATGGATGCGCGCGGCGCGCGCGGCTCCCGCGTCAGCGGGACGTCCGCGGGCGGCACGCCGATGGTAGGAGGCCGAGCCGATCGATGCCGAGCGTCTACTGCACGCAGTGCGGTCACGCCAACCCGGATGATGCCCGCTTCTGCTCGAACTGCGGCACTCCGCTGACCCGGAGTTCCCCGTCGCCGCTGCCTCCCCGGGAGTCGCCCGGCGAGTCCACGTCGACGATCTCCATCGGCGGTTTCGAGGCACTCGACGCCGACCAGGGCGGCGAGGAGCCCGTCGGCCCCGAGCAGGTGGCCGTCGAGGCGCTGCCGCCCGGGTCGGCGCTGCTGGTGGTCAAGCGCGGGCCGAACGCCGGCAGCCGCTTCCTGCTCGACAAGGACCGCACGTCCGCCGGCCGCCATCCCGAGAGCGACATCTTCCTGGACGACGTCACCGTGTCCCGCCGGCACGCCGAGTTCGCCCGCCAGGGCGGCGTGTTCTCGGTGCGCGACGTGGGCAGCCTGAACGGCACCTACGTCAACCGGCAGCGGATCGACCAGGCCGGCCTGTCCGGCGGCGACGAGGTCCAGATCGGCAAGTTCCGGCTGGTGTTCCTGACCAACCCGCAGTACGGCTGACGGAACGGCGCCCGGCGAGGGCGGCAGGGGGGAGTGCGGGGTCGCGGCGAGGATGGGAGGGGCCATGAACGCGCAGCCAGCCCGGTCCCTGATGACCATCGGGGACGTCATCGGGCTGCTCAGGCCCGACTTCCCCGACATCACGATCTCCAAGATCCGGTTCCTGGAGTCGGAGGGGCTGATCGAGCCGCAGCGCAGCCCGGCGGGCTACCGCAAGTTCGGCGCGGCCGACGTCGAACGGCTCCGGTTCGTCCTGACCGCCCAGCGCGACCACTACGTGCCGCTGCGGGTGATCAGGCAGCACCTGCAGGCCCGCGACCGCGGTGAGTCCGTCCCCCCGCTCGGCGCGCCCCGCGCCGGCGACGCCCAGCCCGGCCATCAGCCAGGGCGCGCGGCCGCAGCCGCCGGCGGCGGCGCCCACGTG
>NZ_CAACVB010000486.1 GCF_900659635.1 Actinomadura roseirufa | reverse complement strand
GGCGGGCGCCCCCGCGACCGCGCGCGGCCCGGGGCGCAGCACGAGGAACGCCACGAGCGCGGCGGCGAGGCCGCACCCGACCCCGGCCAGCGCCGTGGTCGACATGGCGTCGACGAAGGCGTCCTTCGCCGCGGCGGCCAGCCCGGTGTCCCCCGTGGCGGCGGCGATGGCCAGCGCCTCGCCGATGGAGTCGCGGGCGGGGCCGGTGACGCTCCCCGGCATCGCGCCCGAGTAGGTCGCCGTGAGGACGCTGCCGAGGACCGCGATGCTGAGCGCCTGGCCAACCTGCTGGACGGTGTCGTTGACCGCTGAGCCGACGCCGGCCCGCTCGGCGGGCAGGGCGCCGAGCAGCGTGCCGTAGGCGGCCGGCCCGGCGATGCCGCTGCCGGCGCCCATCACGACCAGCGCCACCGCCAGCAGCGGGTAGCCGTCCCCCGGCGACATCGTGGCCAGCACGCCGAACCCGGCGCCGAGCAGCGCGAGACCGGCGGCGAGCGCGACGCGGGCCCCGAGCCGCTTGTCCAGCACGACGCCGACGCCGTTGAAGGCCATCACGGTGACCAGCAGCGGGATGAACGCCAGGCCCGTCTTCATCGGGCTGTACCCGAGGACGAACTGCAGGTACTGGGTGAGCGCGAGCATCAGGCCGCCGGACGAGAACGACAGCAGCACGATCGACAGGCTCGCGCCGCTGAAGTCGCGGTCGCCGAACAGCCCGATGGGCAGCATCGGCTCGGCGACGTGCCGCTCCCAGAGCGCGAACGCGACCAGCGCGAGGACCGCGACGGCGAACCCGGCCCACACCCGCGCCGAGGACCAGCCGTCCCTCGGGACGAAGATGACCGCCCAGACCAGGGCCGTCATGCCGACGGTCGACAGCAGCGCGCCGAGCGGGTCCGGACGGCCCGCCGGGCCGCGCGACTCGGGGATGATCAGCAGCGCGGCGACCACCGCGAGCACCGCGACCGGGATGTTGATCAGGAACACCGAGCCCCACCAGAAGTGCTCCAGCAGCAGCCCGCCCGCGACGGGCCCGCCGAGCGCGCCGAGCATGAGCACCGAACTCCAGATGGCGATGGCCTTCTTGCGCTCCTTGTCGTCGAAGACGGTGGTGAGGATCGACAGCGTGCCCGGCATGAGGAACGCGCCGCCGATGCCCATCAGGGCGCGGGCGGCGATGAGCTGGCCCGCGGAGTCGGCGAGCGCGGCGGGCACCGAGGCGCCGCCGAACAGCACCAGCCCGACGATCAGGCCGCGGCGCCGGCCGTACCGGTCCGACAGGGCGCCCGCGGTGAGCAGCAGGCCCGCGAACACCACGATGTAGGCGTCCAGGATCCACTGGATGTCGGAGTTGCTCGCGTCGAGGCTGCGGATCAGCGACGGGATCGCGACGTTGAGGACGGTGTTGTCGATGACGACGACGAGAAGGCTCAGGCACAGGACGCCGAGGATCAGCCAGCGCCGCGGATGGGGAGCGGGCGTGGAGGGTGCGGCCGACATGGCACTCCGATTGGTACAGTGAACGACTTTTCGCACACTGTACTAATCTTAGAACAGTGTGCGCAAGGACATAGGCTGGCCTCCTCACCTGCCGCAGCATGGAGGCCAGCGCATGCCCCGCGACACCGACCCGATCGCCGACTCGGTCTGGATGCGTCCGGAGCGGGCGCGGCGGGGCCGCCCGCAGCTCAGCCGCGGGGAGATCGTCGCGGCGGCCGTCGCGCTGCTGGACGCCGAGGGCCTGGACGGGCTGAGCATGCGCCGGCTCGGCGCCGCGATCGGCGCGGGCGCGACCTCGCTGTACTTCTACGTCGCCCACAAGGACGAGCTGCTCGAACTGGCCCTGGACGAGGTCATGGGCGAGATCGCCCTCCCCGACCCCGCGCCGGCGGGGTGGCGGGCCGCGGCGGGCGACTTCGCGCGCGGCTTCCGGACCATGATCCTGCGCCACCCCTGGGTCGTCGCCCAGCTCGGCGTCCAGCCGGCCCTCGGCCCGCGCGCCATGCGGCTCAGCGACCGGTCGGTCGAGCTGTTCAACACGGCCGGGTTCGACGGCGCGACGCTCGCCTGGGCCAGCTCGCTGCTGATGTCGCACGCCATCGGCGCGGCCACGACCGAGACGGCGATGCGGCGCATGCTCGCCGACAGCGGCCAGGACGCCAACGAGCTGGGCGACCGCTTCGAACCGTATCTGGAGCGCATCGGCGCCCAGTACCCGAACCTCGCCGGCTGGTGGCGGGAGAACCGCGAGCTCGACTTCGAGTCCTACCAGGACGAGGCGTTCGAGTTCGGCCTGGAACGTCTGCTCGACGGCCTGGAGTCCTGGCTCGCCCGGCGGCGGTGACTACTCTCGGATTCCTGAGAATCTTGGGGGGAACGCATGTCCTATCCGGAGCCGCGCTACCTCGGCGAGACCGGCGAGAGCAGCGGGGTGCTGCGCGCCGCGGGCACCGAGCCCGACCTGTTCATCGGCCCGAGCGACGCCGACCGCGTCCACGGCGGCACCCGCGTCCACTACCTCGGCACGGGCGGCTCCACCGGCGGCGCCTTCGGGCTGTACCGCTGGGAGATGGGGCCGAAGCCGTCCGGGCCCGCGCCGCACTTCCACCGCACCATCACCGAGTCCTTCTACGTGCTGTCCGGGACGATCCGCCTGCATGACGGGACGGGCTGGAAGGACACGTCGCCGGGCGACTTCCTGTTCGTCCCCGAGGGCGGCGTCCACGGCTTCCGCAACGAGTCGGGCGAACCGGCCTCGATGCTGCTGCTGTTCACGCCCGGCGCGCCGCGCGAGGGCTACTTCGAGGAACTGGCCGAGATCGCCGCGTCCGGGCGGCGGCCGGACGAGGCCGAGTGGGAGGACATCTACCGCCGGCACGACCAGTACATGGTCTGACATGGCGCCGCGCCGGCCACCGGGTGGAGCACCCGGTGGCCGGCGCGACCCGGACGACCGAGGCGGTGCGGGAACTCCGCCGAGCCGAGAAGCTGGAAGCGGCGCACGT
>NZ_CAACVB010000485.1 GCF_900659635.1 Actinomadura roseirufa | reverse complement strand
CTGGGCGCGGCTCAGGCGGGACCGGACCGCCGCGGCGTCCCTGGCGGTGCTGGCCGCCGTGGCGCTGTTCGCGGTGCTGGCGCCGCTGTGGGCGCGGCTGACCGGCCACCCGTACGCGGCCACGTTCCCCGGCACGGGCCTGGACGCCTACGGCCGCCCCAGGGGGCCGGGGCGGGAGTTCTGGCTCGGCGCCGACCAGCTCGGCCGCGACGTGCTCGTCCGCGCCGCCTACGGCGCCCGGGTCTCGCTGGCGGTGGGGATCCTCGCGGCGCTGCTGGCGGCGGCGGCGGGCACGGCCGCCGGGACGCTGGCGGGCTTCGCGGGCGGCGCCGTGGACGCCGTCCTGTCGCGGCTGATGGACCTCACGCTGGCGCTGCCCTACCTGCTGGTGGCGATCACCCTCGCGACCACCTTCCGCATCACCTCCGCCGGCCCGAGCGTCGTCATGACGGTGCTGGTCATCGCGTTCTTCTCGATCGCGGCGTGCGGCCGGGTCGTCCGCGGCCAGGTGCTGTCGCTGAAGCGGCGGGAGTTCGTCGAGGCCTCCCGCGCGCTCGGCGCCTCGAACGCCCGGATCATCGTCGAGGACGTCCTGCCGAACCTGGCCGCGCAGGTCACGGCGCTGACCTCGCTGATGGTGCCGGCGTCGATCGCGTTCGAGGCGACGCTGTCGTTCCTGGGCGCCGGGGTGCGGCCGCCGGTGCCGAGCTGGGGGTCGATGCTCGGCGAGGGCGGCGAGGTGCTCCGCACCGCGTGGTGGCTGGCGGCCGTCCCCGGCGCCCTGCTGCTGCTGACCACGCTGTCGTTCAACCTGCTCGGCGACGCGGTCCGGGACGCCCTGGACCCGCGCGGCGACCGGCCCCGGCGGGGGTGAGGGGCCGATGCTGCGCTTCGCCGCCCGCCGCCTGCTGTACGCGGTGGTCGTGCTGTGGCTGGTGTCGACGCTGGTGTTCGCGTTCCTGCACCTGTCGCCCGTCCCGGTGGAGCGGGTCCTCGGCGGGCCGCGCGCCACGGCCGACACCCTGGCCCAGATCCGCGGCAACCTCGGCCTGGATCGGCCCGTCCTCGTCCAGTACTGGTGGTTCTGCGGGCGGCTGCTGCGCGGCGACCTCGGCGACTCCTACGTCAACGGGACCTCCGTCACCGCGCTGATCGCGGCCCGGCTGCCGACCACGGCGTGGCTGATCGCGGGAGGGGCGGTGCTGTGGCTCGCCGCGGGCGTCGCCCTCGGGGCGCTGAGCGCGGCCCGCGCGCGCGGGCCGTGCGACCGGGCCGCGACGGTGTTCGTGCTGGCGGGGCTGTCGACGCCGCCGTTCGTGCTGGCGCTGGGCCTGCTGTACCTGTTCGCGTCCGGTCCGGGCGGGGGCGGCGGGCACCTGTTCGAGGCGGGCCCGCCGCTGCAGGAACATTTCCTGCGCCGCATGACGCTGCCCTGGATCGCGCTGGCGTTCCTGATGGCCGCCGCCTACACCCGCCTCACCAGGGGGGCCCTGCTGGACGTCCTGGGGGAGGACTACATGCGGACGGCGCGCGCGAAGGGGCTGCCGGAGCACCGGGTCCTCGTGCGGCACGGGCTGCGCGCGGCGCTGACGCCCGTCGTGACCCAGTTCGGCGTCGACCTCGGCGCGCTGGCGGGCTCCACGATCGTCACCGAGAAGGTGTTCGGCCTGCAGGGCGTCGGGCAGCTGGTCCAGCAGTCGATCGCGGCCGGCGACACCCCGGTGATCATCGGGGTGACGCTGCTGGTGACGCTGCTGGTGATCGTCGCGAACCTGGCGGTGGACGTCGGGTACGCGGTCCTGGATCCCCGTGTCCGCTTGCTCCCCCCGTGAGGGGGTATGCCGGACAATGATCGGACACTCCGGGATAGTTAATATGATCTCGGAGTAATCCCACCGACAGGGCATGGATAAGCTTCGCGTATGCGATCGTGGCACGGTTCCGAAGTCCCCAGCCTCCCCGACGCGGGGCTGCCCGCCGCGGCGCGGCACCTGCGCCTCCACGACACGGGGACGGGCGCGGTGCGGCCCATCGACCCCGGTTCCACGGCCCGGATGTACGTGTGCGGGATCACGCCCTACGACGCGACGCACCTCGGCCACGCCAACACCTATGTGGCCTTCGATCTGGTGAACCGCGTGTGGCGCGACCTCGGGCACCGGGTCCACTACGTGCAGAACGCGACCGACGTCGACGATCCGCTCCTGGAACGTGCCCGGCAGACCGGCGTCGACTGGCGGGAGCTGGCCGACCGGGAGATCGAGCTGTTCCGCGAGGACATGGCGGCGCTGCGGGTGCTGCCGCCCGAGCAGTACGTCGGCGCCGTCGAGGCGATCCCGATGATCGTCGAGATGATCGAGAAGCTGCGGGCGAAGGACGCCACCTACGAGGTGTCGGGCGACATCTACTTCCCCATCGCCGCCGACTCCGCGTTCGGCCAGGTCAGCGGGCTGGACCGGGCGGGGATGGCGGCGCTGTTCGCCGAGCGCGGCGGCGACCCGGACCGGCCCGGCAAGCGCGACCCGCTGGACGCCCTGCTGTGGATGGCGCGGCGCCCCGGCGAGCCCGGCTGGGACTCGCCGTTCGGGGTGGGCCGTCCCGGCTGGCACGTGGAGTGCTCGGCGATCTCGGTGGAGTACCTCGGCATGGCGTTCGACGTGGAGGGCGGCGGCTCGGACCTGGCGTTCCCGCACCACGAGATGGGCGCCTCGCACGCCCAGGTCGCCACCGGGGAGCGCCCGCACGCGCGGGCGTACGTCCACGCGGGGATGGTCGGCCTCGACGGCGAGAAGATGTCCAAGTCGCGGGGCAACCTGGTGTTCGTGTCGAAGCTGCGCCGGTCGGGGACCGACCCCATGGCGATCCGGCTGGCGCTGCTGGCCCACCACTACCGCTCGGACTGGGAGTGGACGCCCGCGGAGCTGGACGCCGCCGAGGCCCGGCTGGCGCGCTGGCGCGCCGCGGTGGCCCGCGGGCGAGGGCCGGCGGCGGAGCCGGTGGCCGACGCCGTCCG
>NZ_CAACVB010000484.1 GCF_900659635.1 Actinomadura roseirufa | reverse complement strand
GGGCGGCGGCGCCGGAGCTGGAGCGGGTCGATCTGCGGCCGCCCGCGGCCGAGCCGGTCCTGATCCCGCTGGAGCGGCTGCGGAGCCGGGTGTGACGCCCGCGCCCGCGCTGGACACGCCGCTGCTGGCGGCGCTGGCCGCGCGCGCCGCGCGGAAGGCACAGGACACCGAGGGGGAAACAGAGGGGGACACGGCGGGGGACATGCCGGGCGAGACGGCTGGGGACGCTCCCGAGGCCGTCCTCGGCGGCATCGCGGGGAAGCACGCCGACGCCGAGTGGTGCGAGCTGTGCGCCGAACCGCTGCCGCGCGGCCACCGGCACCTGCTCGACCTCGCCGCGGGCGAGCTGCTGTGCGCGTGCACCGCGTGCACGGTGCTGTTCGACGACCAGGGCGCGGGCGGGCGGCACTACCGGCTCGTCCCGCGTGAGCGCCGGCCGCTGCCCGGGTTCCGGCTCGACGGCACGCTGTGGGCGGGCCTCGGCGTGCCGGTCGACCTGGCGTTCTTCGTCCTGGCCGGGGACGGCGCGGTGGCGGCCCGCTACCCGAGCCCCGCCGGGGCGCTGCGCGCGGACGTGCACCCGGTGAGCTGGCGGCGCGTCACGGACGCCAACCCCGTCCTGGCGGAGCTGCGCCCCGAGGTGGAGGCGCTGGTCGTCCACCGGGCGCGGGACGCCGCCGAGCACTGGATCCTGCCGCTCGACGACTGCTACCGGCTCACCGCGCTGCTGCGCGAGCACTGGACCGGGTTCGGCGGCGGCGACGCGGTGTGGGCCCGCATCGCGGGGTTCTTCGACGAGATGAGGGGCAAACCATGATCAAGGTTGGCAGGCCCGACGTGACGACCGACAAACCGTCGCACACCTCGGGCGTCCGCGAGGGCAACAGCGTGGGCAACTACGAGAAGCAGCCGGGCCACCTGCCGGACGGCACCTCGACGGCGGCGAGGTCCACCGGGATCAATCCGCGCGGGCACGACCCGATCCTGCCCGGCATGCCGAACCTGTCGCCGCCATGAGCGGGACGCCCGACCTCGCGCTGGACCTGCTCGGCGTCGAGCCGGCCCGGTTCACGGCGACGCCGACGCTGCACCTGCGGGTGGGGCTGCGGCGCCAGGACGGCGGGCCCGTCCAGTGCGTGCTGCTGACCACCGTCGTCAGCATCGCGGCGGCGCGGCGCGGCTACGGCGAGGACGAGCAGGAGCGGCTCGTCGGCGTGTTCGGCGCGCCGGAGCTGTGGGACCGGTCGCTGCACGGGCTGACCTGGGCGCGGATCACCGACACGGTGCCCGCGTTCCGCGGCGCGACGGAGCTGACCCTCGGCCTGCCGTGCGGGCACGACATGCAGGTGGCCGCCGACCAGTACCTGCACGCGCTGCGGGACGGGGACGTGCCCATCGACCTGTCGTTCAGCGGCACGGTGTTCTACCCCGACGAGGGCGGCGCGCTGCGCACCGGGCAGATCTCGTGGCGGTACGAGGCGACGGGGCGGCTGCCGGTCGGCGTGTGGCGGGACCTGATGGACCGCTACTACGGCTCGGCCCGGTGGCTGCGGCTGGACGAGGAGCGCTTCGGCAGGCTGGCCGCCTACCGGGCCCGGCGGGCGCTGGCCTCCTTCGACGACACGGTGGACGACCTGCTGCGCGCCGCCGAGCCGGCGGGCGCGGGAGAGGAGAAGCGGGGCCCATGGATCCGGTGAGGGCGATCGTCGACGCGGTGCTGTAC
The DNA here is from genome assembly GCF_900659635.1 of Actinomadura roseirufa. Lineage (GTDB taxonomy): Bacteria > Actinomycetota > Actinomycetes > Streptosporangiales > Streptosporangiaceae > Spirillospora > Spirillospora roseirufa. The sequence continues at coordinate 1,329 of NZ_CAACVB010000484.1, read as the reverse complement.
GAGGGCTACCTGCTGTGGCCCTACCGCCGGTCGGCGCTGAAGAACCGGCAGCGGTGGACGATCGGCGGGGTCTTCCCGGGTCCGCACGCCGGCCGGGTGGGCGATCGGTCGGCGGCGTCGGCCGAGTTCCTGCTGGAGGCGCCGGGCGGCCCGGACGGGCCCGACGGCCCGGACGGCCCGGACGCGCCGGGCGTGAGCGTGGACGTCGCCGTCCGGTTCCTGCACGCCGTGGACCGGCAGGTCATGCTGGGCGACGAGCGCCTGGACGAGGTCCACGTGGGCGACGAGGCGTTCCTGACCTGGCAGGAGGCGCGCGAACGCGAGATCGCGAGCGGGCCCCTCCCGGTGGCGCGGCTGCTGCACGCGCCCGTCCGGCTGCCGGTCGCCGTGGCGGCGGGCCGCGCCGAGCAGCCGATCCCCACCGGCGACGGCGGCGAATCGGGGACCGGCGGCGTGTCCGCGAAGGGCGGCGCGGCCGGGACCGGCGGTATGTCCGGGAATGGCAGTGTGTTCGGGAACGGCGGCGCGGCCGGGAATGGCGGCGTGTCCGGGAACGGCGGCGTGTCCGCGAAGGGTGGCGTGTCCGCGAAGGGTGGCGTGTCTGGGACCGGCGGCGTGTCCGCGAAGGGCGGCGCGGCCGCGAGGGGCGGCGCGGCGGGGAACGGCGGTATGTCCGGGAACGGCGGCGTGTCCGGGAACGGCGGTGTGCCCGGGAATCGCGGTGTGTCCGGGAACGAGGACGGCGCCGGGCTGCGGTTCGTCCGGAGCTGGGGGGCGCTGCGCGGGACGATCGAGATCTCCGCCGTGCCGGTGGAGGAGCACGCCGTCCGGCTCCGCGTCGAGATCGTCAACACCGGCGTCGCCGACGACCGGGAGACGGCCGTCAGCGCCGGGCTGCTGTGCGCCCACGTCGTGGCGACGGCGTCCGGCGGCGGCGCGTTCGTGTCGCCGACGGACCCGCCTGCCCGGCTGGCGGACGCCGCGGCGCGATGCCGCGGCGACGGGCTCTGGCCGGTGCTGGCGGGCACGCCCGGCGACCGGGGCGCGATGCTCGCCGCGCCGATCGTCCTGTACGACTGGCCGCAGGTGTCGCCGGAGAGCCCCGGCGACCTGTTCGACGGCACCGAGATCGACCGGCTGCTCATCGCGAGCGTGCTCGGCCTCACCGAGGACGAGCGGCGCGAGATGGCGGCGACCGACCCGCGCGCCAGGCGGATCCTGGAACGGTGCGCCTCGCTCACGTCCGAGGAGCTGCTCGCGCTGCACGGCACCATGCGCGACCCGCGGAAGGAGACCTGGTGACCGGCGCCGGGCGGGCGCCCGCCGGGC
>NZ_CAACVB010000483.1 GCF_900659635.1 Actinomadura roseirufa | reverse complement strand
CAGACGTGTGCTCTTCCGATCTCGCCGGCCGGACCGGCGGCGACCGGGCGGCCGGTCATCAGCTCGGCCAGCTCACCGGCGGTGAGCCCGGCGGCGGGCCGGTCGGCGACCAGTTCCCCGTCGCGCAGCACCAGCACGTGGTCGGCGATCTCCAGGACCTCCTCCAGCCGGTGCGAGATCAGCACGACCGCCGCGCCCCCGGCGCACAGCGCCCGGACGGCGGCGAACAGCCGGGCGACGTCGCCGGCGGCGAGCGCGGCGGTGGGCTCGTCCAGGAACACCACCGGCGGGCGGCCCGCCGGGACGTCGCCCATGACCCGAGCGACCGCGACCATGGACCGTTCCGACATCGCGAGGTCGGCGACGTACGCCCCGGCCGGGACCGCCCCGGCGAACGGCGCGAGCAGCGCGGCGGCGGCCCGCTCCTCAGCCCGGCGGCGGGCCGGGCCGACCCCGCCGGCGCGGCCGGCCAGCGCGATGTTGTCGGCGACGGTCAGCTCCTCGACCAGGCCGAGGTCCTGGTGCAGGAAGCGCAGGCCAGCGGCGTGGGCGCGCTCGGGGGTCAGCGGCAGCGGCTCGGCGGTGCCGCCGACCACCAGCCGCGCGTCCCCGGGATCCGGGGCGTGCACCCCGGCGAGGATCTTGACCAGGGTGGACTTGCCCGAGCCGTTCTCGCCGAGCAGCGCCGTGACCGCCCCGGCCCGCAGCGCGAACGACAGGCCGGACAGCACGCGGTTGCGGCCGAAGCTCTTGCCGAGCCCCCGCACCCGCAGCGCGATCCCGCCGGCCGCGTCGGCCGCCGCCTCGTCCGCGCCCATGTCAGCCGACTCCCCAGAGCTTCTTGTACTGGGCCGCGTAGTCCAGGTCGCCTTCGAAGCGCTGCCCGGCGGGCGGCAGGTTGTCCTTGGTCAGGACGCGGACGGGGATGCCGTCGTCCGCGGGCGGCTGGACCTTGTTGAAGAGGCGGTTGAAGGCGTCGAACGCGGCCCAGGTCGCCCAGCCGTAGGACACCGCGACGTCGGCGACCTGCCCGGCGCCGCCGCGGACGAAGTCGAGGTTGGGCGCGTCGCCCTCGTGCGAGATCTGCGGGATCTTCGACAGGCCGGCCGCCTTGAGCGCGGGGACGGCCCCGAGCGCGATCCCGTCGAACTCGTGCCAGACCACGTTGACCTGCGGGTTGCCCTGCAGGAACGCGACGGCGGCCTGGCCGAGCCGCGGCGTGCCGATGACGTTGTCGGCGATGACGTTGTCCTTGGCGATCTTGCCGCCGCCGTACTTGGCGAAGTAGTCCTTGATGCCTTGGATCTCCTGCCGGTTGGAGGAGTTGGGGGCCGCCCGGAACAGCCCGAGCCGGGCGTCGCCGCCCGTCTCGACGACGGCCTGGGCCGCGGCGATCTGCCCCTGCTCGTAGAAGTGGTAGTCGACGATGTGGGTGATCCCGGGGTTGTTCTTGTTGTAGTCGGTGGTGCCGACCGTGAACTCCACGTGCGGGATCTTCGACTCGGCGATGCGCTGCAGCGCCTTGACGTCGGTGTCGCCCTCGGTGACCTGGCTGAACAGGCCGTCCGGCTTCATCGCGACGGCCTGGGTGACCCCGGCGTCGAAGTCCTTGCTGACGTCCAGCGCGACGAACTTCCAGCCGAGCGCGGCGGCCGCCTGGCGCGCCGTCCTGATGACGTAGGAGTTGGTCTCGCTGAAGGTGTAGCGGTTGAGGAAGACGATGGTCTTGTTCTTGGCCGCGGGCGGCGACGAGGCGGGGCCCTTCCAGGCGTCGGCCTTGCCGGTGTAGGGGGCGAGGAAGTCCTTGGCGGCCTTGACGGCGGCCTCGTTCTTCGCGCCGGACGGGGACGCGGCGCCGCTCGCGCCGTCTCCCGCGCGGCCGCAGCCCGCGGCCAGGAGGACGGCCAGTGCGAGCGGGACGGCGAAACGGATCCTGTGCATGTCAGCGACTCTGTTCGACGATGGAGTTGATCTCGGGGACGACGGCGTCGGCGACCCGGACGGGCCGGTCGAGAAGGCCGGCGGCGTGGAAGAGGTCGGCGGCGTGCTGCTGCTCGGCGACGAACTCGGGGGTCACCGGGTGCAGGCCCCAGGGACGGGTGCGCAGCGCGTGCTCCCACGCGTCCTGGGTCTGGCCGGGGAACAGCGCGGCGGCCTCCCGGTAGTGGTCCTGGACCCACCGGTCCGATTCCTGGAGGGCGTGCACGATGGCGGTCAGCTCGGTGGTGTGCTCCTCGGCCCAGGCCCGCCCGGTGAACCAGAGCGAGCGGTGGGTGAACAGCGACTCGGTCGGGACGAGGTCGCGCGTCTCGGCCCGGGCCTCCACGTCCGTCAGGAAGGGATAGGAGCCGACCCAGGCGTCCACCTCGCGGTCGAGGAAGCGGCGGGCGGCGTCCTCGTAGGCGTCCACCGGCTCGATGTCGGACCAGCTCAGCCCGGCCTTCTCCAGCGCGAGCAGGACCAGGGTGGTCTGCCAGGAACCGTGCCCCAGCGCGACCTTGCGCCCCTTGAGCCCGCGGACGTCGTCGATCCCGGAGTCGGCGTGGACGACGAGGCGCCCGTTCTCGTGCCGGGGCCCGGAGATCGCGACGTAGACGATGTCGTGTCCCCTGCCCTGCGCGGTCACGGGAGGGGTGGAGCCGGTGCCGATGAAGTCGTAGCCGCCGTCGAAGAGGTGATCGCTGTGCAGTGAGGGCAGCTCGTGGCGCGGGTCGGGCCGCGGGCCCGCGGGCAGGTCGCGGAGGTCGACCCACGTCACGTCCGGGATCGAGCGTTCCAGGATGCCGCGGTGGCGGAGCGTCCACAGCGAGTTGTTCTGCGGGAAGTATCCGACGCGTGTCGTCATGCCGGCCGTCCTTTCAGGAGGGGAAGTACGTGCTCGCCGACGCGGCGCGCCTCTTCCAGGTGGGGGATCCCGGCGAGGATGAACGCGTCCACGCCGAGGGCGATGAGCTCGTCGAGCGAGGCGGCGACGCGCTCGTAGGAGCCGACGAGGCCGAACGCGGGGCCGTCGCGCAGCTCGCTGAAGCCGCCCCACAGGCCCGGCTGGACCTCCAGGTCGCGGAACCCGTCGCCGGCGCCGTCGAGGAAGGAGCGGCCGCGCCGCCAGCCGACGGAGTCGCCGCCGGACGGCGCCCGCCCC
>NZ_CAACVB010000482.1 GCF_900659635.1 Actinomadura roseirufa | reverse complement strand
GGCCGGCCCGTGCCGCCGGCCGCGACGGCCGGAGCGGATCGCTCCAGCGCGCCTGCCGGGGCGGCGGAACGACCCGGGTCCCCGGCCCCGCCCTGCACGGCCGCCGCGACCGAGATGCCGGCCGCCAGGACGCCGCCGGCGACCAGGGCCATTCTGTTCCGGGTCGGCAATTGCACGATCAACCTCCAGGACGAGACCGAATACGGCGGCCCGGCGAAATGGGGCCGGCAAGGCCCGCTTTTCTTCGACGTCCCGCTTACGACCGGAACGCTACGGAGCCGGCGCACGGCGCCGTAGGGCCCTAGGGCCCTACCCGGAACAGGCGGGGACCCCAATGCGGAAGCGCAGGTCAGCCCTGTGGAGGCATCCCGATCCAGGTGACGATGGCCGTCGCCCGGTTCGGTGCGTCCAACTTCGCATAAATGCGATTGATGTAGTTCTTGACGGTTTTCTCGGTGAGAAATAGCTTGGCCGCGATGTCCTGGTTGGCAAGGCCGCGCACGATCAGATCCATGACCTGGATCTCGCGGGCCGAGAGCCCGAACCGGGCGCGCCGCTCGGCCGCGTCGGCGGCGGGCGCGGCGGGCCGCCCGGTCCGCGCGGCGTCGATCAGGGCGGCGCTGGCCGCGTGCGAGAGGGGGTGGGCCCGGTGCCGCACCGTGTCCCGGACGGCCGCGGCGAGCTCGTCCACGGTGAAGGTGTTGTGGACGAGGTAGCCGACGGCTCCGTTGCGGACGGCCGCCAGTACCACGTCCGGCTCCTCCACCTGCGTCAGCATGATGACGCGGCTGACGCGGCTGAGCACCGCCGCGGCGCTGATCCCGTCGGCGCGCGGCATCCGCACGTCCAGCAGCACGACGTCGGGCACCAGCCGCCACGCCAGCTCCTCGGCCGCGTGGCCGTCGGCGGCCTCGCCGACCACCTCGATGTCGTCGGTCGCCTCCAGCGCGGAGGCGAGCCCGGCGCGGATGAAGGCGTTGTCGTCCACGATCATGACTCGGTAACGCTCGGCGCCGTCCATCATCCCCTCCCGAGAGCCGCGTGGACCGGCTCGGTACCCGGCCCGGCCACCGGCATCCGCACCGTGATGGTGGTGCCGGCGCCGGAGGCCGAGGACACCACCAGTCGCCCGCCCACCCGCTGGGCCCGCTCGTGCATGCCGACGAGGCCGTAGTGGCCGTCACGGGCGAGCTCGTCCAGCCAGCCGTCCCCGCCGGGCCGGGCCGGCAGGCCCCGGCCGTCATCGCGCACGCGCGCCTCCAGCACGTCCCCGTCGCCGTCACCGGCGGCGGTGCCCGCCTCGACGCCCACCTCGATCTCGACGCGCGTCGCGCCGGCGTGCCGGCGGACGTTCTCCAGCGCCTCCCGCACGATCGTCACCAGCTCGTGCCTGGCGCGCAGCGGCAGGTCGGCCTCCGGGTCGGCGTCCACGTGCACCGGGACGCCCGCGGAACGCTCCCATTCCACCGCCATCCTCCCCACGGCCTCGCCCAGCGGGAGCTGGACGGCGTCCTCGCGCAGCTCCGCGATGAGGGAGCGGGCCTCCCGGGTCGCGACCTGCGCGGCGGTGGCGATGCGCCGCGCCTCGGTCTCGGCGCGCTCGGGCGACCGGCGCACCCAGGCGGGCAGGCCGGTCGCCGACAGCGCGATCCCGGCGAGCGTCGCGGTCAGCGAGTCGTGCATCTCCCGGGCCAGCCGGGTCCGCTCGTCGGCGGCCATGGCCTGCGCCTCCATCCGCCAGCGGTCCTCCTCGGCCGCCGCGTGCTCGTCGAACAGCCGGCGCAGCACGGTGCCGACCAGCGCGCCGATCGGGTAGAAGGCGGGCAGCGCCACCAGCAGCGGCACCGCGGCGCCCGGCATGCCGCCGCCCGCCTCGCCGCGGTACAGCGCCGTGTAGTACAGGACGGTCTGCTGGGCGCACAGCAGCGCGGTGACCGGCCACCGGTACAGCAGCCCGGCCAGGCCGGCGGCGACCACGGTGACCAGGAAGTACGGGCCGAAGATCCCGCCGACCTGGAGCACCGCGTAGCCGATGAGCACGTCGAAGGCCAGCAGCGCGGGCTGCTCGAACAGCCGCGGCACGACCCGCTCCCAGCCCGCCAGGACCACTCCCGAGGCCAGCGCGGCGAAGGCGAGCACGCCGAGCGCCAGGGGATCGCCGCGGACCCGCTCGTCCACCAGCACGGTGACCCCGACGACGAGCACCCGCACCTGCATCAGAAGCACGAACGTCGTCCCGATGCGCGTCTCCACGGAACGCCGCAGAGCCCGCGGGGACGGCTCGCCGGAGCGCGGCATCGCAGGGCCCTCCCTCTCACATGCGCCGGACGTGCGCCGGACCGGTGGCGCCATGGATCAAGTCAAGTGACCGCATAGCGAACATTAGCCACTTCGCCCGAGGAGATCGCTACGATGCCCACGAAATCACGCGTTCCCGGTCCGGGGAGGACTCCAGTGCCGGTTCCCAGGGCGGTTCCGCAGCCGGACGGCGCGGCGACCCCCGCCGAGTTCCTGTCCCTGTTGCGCCGCCTCCAGCAGTGGTCCGGGCTGCCGATCCCGGAGCTGGAGGAGCGCGTCTGGGCGACCGGCGTCCTGCTTCCGGCGGGGCTCGCCGGGCTGCTCGGAGGCGAGGTGCTGCCGCGCCGCGAGGTGGTCTTGGCGCTGGTGACCGCGTGCGGGCTCGTCCAGGACGAACGCGAGCGGTGGTTGCTGGCCCACGCGCGGGTGAGCGCCGCCTACGCCCCGCCGATCACGGCGTCCCCGGCGGACAGCCTGCCGCCCTTGTCTCCCGCCCCCGCCGACTCGACCAGCACGGACCCGCATCCGGTCGTGGACGCGAACCCCGCTTCCCCTTTCGCCGACACCCGGCCCGACATTGCCGTGAACGAGGCTCTTCCCTCTGAACGGGTCGTCCCGGAGCACTCGCGCACCAAGCCGATGCCGCGGGAGGCCCCGGACCGGCCCGCCCGCGATGAAGGCGACCGCCTGATCGTCGGCGGCCCCGCGCCGAACGCCCGCCCTCCGGCCGCATGGCCCCCGGCCCCCGTCCCGCCGCCGGGAACTCCCCCCGCTCCCGTCCTGAGGCCGCTGAACGCCCCGCCGGAGCCGGCGGGCTCCCCCGCGGGGTCGGCCGGCGCTGCGCCTCGGCACG
>NZ_CAACVB010000481.1 GCF_900659635.1 Actinomadura roseirufa | reverse complement strand
CGGGCGGTCCGGCGGCCCGCCGCGCCGTCCGCTGCTCATCGGCGCCGCCGCCGTCGCCGCGCTCGCCGTGGCCGCCGCCGTCGCGTTCTCCGCCCGCGGCTCGGACGGCCCGCCCGGCGACCTCGCCACCGCCTTCAGCGACGACTTCTCCAACGCGAACTCGGGCTGGGGAGGCGGCAGTCCCTTCACCGGCCAGTTCGGCTACAAGGACGGCGGGTACCGGCTGGAGACCGACGCGGGCAGCGCCACGCGCGGCCGGTGGGTGCCCAGGGACAAGGCCGACGAGATCCCCGACCCGGTGCTCGTGACCGTCACCGTCACCGTCGCGCAGGGGCCGCCGGACGGCGTGTTCGGCCTGCTGTGCCGCGCGAACGACGACGGCAAGCGGCAGTACGCCTTCCTGGTGCGCAAGGACGGCAAGGGAGCGCTGCTCCGCAAGGCCGGCGGCGACCAGGGCACCAAGGAGCTCGCCGACGTCGACGACGTCCCGGGCTTCTCGGCGAAGGGCCCCAACAAGCTGCAGGTCGCCTGTGAGGGCCGGGACGGCGGGAAGAGGAACCGGCTGCGGCTCTGGGTGAACGGCGAGCGGGTCATCGACCGCACCGACGGCGACGGGCCGCTCGGCAACGGCTGGGCCGGGATCCAGATCGAGCGGGGCGGCAACCCGGCGCAGCAGATCGTCGCCGACTTCGACGACTTCGACATGTCGAAGATCCGAGGCTAGCCGGGGCCCGCGCGGGCCCTCAGCCGCCGGGCAGGTGACCGCGCGTCCAGCGGGCCAGCTCCGCGAAGACCCGCGCGCGGGCGGGCTCGGCGGACAGGACGAGGTCGTGCAGCCCGCCGTCGATCCGGACGAGCGTGACGTGCCGGCCGAGCCGCGGCGCCCACCGCGCGATGTGCTCGACGTCCAGGACCGCGTCGGCGCCGGCCACGTCCGGCGCCCGGCGCGTGGGCCGGACGCTGCGCGCCGAGGCCATCACCAGCACCGGCACGTCGATGTCCAGCCCGGCGTGCAGGCGCCGCTGCCCCCGCCGCACCGCCGCCAGCCACGCCGCGCGCACCGGGAAGCCCCGCAGCGGCTTCCACGCCAGGTCGAAGTCCCACTCGCCCTCGTGGTCATGGTGGAGGCTGCGCATGTAGCGCTCGCTCACCCCCGCCGGGAGCGTCGCCGTCGGGAAGCGAGGACGCAGCGCGTGAGCCAGCCCGGTGCCGAGCACGCGCGCGACGGCCGGTGCGTTGAGGTCGAGGAACGGGCTGTTGAGGAAAAGCCCGTCGACGAGCCCGCGCCCGCGCACCCGGTCCGCCCACAGGGCGGCGATCAGCCCGCCGGTGGAGTGGCCGTTGAGCAGCAGCGTGCGGTGGCCGTCCACCTCGCGGACGATCCGCACCGCCTCGTCGATCTCCGGGAAGTACTCCGACAGGCTCCCGATCAGGTTCGGGGTCTGGTGGGGACGCAGCGACCGCCCGTACTTGCGGAGGTCGAGGGCGTAGAAGTCGAAGCCGAGGTCCACGTAGAAGTCGGCCAGGTGCCGCTGGAAGAAGTAGTCGATGAACCCGTGCAGGTAGAGCACCGCCCGGCGGGACGGCTCGGTGCCGCGCCGCCGCACGAGCGTCGCCACGACCTCGCCCTCGGCGTCCCGGCCGAGGGGCAGTTCCAGGGCCTCGTACCCCGGCCCGAGAACGTCCTCGGCCACATGCAATGTCTCTCCCACGACACCCCTTCCAAGCGCAGGCCCACAGCGTACGGCCAGGTGGCTCCGCCCCGGTCATCTACTGTGGATCCGTCCCCTCGCCGACCATCGGAGCACCTGGAGCGATGTCCGAGACCACCGAGGAAGGCGGCCTGCGGTCGGGGCTGCGCCGCCGCCACATGACGATGCTCGCCATCGGCGGCGCGGTGGGGGCCGGCCTGTTCGTCGGCAGCGGCGCCGTGATCAGGGCCGCCGGGCCCGCCGCCGTGCTGTCGTACGCGGCCGCGGGGGTGCTCGTGCTCTGCGTGCTGCGGGCGCTGGGCGAGATGGTGGTGGCTCGCCCGGTCGCCGGGTCGCTCGCCGGGTACGCGCGGATGGCGCTCGGGCCGTTCGCCGGGTTCACGACCGGCTGGATCTACTGGTACATGTACGTCATCCTCGTCGGCGCGGAGGCGGTCGCCGGGGCCGCGATCCTGCGCGAGTGGGTCGGGCTGCCGCAGTGGACGCTCGCCGCCGCGCTGCTGCTGGTGATGACGGCGGTCAACCTCGTCTCCGTCCGCTCGTTCGGCGAGTTCGAGTTCTGGTTCGCCTCGATCAAGGTCGCGGCGATCCTGGTGTTCCTCGTCCTCGGCTCCCTCTACGTCCTCGGCCTGTGGCCGGACGCCCCGGGCGGCTCGCACACCCTCACCGGGCACGGCGGGTTCGCGCCGAACGGGCCGCGGTCGGTGTTCACCGCGATCGTCGCCGTCATGTTCGCCTTCGGCGGGACGGAGATCGTCACCATCGCCGCGGCGGAGAGCGCCGAGCCCGGCCGGGCCGTCGCGCGGGCCACCGGGAACGTGCTGTGGCGGGTCGCGCTGTTCTACGTGCTGTCGATCCTGCTGGTGGTGGCGATCCTGCCGTGGGACGACGCCCGGGTCCTCACCAGCCCGTTCGTCAGCGCCCTCGACCGGCTCGACGTGCCCGCCGCGGGCACCGTGATGCAGGCGGTCATCCTCACCGCCGTCCTGTCGGTGCTGAACTCGGCGATCTACGCCTCGTCCCGGATGCTGTACGTCCTCACCCGGGACGGCGACGCGCCCGCCGCGCTCGTGCGGCTCAACCGCCGCGGCGTCCCCGTCCGGGCGATCCTGCTCGGGACGGTCGCCGCGTGGGCCGCGGTCGTGGCCTCCTACACCTCACCGGACCGGGTGTTCACGTTCCTGATGAACTCCGTCGGCAGCGTGCTCGCCTTCGTCTACCTGTCGATCATGCTGTCCCAGCTGCGGCTGCGGGCCCGGCTGCGGCGCGAGGACCCGGGGGGCCTCACCTACCGGATGTGGCTGTTCCCCTACCTCAGCTGGCTCGTCGTCGCGGCGCTGCTGGCGGTGCTCGGCTCGATGGCCCTGATGGACGAGCGGCGGTCGCAGCTCGTCTCGTCGCTGGTCAGCCTCGGCGTGGCCGCCGCGGCTCGCGCGGAGGACCCCGTGACCTGCCCGCCCGCCGGGCCCGCGACCGACCCCACCTTCGACAACGAGGTCCTCGCCCCGGC
>NZ_CAACVB010000480.1 GCF_900659635.1 Actinomadura roseirufa | reverse complement strand
GCCTGTTCGTCTTCGGGCTGCTGCTCTTCGGCCTCGCCTGCCTGGCGGGCGGGCTCGCGGTCACGCCCGCGATGCTCATGGCCGCCCGCGCGGTCCAGGTCCTCGGGCGGCTGGTCGCCCGCCGCCCGCGCGGGTTCCAGCACCTCCCGCCGGTAGTCGTCGTCGAACGTCACGGGACGCCCGTCGTCAGCTGACCTGGACCCGGGAGAGGGCCTTCCGGGAGCGCTCGACCTCCTCCTCGGACATGCCGCCGACGTCCACCTTCAGCTCCAGCCGCTCGCCGGTCTCCTTCTCCACGGCGGTGACGTTCAGCAGGCCGGAGGCGTCGAGGGCGAACGTCACCTCGATCGGCCAGCCGGCCTTCTTGCCCGGCGGGACGCGGATCTCCCCGGTGGCGATCTCGGTGTTGTCCAGCAGCTCGGCCGACTCGACGCTGCCCGCCTGCTCCATCACCCGGATGTCGGCGGAGGTCTGGTCGTCGTAGACGGTGAAGAAGTCCTCGGTGGTCGCGGCGGGCAGCTCCTCGTTGGCGTGGACGAGGTGCGCGACGTGCTCGGCGCCGCTGTCGCGGTCGACGACGACGATGCCGAACGCGTGCGAGGCCACGGTCCTGATCTGCCGCCCCGCGATCTGCCGCCGCTGCTCGGCCGACAGCCCCGCGCGGCTGGCCATCTCCTCGGCGCGCTCGGCGGCGCCCTCCCGGACGAGGCGCCGGTAGGTCTCCTCGAAGGCGTACAGGGCGGCGCCCTTGGCGACGGCGAGGTCGGGGTCCTGCAGCCGCGGCGCGAGGCCGAGCTCGGTCTCCAGCCGGGCGGCGACCACCGGCATCTTGGTGGACCCGCCGACCAGCACGAGGTCGTCGTAGTCGTGCACGCCCTTGTCGGCGGCGGTCGCGAGGGTCCGCCCGGTGATCTCGACGGTGCGGTCGAGGAGGTCGCGGGTCAGCTCCTCCAGCCGCTCGCGGGTCACCTCGACGGAGGCGACCCGGCCGCCGTGCATGACCCGGACGGTGTGCGCGGTCCGCGCGGTGAGGGCCTTCTTGGCGTCCTCGGCGTCGCGGCGCAGCTGCTGCTCGGTCTGCTTGTCGTCCAGGGGGTCGCCGGCGTCGGGATGCTCGGCGCGGAACCGCTCGGCGAGGTGCTCGACGAGCCGCGCGTCCCAGTCGGCGCCGCCGAGCTCGTGGTCGCCGTCGGTGCAGACCACCTCGATGTGCCCGCCGCGCAGCGCGATGACCGTGGTGTCGAACGTGCCGCCGCCGAGGTCGTAGACCAGGATCGTGCGGTCGGCGTCGGGGTTCAGCACGCCGTAGGTGATCGCCGCGGCGATCGGCTCGGAGACGATGTCGATGACGTTGAGCCCGGCGATCCGGCCCGCCTTGCGGGTCGCGTCGCGCTCGGCGGCGCCGAAGTAGGCCGGGACGGTGATCACCACGTCCCGGGTCTCCTCGCCGGTGGTGGTGCGCGCGTCCGTCGCGAGCTTCAGCAGGATGAACGCCGACAGCTCCTCGGGCGTGAAGTCGATCCCGTGGATGGGACGGGTCACGTCCCGGCCCATGTCGCGCTTGACCAGGCTGACGACGTGGTCGGGGGCGAGGACGGCGGTGTCCTTGGCCGTGGCGCCGACGACGACGTTGTCGCCGGTCTCGAAGTACACCACCGAGGGGGTGGTGTCGGTGCCCTCCAGGTTGCGCAGGACCGCGGGCCGTCCCACATCGTCGATGGAGGCAATGCACGAGTACGTGGTTCCGAGGTCGATCCCGTAGACAGCCATGTCCCTCTCACCTGTCGGTGCCGAGTGCCGTGTTCATCGTCTCGCCGCGCCCGGCCGCGCGGTGGCGACTTGACCCGGTCCTGACGGCGGCCGCGGAGTCGCCCGCCGTGTCGCCCCCCGTACCGTCCGTCGTGCCGGCCGTCGTGCCGCGGTCCTTGCCGCCGGTCGTGTCGCGGTCCTTGCCGCCCGTCGCGCCGCCGTGCCTGCCGACGCTGACCGCCGCCTTGCGCAGGATCCTGCCGCCCTGCTCGAACCCGTCGGACTGGACGGTCACCACGGTGCCGTCCCGCGCGGGCTCGGAGACGGCGGTGACCGCGACCGGCCGGTGCCGGGACGGGTCGTAGGGGTCGCCGGGCTCGGCGGTGAAACGCTCCACCCCGAGGCGGGCGAGCGCGTCGGCGACGTCGTCGGCGACCGCCTCCAGTAGCAGCGCGGTCTGCCGGGGGCCGGGCGGGTCGCCGCCGTCGGCTCCGGTGAGCCGGTCCGACTCGCGGCGCGCCTGGTCGTGCAGGCGGAACAGCGCGGCGCGGACGGGTTCGAGGACGGTGTGCAGCTCGCCGCGGCGGAGCCGCTGGTTCTCCTCGTGCAGCCGGTCGATGACCGCCTCGCGGTGCGCGGCGCGCTCGTGCTCGCGGTCGAGCCGGGCCGAGAGCCCGGCGAGGGCGTCCCTGACCTCGGCGTGGAAGGCGCCGCCGCCGTCCGCGGTGCCGTTCTCCGCGCCGCTTCCGCCGCCTGTCGTGCCGCCTTCCGCGTCACCCTCCGTGTCGCGCTCGGGCGCGTCCCGATCCCGCGCGGCCGGCCCTCCGGGTTCGGCGGGGTCGTGGACGGGCACGGTGACGGGCTCGGCGGCGGGCGCCGGCCCCGGCTCGTTTCCAGGGCCGTCGCTGACTGGGCGATCCCGGTCCATCGACACGTGCAGTTACCTTAATGGTGAGGCGGCTTGCGACGGTAGATCTGTGGTTGACCTTCAATGGACTCTAGTTTGACCCCTGCCTCACGTTCCAGCACCGGTTTCCCAGCGCCGACACGCGCGGGTAACACCATGGAAACGCATTCCGGCCATTCTGGTGTCGTCAGCCGGATACAGGAGGTGGCCGATGTCGCTACGAATCCGTGTCCGCCTGCCGGACCGCCCGGGGTCGCTCGGGCGGGTGGCGCGCACCCTGGGCGCCGCGGGGGCGGACGTCGTGCAGATGGCCGTGCTCGAGCGCGGCGACGGCCGGGCGCTGGACGACTTCACCGTCCTGTGGCCCGCGGGCGCGTGCGTCGAGCGGCTGCGGGACGGGCTCGGCTCGGTGCCGGGCGTGGCGGTCGAGGGGATCTGGCCGACGGGCGAGCCGCGCGGCGCGTTCCCGGACGCGGCCGTGATCGGGCAGGTCGCGGCGTTCCCGGAGCGCGGCGCCGAGATCCTGGCCGACGCGGTCCCGGCGATCCTCAGCGCGGCCTGGGCGGGGCTGGCGGAGGTCGGCGCGGGCGGCGCGGCGGGGTTCGCGCACCTCAGCCCCGGCGGCCCCG
>NZ_CAACVB010000479.1 GCF_900659635.1 Actinomadura roseirufa | reverse complement strand
GGCCCGAGCCCGTCCGCGACCTGCCGGGCGGCGCCGAGGCCGGGCCGTTCACCGAGGCCGAGGCCGCAGGGCTGCTGGCCGCGCTGGTCGCGCGGGGCGTCCCGGTCAGCGGGTTCGCGCCGGCCGGCGGCGCGCTGGAGTCGGCGTACCTGGCGATGACGGAGAACCGGAGGTGAGCGGCCGATGACCGCGCGCGGGATCGGGCTGGTGGCACGGCAGGAGATCAGGACGCGGCTGCGGGCGGGCCGCTGGAAGGCGCTGCTCGCGGTCTGGTTCGCGGTGGTCAACGGGCTCGGGCTGATGTACCGGCTCACGCTGGAGTCCGAGCACGTCACCTCCCGTGGGTCGGCGGGCGTGCCGATGTTCGGCGGGGTGCTGCTCGGCGTGCTGGTGCTGACGCTGCTGGTCACGCCGGCGCTCGGCGGGCAGACGGTCAACGGCGACCGGGAGCGGGGCACGCTGGCGACGCTCCAGGTGACCCGGCTCACGCCCGCGGAGATCACGCTCGGCAAGCTGGCGGCGGCCTGGGGGACGGGCCTGCTGGCGCTGCTGCTGACCCTGCCGTCGGTGCTGTGGCCGGTCGCCGAGGGCGCGGTCGGCCCGTGGCGGGCCCTGGTCACGCTGCTGGTCACCGGCCTGCTGATCGGCGTGGTCTGCGCCGTGTCGCAGTGCTGGTCGGCGCTGCTCGCGCGCAGCGTCACCTCGGTGCTGCTGTCGTACCTGACGGTGTTCGGGCTGATCGTCGGAACGCCGCTGCTGTTCACGATCGCGGTCCCGCTCGCCTCCGCGCCGCCGGGACCGGGCGACTACGCCCCCGACCGCACCGACCGCGTCTGGTGGCTCCTCGCGCCCAACCCGGTCGTGGTGCTGGCCGACGCCGCGCCGAGGCTGCCCGGCGCCACGGTCCGGTCCGGCGACGTGCTGCTGTACACCCGGTCGCAGCGCAACGACCCGCTGGGCCAGCTGAGCCGCGGGGTTCGCGACATCCGCGCAGGCGGCGCCTACCGCTCGGAGAAGGCGCCCGTGTGGCCATTCGGACTGGCCTTCGACCTCGCCCTCGCGGGCGGTGCGGTATGGCTCACGGCCCGGCGGTTGCGCACGCCAGTCCAGGCCGTTCCGAAGGGCGTGCGCCTGGCCTGACCGCCCGGCCGGGAGGTCAATTTGAGATTCCCAATGGGAATGGAATTCTCAAATGCGGTCGAATCGGCCGTCCTTGGCCTCGATGGTGAACCGGCGCCATTCCGCGGCGTCGAACACCAGCCGCTCCCGGCCGCCGTCGGCGGCGCGCACGCCGTCGCGCACCGCGACCGTCCCGCCACCGTTTCGCGCGACCTCGACACATCCGTTGCTGGCGCCGCATCGAGCGCTCCTCCTCCATCGGGCGGGCGTTGTCGCATCGAAACTCATTCCGGCTCCTGCCTCGAAAGTCAGCTGTGCCCGCGGCCGCGCTGCCGGTGCTCAAGCACAAGGTAACAAGATCGCCTGAAACGGGTGGTCACAGACGGCCGGATGGGGCCGGTGGGGCCGATGGGGCGAGGTAGGCCCAGGGTTTCGGGGGAGAAGGCGACGAGCCGGGTTCCGGGGGCGGTGTTCCCGCCGTCCGGGCGACCCGGCTCGCCCGCCGGCGGTCCCCGGCGCGCCCGCGCGGGGCGGCCGGACCACCGGCGTCTAACCGTCACAGCAGATCGAATTCGCCCTTCTTGGCTCGTCCGATGAAGTCGCGCCACTCTCCCCGGGAGAATGACAGGACCGGGCTCTGCGTTCCGTGTTTTGCGTCACGTGCTCCCACAGAAGGGGACGGACCGGCCAGTTCGGCCACTTCGACGCACGTGTTGCTCGCCCCGCAGTGGGCGCTTTTTCTCCATTGTGGTGCAGGAGTGGCGAAAGGGGACACTCGGTGCCTTTCACGGGATGTACGCCACTCCGCGGACCGTCACCAGGCGTCTCTGGCCGCGATGATGCGCCGCCGTGAGCCGACGGCGTCCAACGCCTGGCCAGCGAGGTTAGAATAGGCGAGCCGGTACATATACGTAACGGCTTCATCCGCAAAGTGGCTGATTGTCAGTGATTCGGTGTGCACGATATCAGGAAAGGTGATGTCGTGCACCGATGAGAATTCCAGCAGAATAAATGTCTCAGCGAGTACCGAGTGCGCGATGTCGAGCGGCAGGATCTGCACGCTCACGTTCGGCAACTCGGTCATCCGGCACAGATGGTCGAGCTGCTCGCGCATGACCTCACGGTCACCGATCCGGCGTTGCAGGACGGCCTCGTCCAGCACGACCGACAGTTCCAGCGGGCGTGCCCGGCGGAGCAGTTCCCGGCGCCGCATCCGGACCTCGACGCGGCGTTCGAGCTCCTGCGGCGGGAGCGTGGCGAGCGCGCTCCAGCCGCCGATCACATGCCGCGCGTAGCTCTCGGTCTGGAGCAGCCCCGGGAAGACGGTGCTGCCCCACTCGCGGACCGCCGTGGCCTCCGACTCGAGGGCGATGAAGTCCGCCAGCGGGCTCGGCAGGTCGCGGTAGTCCTCCCACCAGCCGCGCTCGGCGGCGTCGTGCGCCAGCGAGATCAGGTCGTCGCGGCGGGTGCCGTCGATCTCGTACAGGTCGAGGAGACGGTGCACGTCGCTGATCTTCGCGCCGGTCCGCGCGTTCTCGATCCGGCTGACCTTGGCGGTCGACCAGGTCAGCCGCTCGGCGACCTCGTCCCCGGTGAGCGCTTTACGCTCCCGGAGTCTCCGGAGTTCGGCGGCCAGTCGTCGTTGCCGGACGGAGGGACCTCGGGAAGTGCTCATTGCTGTGGCCTCTCCAGTCCTGCACGGACTGTTCAGGGCGCATTCTGCCGCACGGGGGTACGTCAGTGCGAACACATCGGACCGGATGAGCGCGATTCTACGACCGCGGATTCCTTTGCGCACATGACATGGCAACTTGCAACGCAACATTCGAAAACTCGCGCGGGCGGTTGCGGCGGGCCCTCGCGTGGCACCCTGACCATGTGAACGGCGGGACGGCGCGGGCAGGGAGCGGCGGATGAGGTACGCGCACGAGGTCGGCAAGGTCAGGGCGGCGGAACGGGCGCTGATGGCCCGGCTGCCGGAGGGCGCGCTGATGCGCCGCGCCGCCGCCGGGCTGGCGTCGGTCTGCGCCCGCCTGCTGCCCGCCGTCTACGGGGCCCGCGTCGTGGTCCTCGCGGGCGGCGGCGACAACGGCGGCGACGCCCTGTACGCCGGGGCCGCGCTGGCCCGGCGGGAGATCGGAAGAGCACACGTCTGAACTCCAGTCACTCCA
>NZ_CAACVB010000478.1 GCF_900659635.1 Actinomadura roseirufa | reverse complement strand
CGCCACTCCCCGAGCGCCCGGTCGAGCGCCTCCAGCGCCTCGGCGTGCGCGCCGCGCGCCAGCGCCCGGCGCCCCTCGTCGGCCCCGGCGGTGAACCGCCACAGGTCCACCCGCCCCGGCGCGACCGCGAGCAGGTACCCGGGGTCGCGGGTGAGCAGGAGCTCCGGGGGCGTGCGCGGCGGCCGGTCCGGCTCCAGCACGCGGCGCAGGTGCGCGATGTAGGCCTGGAGCGTCCGGGTCGCGCCGGCGGGCGGCTCCCCCGCCCACAGCTCGTCGATCAGCCGGTCCAGCGACACCACCCGGCCGGGCTCCAGCGCCAGCATCGCCAGCAGCGTGCGCTGCTTGCGGGTGCCGGGATCGAGGACGCGGCCCGCGCCGTCCACGACCTCCAGCGGGCCGAACAGCCGCACCGCCAGCCCCGTCATGATCCCCCCGCGTCGTCCGAGGTCACAGCATAGATCCGGGCGACCTCAGCTCGATCCCAGCCCGATCCCAACACACCCGCGGCACCGTGGTCCCACCGACCGAGAGGGGACGAGAGATGAACATCGACGAGCTGCGCCGCGCGGTCCGCGGCACCGTGCTGGCCGCGGGCGACGACGGCTTCGAGCGGGCCCGGAGGCCCTGGAACCTGGCCGTGGACCAGCCCGTCCGCGCCGTCGTGGAGGCCGCGGACGCCGCCGACGTCGCCGCGCTGGTCCGGCACGCCCGCCTCGCCGGGCTGACGATCGCGACCCAGCCGAGCGGCCACGGCGCGACCGGCGACGTCCGCGACACCGTCCTGCTGCGCACCGCCCGCCTGGACGAACTGGACGTCCGCCCCGCCGAGCGGACCGCCCGCGCGGGCGCCGGCGTCCCCTGGGGGCGGGTGCTGGAGGCGGCGAGCCCGCACGGCCTGACGGGCCTGGCGGGCAGCAGCCCGGTCGTGACCGTCACCGGCTACACCCTCGGCGGCGGGCTCAGCTGGTTCGGCCGCCGGCACGGCTTCGCCTCCGGTGCCGTCCGCGCCTTCGACGTCGTCGACGCCGAGGGGACCCCGGCCCGGGTGACCGCGGCGTCCGACCCCGACCTGTTCTGGGCGCTGCGCGGCGGCGGAGGCGACCTCGCGATCGTCACCGCGGTCGAGTTCGACCTGTTCCCCGCCCCGCACCTGTACGGCGGGCGGATGCTCTGGCCCGCCGCGCAGGCCCCGGCCGTCCTGGACGCCTTCCGCGAGATCACCGCCACCGCGCCGGACGAGCTGACCACCTGGTTCGAGCTCGTCCAGTACCCCGGCGCCGAGCCCATGGCGGCCGTCGACGCCGCCTTCCTCGGCGAGGCCGCCGACGCCGAGGCGCTGCTGCGCCCCCTCGACAAGGTCGCCGGGCGGCTCTCCGACGCCCGCCGCGCGCTCCCGGTCGCCGAGCTCGGCGCGATCACCGCCGAGCCCACCGACCCCGGCCCCGGCCGGTCCCGCGCGGAACTGCTGACGGGCCTGACCGACGAGGTCGCCGCGGCGCTGCTGTCGCGTCCGGTCGCGCCGCTCCTGACCGTCCAGCTCCGGCACCTCGGCGGCGCGCTCACCCGGCCCTCCGACACCGCCGCCGGGCACCTGGACGAGCCGTTCGCCCTCTACATGTTCGGTGTCCCCGGCGCGGACGGCGGCGCCGCCGTCCGCGCCCGCCAGGACGAGATCGCGAACGCCCTCGTCCCGCACACCACCGGCCGCAGGCCCTTCACCTTCCTGTCCCCGGGCGACCGCGCCGCGAGCGCCTTCACCGCCGAGACCCTCGCCCGCCTCCGCACCCTCAAGCGCTCCCGCGACCCCCGGGGCCTGTTCCGCAGCAACTACCCCGTCCTGGCCTGACCCCCGCGCCGCGCCCGGCTAGGGTGGTGGCCTCACCGGCCTCCGTCCCGGGGCCGGCGCATGGCACGACCGACCGCGTCGGCGCGACCTCGTAGGGCGTTGATCTCAAGTGCACCGGCTTCTCGCGCGCCTCTGGAAGCTGCTGAACGGCCGCCTCCAGTGGAGGCTCGTCCGGCTCAGGAACCGGACGTTCCTCGTCTACGCGGCCGGGATCGTCCGGGACGACCAGGGGCGCGTGCTGCTCCTGCGGCACCGCCTGTGGCCCGAGCACCGCGCGTGGGGCCTGCCCGGCGGATACGCCCACGGAGGCGAGCGGCTCGAGGACGCGGTCGTCCGCGAGGTGCGCGAGGAGACGGCCCTGGAGGTCGAGGTCGAGGGCCCTCCCGTCGCGCTCCGCAGCGGTTTCGAGCTCCGCGTCGAGGTGTTCTACCGGGCCAGGGTGACCGGCGGGAGCCTCGACCTGGAGGCGGCGGAGATCCTCGAGGCCCGCTGGTGCGCCCCCGGCGACCTGCCGGACGCGCTGTCCCCCCGCCACCACGCCCTCCTCACCTCCCTCACCGCCCACTGACCCGGCCGATCGATCCGAATCCAGGGGGCCGGTTCGAGTTGGCCGATGACATGACCATCGGCCACTGCGATATTTAGCCGATTATTTGCTCGCCCTTCATGCTCTCCGGCCGCTGCACGACATGAGTGACCGATGCCGGACAATTGAACACGCCATTGAATCAACGCAGTTCAGCGCCACCCGATCACCGTATGTGCGCACTACTTGCACGGATTCGATCTGGACTCGGCAGCGGTAAGACCTACCGTGGTGATCGTCCCTCGCCGAAAGGAAAGATTCGATGATCGCTCGTCCGAGCAGAAGGATCGCCGGCCTTCTGGGCCTTTCCCTCACGACCGTCGGCATCGCCGCCCTTCTCCAGGGCTCCGCGGATGCTCATACCACGAAGCCGCGAAATGCTCCCCTCCGGGTCGAGTACGGGAACATCGACGCGTCGACCCTCCAAAAAGGCACGCGCAATGCTTCGTCGTTCGCCCGGGACGGCGGGTTCGTCAAGCGCTATCTGGACAGCCAGGCCCGGCTAGGGCGGCGGATCGACGAACGGAGCATAAAACTCGCCACTGTGCCGAATCCCGTGCAGCGGGGGACGGATCTGACCATCGCCTGGGACGGCACCCGCATGCCGGTCAACGTCTCTCTTGGCAAAGTCTCCGGGGACACCGGCGGCAAGCTCGGTGTCGGCGTCACCTTCGACGAAACCCGGGGCGGACCTGCGGCGGCGGAGTCCGCCAGTGGCACCGGCTACGACTCGGCCGTCGAGACCAAGAACGTGAACAAAATCTCGAACAACTGCGCCACAGTGAAGCTTTTTCATCCTTGGTGGATGCCTTCTGATCACAGCGTGATCGCAGGTTGCCAGTTCGGCTCATGACGTAGCGAAGCTCCTGGTAGACGGGTTG
>NZ_CAACVB010000477.1 GCF_900659635.1 Actinomadura roseirufa | reverse complement strand
CGTGGGCGCCGGTGCCCGGTGCGGCGTCCGCGCCGCCGCCCTCGGGGCCGCCGTCCGGGCCGTGGGCGGTGTCCGGACCGGCCATGGCCTCGTCCCGGGGGGCGAGCGGGAGCGCGACGGGGGCGGCGAGGAAGCCGCCGCCCGGGTCGGGACCGGGACCGGCTCCGGGGTCGGGACCGTCCTCGTCGGGATCGCCGTCGTCGGGGCAGGCGTCCCGGAGGGCGACCAGCGCGACGGCCTCGGCGCCGAGCAGGGTGCGCAGGTGGCGGGCGGACTTGCGCGCCGAGTCCCGGTTCAGGCCGGCGCGCAGCGGGGGCGACGCGCGCGCGATCGTGTGCAGAGCCGCGAACCTCGCCTCCTCTTCCGGATCACCGGGAGCGCGGCGCCGGGAGGGCAGCCAGCGGCGCAGGGCGCAGGCGCCGGTGGCCGCTCCCACGGCGGAGGCGCACGCTACGACGTCCGCGACGGACGGTAGGACCATGACGACCCACGGTAACGGCTGTATACCCGTGGGGTCCGTCCGTTGCCGATTTACAAAGGTCTCGGATGGGCCACAGGCCCCTGGCGGACGCGGTTTCAGAGGGGCGGCGACTCCGGCCCGTCCTCCTGGTAGGAGTAGCGCTGCTCCCGCCACGGGTCGGCGATGTTGTGGTAGCCGCGCTCCTCCCAGAAGCCGCGCCGGTCCTTCACGAGGTACTCGACGCCGCGGACCCACTTCACGCTCTTCCACGCGTAGAGGTGCGGCACGACGATGCGGATCGGGAAGCCGTGGTCGGGGGTGAGCCGCTCGCCCTCGCGGTGGGTGGCGAACATGGTCCCCTCGGCGAGGAAGTCGCCCATCCGGATGTTGGCGCTGTAGCCGTACTCGGCCCAGACCATCACGTGCGTGACGTCGGGCGCGGGCGGTGCCAGGTCCACGATCGCCGAGCCGGGGACGCCCTCCCAGGCGATGTCCGGGATGGTGAACTTGGTCACGCAGTGGAAGTCGGAGACGCTCCTGACCCGGGGCAGCGCGTCGAACTCGACCCAGGTCCAGCGGTACTGCTCCCCCGACTCCGTCGCGCCGAAGACCCGGAAGTCCCAGTCCGCGGGACGGAACTTGGGCACGGGTCCGTAGTGCAGGACCGGCCAGCCACGGGGGACGTACTGACCGGGCGGGAGTTCCCGTGGCTGCGGTGTGGGCTCTTCGGGTGGGGACATGACGCGGCCATCCTGCCATCCGACGTGAGCTGAGCCATATTCGGCCCCCGCCGGGAGCGCGCGGGCGACACGCCCGCGGACGCTCCAGGGACCGCCCCGCGAAGGCCGGTGTGCGCGGCCGCCGGGACTATCGGCTACTCTGAGCGCGTGCGCAACGTCGTCTATTTCTTTTGGTTCGACCAGCCCGGGCGGCTGGTCTGCCAGACGTTGCGCTGACAGACCTAGCAGGACGAGAGCCCCGGGCCGCACTGGCCCGGGGCTCTCGTCGTTTCCAGGGGTCGTTCCGCGCGGGCCGCCGGCACCGCGTCACGAGGAGAGGCAGCACACCCATGGTCGTCGTCATGGCCCCCGGGGCCACCGAAGCGGATATCAAGGCCGTCGTCTCACTGGTCGAGACGGCGGGCGGCGACGCGTTCGTCAGCCGCGGCGTGGAGCGGACCATCATCGGGCTGGTCGGCGACGTCCAGCGGTTCGGCTCGCTGAACCTGCGCGGCGCCCGCGGCGTCAGCGACGTGATCCGCATCTCGGCGCCCTACAAGCTGGTGAGCCGGGAGAACCACGCCGAGCGCTCGGTCGTCCGCGTGGGCGGCGTGCCGATCGGCCCCGGCACGATGACGCTGATCGCCGGGCCGTGCGCGGTGGAGACCCCGGAGCAGACGCTGGGCGCCGCGCTGATGGCGCGGGCCGCGGGCGCGACGCTGCTGCGCGGCGGCGCGTTCAAGCCGCGGACCTCGCCCTACGCGTTCCAGGGCCTCGGCGAGGCCGGGCTGCGGATCCTCGCGGACGTGCGCGCCGAGACCGGCATGCCGATCGTCACCGAGGTGGTCGACGTCAGGGACGTCGAGCTCGTCGCCTCCTACGCCGACATGCTGCAGATCGGTACCCGCAACGCGCAGAACTTCGCGTTGCTGCAGGCCGCGGGCGAGGCCGGCAAGCCGGTCATGCTCAAGCGCGGCATGAACGGCACGGTCGAGGAGTGGCTGATGGCCGCCGAGTACGTCGCCCAGCGCGGCAACCTCGACATCGTGCTGTGCGAGCGGGGCATCCGCACCTTCGAACGGGCCACCCGCAACACCCTGGACATCTCCGCCGTGCCGGTGGCCCAGCGCCTCTCCCACCTGCCGGTGATCGTGGACCCGTCGCACTCGGGCGGCAGCCGCGACCTCGTGCTGCCGCTGACCCGCGCCGCGATCGCGGTGGGCGCGGACGGTGTGATCATCGACGTGCACCCGCACCCCGAGAGCGCCCTGTGCGACGGCCCGCAGGCCCTCGTGGACGGCGACCTGCGCGAGCTGGCCAAGGTGGTGCGCGACCTGCCGCCGATGGTGGGCCGCGTGCTCACCGGAGAGCCGGACGCCGTCCCCGCCTGACCACGCCCTCTCGCCGCGGACCCCCCGTGTCGCCCGCCGTGTCGCCCGCCCTGCCGCCCACCCGCGGTCGGCGGGAACACGGCGGGAGGGCGCGCCGGACCGGCTGATATCGTCGGCCGCATGGCGTACTGGACCCCCGACTGCGGGCCGCCCCGCTCCTGACGGGGCGCGGCGAGACCTTCCCTGCTGAGACCCGCCACGACCGGCGCCGGCACGGCGCACGGCCGGCGTTCTCCTGCGCCCCGAATCCGGATCCCCTCCTCCGATTCGAGCACAGGAGCCTCTCTCCGTGTCAGTACGCGCCTTCAAGCAACGCACCCTCAAACACGACGGCCCCACCCGCCCGGCGGGCGGGGCCCCGTCCCGGCGCGCCTTCCAGGGCGGCGGCCTCGACATCCTCCTGGCAGCGTGCCTGTGGGGGACGACCGGGACCGCCCGGACCTTCGCGAGCGGGGCGTCCAGCCTCTCGGCCGGGGCCGCCCGCATCGTCATCGGCGGCCTCGTGCTGCTCGGCTTCGCCGCCCTCGTCCGCCGTGACGGCGCCCCCCGCGCCGCCGGTCTGCGGCGCCTCCTCCTCTCGCCCCGGGCGGAGAGCGCGGAAGCGGCCGGGGCACGCCGGTGGCGCGCCTGGAGCCTGATCGCCGTCGGCGCCGCCGCGATCGCCGTCTACCAGACGGCCTTCTTCGTCGCCGTCGCCCGGACCGGCGTCGCCGTCGGCACGGTCGTGACGATCGGGAGCGCGCCCGCCTTCACGGGCGTGATCGGCGTGGCCCTGCGGCGCTCGGCGCCGTCGGCCCGCTGGCTCCTGGCGACCGGCGGCGCCGTCGCCGGGTG
>NZ_CAACVB010000476.1 GCF_900659635.1 Actinomadura roseirufa | reverse complement strand
CGAGGCGGTTCAGGCCGTGGCGGGGGACCTGTCCGGAGAGCGGGCGTTCTCGTCCGTGCTCCCTTCGGCGCACGTCCCGGTGGTCCGGGGGCTGGCACCCTCAGCCCGCCTCGGTCGCGTCCGCCACGTACTGGGCCAGGCTGCCCAGCGTCTGGAACGCCGCCGGTTCCAGCTCGTCCACGTCCACCTCGAACCCGACGCTCTCCTCCAGCTCCATCAGCAGCTCCAGGATGCTGGTGGAGTCCAGGCCGATGTCCTCTACGAGCCGGGTGTGCGTCGTCATGGCCGTGGTCTCGTAGGGCGCCACCTTCTTCACGGCGATGACGACCTGTTCGAGGACCGCTGTCGGCTCCATGTTGTCTCCTTCTGGAAGGGAAGCGGCAGGCGTTGCTTGGCGAGCAGGTCGGCGGGCTCGTCCCGCAGCCGCACGAGGTGGGCCGCCCCCTCGTGCACGAGGACCTCGGCCGGGAAGCCGTGGCCGAGGAACAGGCCGGGCGAGGCGGTCGGCCCGTAGGCGCCGGACCGCTCGATCCCGATGAGGTCGCCGGCGCGCGGGCCGGGCAGCGCCACGTCCTTGGCGACGAGGTCGTGCGGCGTGCACAGCGGCCCGGTGAGCTGCCAGGGCTCGGCCGGCCCGCGCGGGTCGCCGAGGAGCCGCACCGGGAAGTTCCGCTTGACGTACGAGCCGATCCCGACCGCGGCCATGTGGTGGTGGGTCCCGCCGTCGGTGACCGCGAACCGCTTGCCCATCGACTCCTTCACGTACCGGACGCGCACCACGTACGTGCCGGCGCGCGCGGCGAGGTAGCGGCCGGTCTCGAACAGCAGCCGGGCGTGCGGGTGCCGCTCCCGGAACGGGGCGACCGCCTCGGCCATGCCCGCGCGCAGCCCGTCCAGGTCGGGGTCGCTCTCGCCGTCGAAGTAGGCGACGCCGAGCCCGCCGCCGACGTCCACGGTGCCGAGCGCGATGCCGGTGGCCGCCGCGACCCGCTCGGCCATCTCCAGCACGAGCGCGGTGTTGGCGGCGACCGCCGCCGCGTCCAGGATCCGGGTGCCGAGGTAGGCGTGCACGCCCGCCACGTCCAGGTGGGGGTGGCGGTCGCCGATCGGCCCCGCCGCCAGCAGCGCCTTCTCGTCGATGCCGAACTGCCGCGGCTTGCCGCCCATGGTCAGCCCGGACCGGGCGGCTCCGGTGGCCGGGTTGACGCGGACGAGGACGCGCTGCCGCGCCCCCGCCTCCGCCGCCACCTCGTCGAGGTCGGCGAGCTCCTGGAACGACTCGACGACGACCGCCCGGATCCCGGTCGCCACGCACGCCGCCAGCTCGGCGCGGCTCTTGCCGGGGCCGAGGAAGACGATGTCGTCCGGGGACACCCCGGCCTTGACCGCCGTGACCAGCTCCACCAGCGAGGACACCTCGGCCCGCGCGCCGTGCGCCGCCAGCAGCGCGCAGACGCCCAGGTTGGGGTTGGCCTTCAGCGAGTAGAAGATCTCGGTGCCGGCGGGCAGCGCGTCCCGCAGCCCGTCCAGCGCGCCCGTCAGGGCCGCGCCGTCGTACACGTACAGCGGGGTGCCGTACTCCGCCGCGAGCCGTTGGTAGGTGTCGGCGTCCAGCATGTTGCGCGCCCCCCAGTTCCGTCAGCCGCAGACTGCGGAACCGGGCTATAAAATCTCTATACTTATTCGGACTATATAGAAGCCATATAGCCGGGCTTCTCATTATCGGTCCATGACGGGAATTCAGGGATCGGCCATTACCGGCGTGGGGATCCACCTGCCGGCCCGGTCCGTCGGCAACGCGGAACTGTCGGCGGCCACCTCGGTGACCCCGGAGTGGATCGAGGACCGCACGGGGGTCCGCACCCGGCACTTCGCCGCCCCCGACGAGGACGTGGCGACCATGGCGGCCGAGGCGGGCAAGAAGGCGATCGCCGACGCGCAGGCCGACCCCGCCGAGATCGACCTGGTGGTGCTGGCCACCGCGACCCGCCGCCGGCGCATCCCGGGCGCCGCGCCGCAGGTCGCCTCCCTCCTCGGCCTTCCCGCCGCGGGGGCGTTCGACGTCAACGCCGTGTGCGCGGGGTTCGCCTACTCGCTTGCGCAGGCGTCCAACGCGGTGCGGGTCGGCGAGGCGCGCAACGTCCTGGTCATCGGCTCCGAGGTCACCAGCGGGATGATCAGCGCCACCCGGCCGGACACCTACGCCATCTTCGGCGACGGCGCCGGCGCGGTCGTGGTGTCGCGCAGCCCCGAGCAGGGCATCGGCCCCGCCGTCTTCGGCAGCGACGGAACCCGCGCGGACGCGCTGGCGACCGAGCAGGAGAACGGCGCCGACCTCATCTCCATGAACGGTCCCGCCGTCTACAAATGGTCGACCAGCGCCATGCCGCAGGTCGCGCGGCTGGCCTGTGAGCGGGCCGGAACCGACCTCGCGGAGATCGACTGGTTCGTCCCGCACCAGGCCAACCTGCGGATCATCGACACCCTCATCCGGCTCACCGGGATCCCGCCCGAGCGGGTCTCCCGCGACGTGACCGCGATGGGCAACACCTCCGGCGCCTCCATCCCGCTCGCGCTCGGCCGCCTGCGCGAGAGCGGCCGCGCCAAGCCCGGCGACCGGGTGCTGCTGCTCGGCTTCGGCGCGGGCCTCACCTACGCCGGCCAGGTCGTCCGGATGCCCTAGCGTCCGGCCTTCGTCAGAAAGGACCGCCATGCCCTCCGAGGAAATCGTCGAGCAGATCGGCAAACTGATCCGCACTCTCATGCCCGACCTGGAGGCCGACATCACCGCGGACACCACGTTCGAGGAGCTCGGCATGGACTCCCTCGGCCGGGTGGACCTGTTCACCGACGCCGAGGCCACGTTCGGCGTGGTCGTGCCCGACGAGGAGCTCGCCACCATCCTCGGCGTCCGCGACCTCGCCGAGTTCCTGACCGAGCGGACCTCCTGACCGTGCTCCCGCTCTCGGTCGGCCAGCAGTCGCTGTGGACGCTCTACCGGATCGCCCCGGACAGCGCCGCCTACAACGACGCCGACGCCCTCGCCTTCACCCCGCCGCCGGACGAGCCGGCGCTGCGGGCCGCGCTGCGGGACCTGCTGTCCCGGCACGACCTGCTGCGCTCCCGGTTCCACGACGGCGCGGGGGAGGCGGTGCGGGGGGTCGGCGAGCCGGACCTGGCCGAGCTCGAGGTGCGGGACGTGCCCGGCGGCGACGACGACCCGCGGACGGCGCTGCGCGCCGCCGTGCGCGCCGTCGCCGCCGAGCCGCTCGACCTCGCCCGCCGCGGGCCGCTGCGGGCGGTGCTGCTGCGCCGTTCCGCCGACGCCGTGCTCGTCCTCGTCTGCCACCACATCGCGGGGGACGCCACCTCGCAGCGGATCCTGTGGCGGGACCTGCTGGAGCTGTACCGGGCCCGGCCGGAGTGGCGTCGAGCCCCAGGTGCGTCATGCGGGCATGGACGTCGGCGACACAGCGCCGGACCGCCTCGGAGGAGAACGTCG
>NZ_CAACVB010000475.1 GCF_900659635.1 Actinomadura roseirufa | reverse complement strand
GTCCCCGGCTGCCGGGACGAGACGACGCTCGCGGTGGTGACGGCGGACCGCTCCCCGCGGCTCGTCGCGGCCTGGTGGGGACGGCTCGGCGCGGGCCGGCCCGACCCCGTGGAGATCGTGCTGGACGGCCCGGGACGGCCGCGGCTCGTCCGCCCGGCCGGGTTCGTCCCCGACCCGCGCGGGCTGGCCGAGCTGGTCCGGCTCGTCCCCGGGCGGCTCGGCCCCGGCGCCGGCCCCGCCGAGCTGTTCTGCCTGGTCGAGCTGAACGGCCCGCCGGCCCTGGCGCGGGCGCGCCGCGACCTGCTCGGCCGGCTGCTGGACCTGCTCGCCGACACCGGCGTGGACGGGCTCCGGGTGAGCGTCCTCGGCTACGGCGAGCACCTGGGGCGGTACGCCTCCGCGGACGGCGTCGTCCGGGGGGAGTGGTTCGCGTCGCCGGCCGGCGCGCGCAAGGCCCTGGACGCCCTGCCCGCCCCGGCGCCCGGCTACTACGCCAACGCGGCGCCGCTGGAGGACGCGCTGCGCGAGGTCGCCGTCCGCGGCCGGGCCGAGCCGCCCGCCGGGCCCCGCGGCCTGCTGGTGGTCGCGGACCGCCGCCCGCACCCGGTGATGTCCGTGGACGAGCAGAGCCCCGCGCACGCGTGCCCGGTCCGGCTGGACTGGGCCGCGGAGCTGCGCCGGGTGCGCGCCGAGGCCGGGGTCACCGCCTGCGTCACCGTCCTCGACCGGCCGGACGGCCCCGCCCGGGGCCACCCCGCGTGGACCGGGCTCGGCACCGACCTGCTCGCCCTGCTCGACGAGGCCACCCCGCGGGGGCTGGCCGCCGCGCTGCGGCTCGTCACCGGGGAGCCGGCGCACTGTCCCTTTCCGCTCGCCGAAGACACGAGGTGATCCATGTCCATGCCGGCCATGCCGGGTCCGTCGGGCCGGATCGGAATGTGGGGGGCGCCGGGGAGCGGCAAGACGACGTTCCTCGCCGCCCTGGGCATCGCCGTCAACCGCGCCCGGTCGGACTGGATCCTCTACGGCGACAACGACGAGTCCAACGACTTCCTCACGCGCAGCACCCACAAGCTCATGTACGAGCGGCGGTTCCCGGAGGCGACCCTGCACCTGTCGCCGAACCTCCGCTGGGTACTGCGCGGCCAGCGGGAGGTGAGCGAGCCGAGGCGGATGCGGTCGGCCCGCACCCGCGAGGTCGTGGCCTCGGTCGGCCTCGACCTGCTCGACGCCCCCGGCGGCGCGTTCGCCGGTGACCGCCGGGCCTACGTGCCGCTCAACGTCCACTATGGCGGCGACGACCCGAAGACGCCGCACGAGGGCGGCCCGGCGGGCGGCGCGCAGCCCGAGATGTCCGACGAGGAGCGGCTGTTCGCCCACCTCGGCGCGTGCCGGGGCCTCATCCTGCTGTTCGACCCGACGCGGGAGCGGACCCGCCGGAACACCTACGACTACTTCCACCGGACGGTGCTCCAGGTGGCGCGGCGGTCGGCCGAGCACAGCCCGGACCGCTACCTTCCGCAGCACCTGGCCGTCTGCATCACCAAGTTCGACCACCCGCAGGTGTACCACCCGGCCCGCAGGCTCGGGTACATCGACCAGACGCTGACGCCCGAGCAGTTCCCGACCGTCCCGGACGACCTGGCCAAGGACCTGTTCTCCGAGCTGTGCGAGTCCAGCCGCGAGGGCGGCGCGAAGCTGTTCCGCGACGGCATCGAGACCTACTTCAACCCCGAACGGACCCGCTACTTCATGACCTCCGCCGTCGGCTTCTACCTGGACCCGGACGTCGGCCGCTTCCAGCCGGCGCAGCCGTGGAACGCCGTCGAGGAGACCGACGAGCAGGGGCGGACGACCCAGCACATCTACGGCGACGTCCGTCCGATCAACGTGCTGGAGCCGGTCATCTGGCTGGCCAGGACGCTTCTCCCCGGGCGGTGAGGCCGTGCCGGGGCGGAGGCGGGCGGCGGTGAGGAGGCCGCGGTGGTGAAGGTGCGCGTCGGCTGGGCACTGCGCGGCAAGCCGCCCGGCAGCCACGACGACTACACGATCCTCCGGTCGGCGGGGCGGGCGTTCACGCCCGAGGACCTCGGCGCGATCCTGTCCCGGTTCTCGCTCGGCAACCCGCCGTCGGCCCGCCAGGACGGTCCGGGCGCGCTGCCGTGGGTGACGGTCAGCGAGGTGCAGGACGCCGAGCGCCACTACCTGGGGCTCACGATCCAGGAGTGGTCGCCGGACTGCGACGCGGCGGGCCGCCCGATCGCGGTCGGCCGGTACTTCTACCTGCCCTACGAGGCGGTGAGCGACGCGCCCGTCCGCTACCAGGGCATCTACCGGGAGCTGTACGGCCGTGACCTCGCCGCGCAGGACGGCGAGCTGGTGGTCGACCTGCCCGAGGCGTCCGCCGCCGAGCAGGCCGCCCGGATCGAGGAGATCGGCTTCGAGCCGGCGGCGACCGCCGCCGCGCTGCTGCTGGACGGGCCGGTCACCGTCACCGGCGGCGGCGCGGTGCCGCCCGACCGGCGGCTGGCGTTCTTCGACGCGGTCGCGGCGCTGCTGCCGTACGGGTGGCGGACCCGGTTCGCCGCCGGGACCTGGCACGACAACGGCAGCCGGCACGTCCGGCTGGCGTTCGCCGCCCGGCCCCGGCCGGGCACCTTCGAGCTGTCCTGGGCCGCGCCGCGGGAACCGCCGGAGGGGGCCGCCCGCGCCCGCGAGTACCTGACGGCGCTGCGCGACCTCACCGGCGGGCGGCGGCGGACGCTGACCGACATCGTCGCCTTCCTCGCCGCCGAGCGGAGGCCGCTGGCGGGCGCGGACCCGGCGGAGGTCCTGCGGATCCTGTCCGAGCTGGACTGGCCGGTGACGGTGCGGCGGGCGGCCCAGAGCGGCCGGGCGGACCCCGCCGACCTGCGCCGCCTGTTCGCCGCCGGGCGCTTCCGCGAGCTGCGCACCGCCCCGGAGCGCCGCCTGGTCTTCAACGCCCTCGTCGGCCGCGGCGAGGTCGCCGACCTGCCGCTCGTCCAGGAGCACTGGCACGAGGCCGGCGGCGACTTCGAGGTGCTGCTGCGGATGGGCCGCGCCCGGCTCTGGCGGGACCCGCCCGCGCACGGCGGCGCCGCGTATCTCGGCGTCGCCGAGGCACTCGGTTTCGGTGGGCCCTACCTGGCCGGCCTGATCGAGCCGCCCCGGCCGGACGAGCGGCCGGACGAGCGGCCCGGCGGTGAGGCCGCCATAGCCGAGCTGGTCCGGCGGGATCCGCCCGGACGATACCCGGAGGCGTTCGCGGCGCTGGTGGCCAACGAGCGGATGGTGTGCGAACTGCTGCACCAGCTCGCCCTGGACGACGCTGGCAACGGCAACGGCAACGGCACCGCGGAGTGGCTCACCGCTCTCGCGTCCGCCGCGCCGGACACGCTCGTCGGCCCGTTCCGGGCGGTGCTCGACGGCGCGGGCGAGCCCGTCGGCGTCGCCGCGCTCGACCGGCTCGCCGCGCACGGCGACG
>NZ_CAACVB010000474.1 GCF_900659635.1 Actinomadura roseirufa | reverse complement strand
CCTGGACGTCGGCTGGCCGCCCGGCGCGCGGATCGCCGCGGTGCGCTCGGCGGTGAAGGCGTGCCTGGCGTCCGCGCGGATCGAGCGGGCGGCGCTGCGGGCCGTGGCCGCCGGGACGCCGGGCGTGGTCTCCCCGGACGGCACCGTCGCGTTCTGCACGGTCGTGCCGGGCTGGGAGGGCGTCGCCCTCGCCCGCGAGCTCGGCCGCTCCTTCACCTGCCCCGTCCTCGTCGAGAACGACGCGAACCTCGCCGCGCTCGCCGAGCGGTGGCGCGGCGCGGCCCGCTCGGCCGACGACGTGATCTGCGTCCACGCGGGCCTGCACACCGGCATCGGCGCGCTCATCGGCGGCCGCCTGCACCGGGGCCGGTGGGGAGCGGCCGGCGAGATCGGGATGCTGCCCGAGATGGGGCTGCGGGACACCACCGCCGCCCTGATCACCGGCGCGGACCTCGGGCCGGAGCTGGCGGGCGCCGCGCTGGCCGGCCTCGCCGCCGCGGGCCCGGCGCTGGACGACGCCGAGCGCGTGCTGGACGCCGCGGGCTGGGGCGGCGCCGAGGCCAGGGCCGTGGTCGGCGGGCTGGCGGCGCGGATGGCCCGCGGCATCGCGGCGATGGCGCTCGCGCTGGACCCCGAGGTGATCGTCGTCGGCGGGCCGCTGATCAGGGCGGGCGACCTGCTGGTGGCCGAGCTGCGCCGGCAGGTCCGGCCGCTGTGCCTCAGCCCGGTCCGCATCGAGGCGTCCGAGCTCGGCGACGAGGCGGTCGCCCTCGGCGCGCTCCGGCTCGCGCTGGACCGGATCGACGAGGATCTCTTCCGCGTCGGCGCGCCGCCCGGGGAGCCGCTCCGGTCAGGTTAGCGGCGCGGCGAAGGACCAGCCCTTCGCCAGGAGGGCGTCGGTGGCCGCCACGGCGGCGGCCAGCCGGTCCTCATGCGGACCCGTCACCGCGACGTGGGGCAGGCCGCGCCGTTCCAGCTCCTCCTGGAAACGGCCCGACATCCACGTCCTGATCGACTCCCCGTCGCGCCAGCCGTCCTGCACGAACGGCACCCCCGCCGGGTCGGTGAGGATCCACAGGTGGTGCGCCGTCCGCTCGTGGACGGCCTCGACCTCCGGCGCGGGCGAGCCGAGGTAGCGCTCGTGCCAGAGCGCGGTCGCGAACGCGTCGGTGTCGCAGACGAGCAGCGGCGACCCCGAGCGCGCCGCGGCGTCCTCCAGCGCCGCGTGCCGCTCGGCGATCCTCGTGAACTCGGCCGGCTCCCACCGCAGGTCGTCCAGCCACAGGGACGGGTCGCCGGACGCCCGCCGCGCCGCGGCCAGCTTCTCCTCGGTGTAGGTGCGGCCGTACTCGGGGACCCACCGCGTCGCCTCCCACGTCCCGCCCCGGGCGGCGTAGTGCGCGGCGAGCGCGCGGGCGAGGGTCGTCGTGCCCGTCGACTCCGCCCCCACGACCACGACGCGGCGCGCGAGATAGGCCCGGACGGGCGGCGCGAGCCACCGCCAGGCCGCCACCGGGTCGTCCCGCACGGCGGTGCCGCTGACCGGGAACCGCGAGCGCGGCGGGTCCACCGCGACGTGCGCCGCGGAGAACCGGGCGGCCAGCTCGGCGCCGTACGGCTCGGAGCTGAACACCGCGTCCACCGGCGGGACGGTCACGCCGAGGCCCGACCGCAGCGCCAGCCCGGCCCGGAACGCCGCGACGTGCGCCGACCAGATCTCGTCGGAGTCGTAGTCGATCTCCGCGTCGTCCACCACCGGGACGACCTCCACGTGCGGCTGCGGGTGCGTCTCGCGCAGCCAGGCCGTCCGCAGCGCGAGCGGGACGCTCTCCACGCTCGACGCGGCGACGACCACGCTCACCCGCGCGCAGCGCGCGGCGGCGGTGTCGATCAGATGGTGGTGGCCGGCGTGCGGCGGGTAGAACTTGCCGATCACCAGGCCGTGCGCGTACCCCATGCCGCCCCCTCGCCCGCCCGTGCCGCCCTCAGGCCGTCGCCGCCGCGGGTCCCCGGCCCGGTCCGCGCAGGTCGCGGCGCCAGGCCGCCAGGCCGAGCACGCACAGCGTCAGGAACACGAGGTACAGCACGCTCGTCAGCTTCAGTTCCTTGTACCAGTACAGGGGGATGTAGACGAGATCGGCGGCGATCCACAGCCACCACGACTCCGCGAGCTTGCGCGACTGCCCGTAGGTCGCCGCGAGCGACAGCGCGGTGGTCAGCGCGTCCCAGAACGGGACGGTCGAGTCGGTCCAGGCGGACAGCGCCCAGGTCAGCAGGGCGGTCGCGGCGGCGCCCGCGACGGCCAGCGCCGCCCACTCGGCGGGCCGGGTGCGCCGGACGGGCAGCCGGTCGCGGCCCTCGCCGCCGTACAGCCAGATCCACCATCCGTACGCCTGGAGGACGACGTAGACGACCTGGAGCCCGGCGTCGGCGTAGAGCCCGCCGTCCAGGAAGACCAGGCCGAGCAGCACCACGTTGGCGATGCCGATCGGCCAGTTGAGCAGGTTCTGCCGGACGACGAGCCACACGTTGACGGCGCCGGTCGCGAACCCGAGCAGCTCCGCCCACGTGGTGGGGACGGAGCCGAGGTGGAAGGCCGGGTCCAGGAGCGGGCCCAGCGGGACGTTCACCGACATGACGGCAATGATCACACACGTCCCGCCGGACCGTTCCGGTCAGCCGGACCGTTCCGGTCAGGCGACGATGCGCAGGGGCGCCTCGAGCAGCCCGGCCAGGGTCGCCAGGAACTTGGCGGCCGTCGCGCCGTCGCAGGCGCGGTGGTCCACCGACAGGGTCACCGCCATGCGCTTGCCCGGCACGACCTGCCCGTCCCGCACCACCGGCTCGTCCCGGACGGCGCCCACGGCGAGGATCGCGGCCTCCGGCGGGTTGATGACCGCGGCGAACGCGCGCACGCCGAACATCCCGAGATTGGAGACGCTGAACGTGCCGCCGCTCATCTCCTGCGGCTTCAGCTTCCCCTCCCGCGCCCGGCCGGCCAGCTCCCGGGCCTCCGCGCCGATCGAGGACACGCTCTTGCCGTCGGCGTCGCGGATCACGGGGACGACCAGGCCGTCCTCCACCGCGACGGCCACGCCGACGTGGATCCGCCTGTGGAAGAGCAGGTTCTCCCCGGTGTAGGAGACGTTCACCGCCGGATGCTCGCGCAGCGCGGTCGCGACCGCCTTCACGACCAGGTCGTTCACGCTGACCTTGGCCGGGGCGAGGGCCTCGTTCAGCGTGGCCCGGAACGCCAGCAGCGCCTCGGCGTCCACCTCCCGCTCCAGGTAGAAGTGCGGTGCCTCCCGCTTGCTCTCGGTGAGCCTGCGCGCCGCGACCTTCCGGAACCGGTTCAGCGGGACGGCCTCGACGTCCGGGTCGTCCTCCACCGGGGCGGCGGAGGCGGCCTGGGCGCCGGGTGTCGCCGCGGCCGGAGCCTGGGCCGGGGCCTGGGCCGCGTCACCCGGCGCGCCGGCGCGGATCGCGGCCTCGATGTCGGCCCGGACGATCCGCCCGCCGGG
>NZ_CAACVB010000473.1 GCF_900659635.1 Actinomadura roseirufa | reverse complement strand
AGGAGCTTGACGGCCACCAGGGGCGGCAGGACGCCCGGCTCGAGCGGGCGGCCGAGATAGACGACGCCCTGGCCGCCGGTGCCGATGCGGCCGAGCAGCCCGTACCCGTACACGGCCGCGTGCTCGGCGGCCAGGGCGGTCTGGAGGGCCGGGACGCGGGACGGCGCCGCGGCGCGGGTGACCGGCGGCCGGAGCGTCCCGGCGTGGCCCGCCTCGCACGCGCCGATGCTCGCCACGAGCTGGGCCAGGCCGGGGCGCATCCTGCCCGCGTCGGTGACGCGGGCCGCGGCGGCGCTCTCCTCCGCCCCGCGCAGCGCGGCGAGGACCTGCGCGCCCCCGCCGGGCAGCGGCATCGCCCGCGGCGCCGGGATCGCGCCGCCCTCGTGGCGGCGATGGCCCGAGCCCGGCACGAGGTGCCGCCTCAGCACCCGCAGATGCTCGCGATGGTGCGCCAGGACGGGGTCGAGGCGGGACGCCAGCGACGGATCGGCGGTCCGCGCGGCCTCGTAGGAGGCGACGAGGTCCTGCTCCGCCGCGATCGCGTCGGACAGCGCGGTCACGTCGCTGCGCGGCGCGGCCTCCGCCGCGCACCCGGCCAGCCAGGGCAGGGCCAGTGCGGCGACCCCGCCGAGGACGGCGCGGCGCGGTACCAGGAGCGACGGCGGCGGCACTGCCCGTGGCAGGCGCGAAACGGCCGCTGGCAAGGGCGTCTCCTCACCCGGTGGTGTGATGGTGACGGCCCGTGCCGGTCCCGGTCGCCGGACGCGGCCATCGGGCCAGCTCAAGCATTCCATATCCGCGGCGCCGCCCGCCGCGCCGGTGAGCCGTTCGAAAGGCCGCTGAGGTGTCCGGCTGTCGATAGTCTTGAGGGGTCGGCGGCTTTCAGGGGCCGGCCCCGGGGAGCCGGCGGCGAGCGAGACCCGGCACTGACGGCGCCCGCCCTTCCCGGCGGGCGGGAACGTGGAAGCACAACAGGAGGAGGGGTCCCATGAGCGTCGAGTCCCGCGGTGGCCGCGCTCAGCGGGGCCGCGACGACGCCCCGGCGCGGCCGACCCGCGAGGCGGCCGTCGCCGAGCTGACCCGGCTGCTCGCGCCCGCCGTCGCCGCGGCGGGCTTCGAGCTGGAGGAGGTCGACGTGCGGCCGGCCGGCCGGCGCCGTCTCGTCAAGATCGTCGTGGACGGCGACGGCGGGGTCGGCCTGGACGACATCGCCCGGCTGAGCGAGACGGCCTCGGGCCTGCTCGACGGGGCCGACGTCATGGGCGCCTCGCCGTACGTGCTCGAAGTGACCTCGCCGGGCGTCGACCGCCCCCTCACCGAGCCGCGGCACTGGCGCCGCGCCGCCGGCCGGCTGGTCGTCGCCCCCCTGGCCGAGGGCGGCCAGGTCGAGGGCCGGGTGGTGTCGGCCGACGACGAGGCCGTCGTGATCGACGTCGCCGTGCCGCGCCGGGGCAAGGGCTCGGGCGGCCGCGCCGCCGCGCCGCGCGTGGAGCGGCGGAGCTTCGGCCTCGCCGAGCTCGGGCGCGGCCGCGTGCAGGTGGAGTTCAAGGCCCCCGCGGCGGAGACCCGGGCGGAGGACCCGGCGGAGACCCCGGCGGGCGCCGCGGCGGAGACCGGCGACGGCGGGGCCGAGGAAACGCGTTCTCCGGCCGAGCCGGACTAGAGGGGGGAACCTCGTGGACATCGACATGGCCGCCCTGCGCGGCCTGGAGAGCGAGAAGGACATCTCGCTCGAGGTGGCCGTCAAGGCCATCGAAGACGCCCTGCTGATCGCCTACCACCGGACGGAGGGCGCGGCGCCCAAGGCCCGCGTCGAGCTGGACCGGCAGAGCGGGCACGTCACCGTCTGGGCGACCGAGACCGACGACGAGGGCGCGGCGCTGCGGGAGTACGACGACACCCCGACCGGGTTCGGCCGCATCGCGGCGACGACCGCCAAGCAGGTCATCCTGCAGCGGCTGCGCGACGCCGAGGACGAGCTGACCTTCGGCGAGTACGCCGGGCGCGAGGGCGACATCGTCAGCGGCATCATCCAGCAGGGCAAGGACCCGCGGAACGTGCTGGTCGACCTCGGCAGGATCGAGGCCGTGCTGCCGCCGCAGGAGCAGGTGCCCGGCGAGCGCTACGAGCACGGCGAGCGGCTGCGCGGCTACGTGGTGCAGGTCCGCAAGGGCCACCGCGGCCCGTCGGTGCAGCTCTCGCGCACCCACCCGAACCTCGTCCGCAAGCTGTTCGCGCTGGAGGTCCCCGAGATCGCCGACGGCACCGTGGAGATCGCCGCGATCGCCCGCGAGGCCGGTCACCGGACCAAGATCGCGGTACGCTCCCGCAAGCAGGGCGTGAACGCCAAGGGGGCCTGCATCGGCCCGCTCGGCAGCCGCGTCCGCAACGTCATGGCGGAGCTGCACGGCGAGAAGATCGACATCGTCGACTGGTCGGACGACCCGGCCGAGTTCGTCGGGAACGCGCTGTCCCCGGCCCGGGTGTCGGCCGTCGAGGTGGTGGACGCCGACGGCCGGGTCGCCCGGGTGATCGTGCCCGACTACCAGCTGTCGCTGGCCATCGGGAAGGAAGGGCAGAACGCCCGGCTCGCGGCCAGGCTGACCGGCTGGCGGATCGACATCCGTTCCGACACCGAGACGGCGGACGGCTCCGGCGGCCCGGCGGCCCCGGCCGGTCCGGGCGCCTCGGGAGGTCAGGGCGGCGCGGGCGGGACGCGGACGCAGCCGCCGCGGCCGCCGGCGAAGGGTGACGAGCCCGGCGAATCCGGATCTTCTGCGCCAGGAGAGCACGCGACAGGTCCCGCCGACGCCTCGGCGCGGTAGACTCATGAATCGTGGCCGGGCGGTTCCACGACGCACGTGCGTGGGCTGCCGGGTTCGCACGGCCAAGTCCGACTTGCTGCGCCTGGTGGTGGTCGAGGACGCCCTCGTCCCCGATCCCCGCGGGCGGCTGCCGGGACGGGGTGCTCATCTGCATCCCGACCTGGAGTGCCTCGAGCTCGCAGAGCGACGTCGGGCGTTCCCGCGGGCGTTCCGCCTGCCGGGGCCGCTCGATGGCAGCGCGCTGCGGGCGCGGCTTGCGGAGCGGGACGTGCAGCAGCAGGATGGCCGAACGGTAAGCGACGTCTAGTCGGAAGCAGGTCGAGATTGCTATGAGCGCTCGATGAGCACGCCGCGATGAGTACGGCAAGTTAGCTACGGTCCGGAGGCCGCACCCCCGGACCGAGTAGGGAGTGCAGTGGCCAAGGTCCGGGTTTACGAACTCGCCAAGGAGTTCGGTGTCGAGAGCAAGGTCGTCATGGCCAAGCTCCAGGAAATGGGCGAGTTCGTACGGTCGGCGTCCTCCACGATCGAGGCGCCCGTCGTTCGCAGGCTCACGGAAGCCTTCTCCAATTCTTCGTCCTCCAAGCAGGGGGACAGGCGCGGCGGGCCGAAGCGCCCCCAGGGCGGCCCTCGCCCGTCCGCGCCGCGCCCCGGTCCGCCCGGCGGCGGTTCCGACGCGCACGGCCCGCGCCCGCAG
>NZ_CAACVB010000472.1 GCF_900659635.1 Actinomadura roseirufa | reverse complement strand
ACCGGCGCGGGCCCGAAGGCCGCCGCCGTCCGTGGGTCCACCCGCACGCCGCGGCGCCCGCCGCCCGGCGGCGGCTGACCGGCCCGAAGGCCGGGACACGGGGGGCGGCAGACGTGCCGCCCCCCTTTCCTGTCCGGTTTTCCAGAGCAACGGAGGCGAACCATGCTCGTCCGCACGTCCTCGCGCACGCCGATGGCGGCGCTCATGGCCGGGGCCCTGGCCGCGGGAGTACTGACCGTCACCGCACCGCCCGCGCACGCCGGACCGGAGGCGGCGGCGCTCGTGGCCCCGGCGGCGGTCGCCGGGCCGGGGCAGGGCACCGTCCTCGGCCGGATCCGCATCCCGAGGATCGGTTTGAAGGCCCGAGTGCTGCAGGGCGTCAGCGAGAGGGTGCTCCGCAGGGGCGCCGGTCACTACCCGGGCACCGACTACCCGGGCCGGGAGGGCAACACGGTCCTTCTCGGGCACCGCACCACGTGGCTGCACCCGTTCAACCGCATCAACGAGCTGCGGCGCGGCGACCCGATCGTCCTCACCATCGGCGGGACGTCCTACACCTACCGGATGCGGGAGCGTCGCATCATCATGCCGTCGGACCGGCGGGCGCTGGAGGCGGTGCCGTTCAAGCGGGAGAGCGTCCCGGACGGCGAGTACGTCACGCTCATCTCCTGCCACCCGAAGGGCTCGAACAGACGCCGCATCGTCGTCGTCGGCGCCCGCGAGAACCCAGAACGCGCCCACTGATCGTCCAGGCCGCCTGGTACGCGCCCACTGAGCGGGCCGTTCCCGGGCCCGTCTCGAACGGGGACCTGTCCGGTGGGGCTATGCCGGAGGCGAGCCCCGCCGGGCAGAGCGCGAAGTGATTCGCGTTCGCCCAGGCACGGTCACGGAGCGAGCCCGAGGAGAGCCGGGGTGTCGGGACCGTCGGAGCACCGTTGTCAGGCGAGTCCGTGAGCCGGTTTCGCCGTGCGCACGCCATGGCAGTCGACCATGAGCTCGATGTTCCTGGTGTGGGTCAGGGCGGCGTCGTCGTCGCGGTCGACGATGGCGGCCAGGACGTTCTCGACGGCGCCCGACAGCAGCCCGCGGATCTCCGCCGGCCGCATGCCGGCGGGCTCCCAGGACAACAGGGTGGCGTCCCCGGCGACCGTCACGTGCCGGACCCCGGTCAGCAGGAGCGCCAGCTCCCCGTGCCGGACGAGCCGCGCCGTCCCGCCGGCCCCGGCGTCGTCGATCACCGCGCCGAGCCGCCGGGCCACCCCGTGCAGGGCGAGCAGGGCGGGGCGTTCGTGCCGCGAGGTCCGGAAGAGCGCCGGGCGGCCCTCCTCCTGCCACCGGCCGTATCCTGCGAAGAAATGGCTGACCACGATAGGACGTTATGGCGGCGGCGTGGAAAGGTCACGTGGACACTCCGGCGACCCGGCCATTTCTGGGAATGCGGAGAAGAATGGACGTCCGGCGGCGTCGGGGCCGTCCGCTCAGCGACCCCCATAAAGGGCGATCAATCCGTCATAATCGCCCTTTCCGAGGGTGGCGGCGCCGTCCTCGCAGGGTCCCACGGACGGCGCCATGGTGAGGTCGGCGTGCTCGGCGCCCTCCACGTGGGCCAGGCCGAGGACGTGCCCCGTCTCGTGCGTCGCGACCGCCGAGACGTCGTAGGCGCCCTCGGGGCACGTGCCGTTCTGGTCGTCTGATGTCCGGCCCTGCCACCACGCCCGGTTGAGCGTCTGCAGGGCCATGTCCGTCTCGACGGTCGTCTGCCCGGCGAACCAGATGCAGGTGGCCGCGAGGACATTGGCGTCGGCCGTCCGCATCGCCAGCCAGCCGAAGGTGTTGGTCCGGTCCCGGGTCCCGCAGGTCGCGCCGTCGGTCACGTTGGGCGACG
Organism: Actinomadura roseirufa; assembly: GCF_900659635.1. Taxonomy (GTDB): domain Bacteria; phylum Actinomycetota; class Actinomycetes; order Streptosporangiales; family Streptosporangiaceae; genus Spirillospora; species Spirillospora roseirufa. The sequence goes on along the minus strand of NZ_CAACVB010000472.1, from coordinate 1,646 downwards.
CGGACGTCTCGCCCGCGTAGTGCTCCACGACGTCGGGCGGCGGCGTGAACCTGTGACCGGGAACGCAGTCGGTGTTGGCGGTGAAGGTGTTCGACACGCCCCTGGCGATACCGGTGATCGGACGGCCGGACGACCCGCCGTAGCGCCACTCGACGGTCGAGCCCTTCGGCCACCTGCTCGGCTCCAGGCGGTACGCGCCGTCCGCGCACGGGTCGAGGGACAGGTGACGCGGGCCCGGCCGCGCCTGGGGCTCCCGGACGCCGTGCGTGCTGATGGTGACCTCGTTCGTCGCGTGGTCCTGGACGACGCGCAGGTCGGTGGCGCCGTCGGTCCGCAGGGCGTGCGCGGTGACCGACGTCCCGTCCGCCGGGACGACCGCCGACAGCCCGTTCGCGCCGCGGACGGTCCGGCCGCGCAGGTCGCAGTCGGTGAGCCGGATCGTGTGCGGCATCGTGCGGGTGGCGAGCGGCCCGGCCGTCCTGCACCAGGCGGGTCGCCGTCCCCGCGGCGGCGAGCCCGGCGTCCCGGCCGGTGCCGGGGCGGCGGTCGCGGCGGGCGCCGTGAGCAGGGGCAGGACGAGCCAGAGGGCGGCGGCGATCGCGCCGGGCGCGGCGGCGCGCGTTCTGGTGCGCGCCGTGGTGAGCGCCGTGCGGTGCCCGCGCCGCCGTCCGGCCGATGAGAGATCCTCCATGCCAGTTCTCCGATGTGTGTGGGAACGATCGTCCGCGCGGTGTTCGGGAGTCTTGCGCGGAAATCGGAAATACAAACCGGAGCTTTCTTAAATGATCTCCATGGCGGCGCGGGGCATCGGGAGAATTCCTATTAATCCGACAGATCGGGCATCCTCCTGCCCTTTGCGCTGGGTTTGCGGCGACGAGGCGCTTTTCGAATACCGAGAGTGACGATGTGCGGTGACGGTCCGTGACGGTGCTTGCTTTTGCCGCAGGTGACCGGACCGGTGACCCTTGTAAGGCTTCCGTAGATCGTCACTCTTGGTCATCTCAAGAGGTTTGCCATCCCCCACTCCGGATAAGCAGGGGGTAATCAGGCAACTCGGGATCGACACAACCAGGGCGCCGGGTACCGGACCTCCCGGACCGGTGTCCGTCCGAGAGTCACCGCGACCGAGTGGCGCGGACCGGTGGGGTTCCACCGCGGCCGCCGGCGAGGCCTCTCCCTACCCGTCAACCGGCGGCGGCCATGAGAGCAGAGGTGTTCAAGGTGCAGACGCAGACAGAGGTGCGGGAGCTCATGGGACTGAGCGTGACCGACGCCCACGGCACCAAGGTCGGCACGATCAAGCAGGTCTACCTCAACGACGACTCCGGTGCCCCCGAGTGGGTGACCGTGCACACCGGCTGGTTCGGGATGCGCGAGAGCTTCGTCCCCCTGTCGGGCGCGCGCAAGGGCCAGGACGCGCTCCAGGTCCCCTACGACAAGGAGACCATCAAGGGCGCCCCGAACGTGGACGCGGACGAGCACCTGTCGCACGCCCAGATCGTCGACCTCTACCGCCACTACGGCGTGCGCCCCCCGAGCGGCCGCGGCAGCACGGGCGAGGAGGGCACCGGGAGCGGCCCCGGCGCCCCGGCCGGGACGGGCGCCCCGGCGGACGCCGGCCCCGCGCGCGGACGGGACGAGACCAC
>NZ_CAACVB010000471.1 GCF_900659635.1 Actinomadura roseirufa | reverse complement strand
TTGGCTGGAGTGACTGGAGTTCAGACGTGTGCTCTTCCGATCTCCCGCCTCGCCCCGGCCCGCGGCTCCGGCGGAACGGCCGGTGAGCCCGCCGGACGGCTCGCCGGTCTGACCGGCCGCGAGCGCGAGGTGCTGAAGCTGGTCGCCGAGGGCCGCAACAACAAGCAGATCGCCGCCGAGCTGTTCATCTCCCCGAAGACGGCGAGCGTCCACGTCTCCAACATCCTCGGCAAGCTGAGCGTCGCCAGCCGCACCCAGGCCGCCGCCCTGGCCCACCGCGAGGGCCTCTAGAGCCCGTCCCCGGCTTGCTCGGCCGCCACGCGAGCGCACGACCTGACCGGCGGGGGAGACGCCGGAGGCGAGCCCCCGCCGGGAAGATCGCGAAGCGATTCGCGCTCGCACGAGCACGGTCACGAAGCGAGCGCCGGCGAGCGCAGGGGGCCGAGCTTGCAGTGAACACCGCCGGTACGGTGACGGAATCTCACGGCACGGCGGTACATCTTCACGGTTGGGTCGTTATCCCAGACACTAGCCATTCAGGGAATCGCCTGCAATTCTTTTCCTCGTGACGCCAAGGGGCGCCGCAAAGGAAGGGGGTCGTCGTCGTGGACAAGCGGTACGAGCTTTACTGCCTCGCAGACCAGTTCTTTTACGACACCCCTCCCACCACCCGGGACACCGAATTCGACATCGCCGGCCGGGAACTGCCGGAGGGATGGCGGCGGGTGCGCGGGGACGAGTGGACGGTGTACGTCCCGCCCGTGCAGCGGGTGCCCCTCCAGGGGTGGAAAGTGCATGTCACGGGCTGTGCCGAGAGCGCGGACGAGGTTCTGGAGCACACCTTCGAGTACTGCGTCGGCAAGGGCATCGAATTCAAGCATCTGCGCGGGCCGGGCACGCTCCGGATGCGCAATGCGAAATACGCTCCGCGAGGCGCCAGCGGCAAACTCGTCACCATCTATCCGGCGGACGAGCACGAGCTGGAATCGGTGCTGGAGGAGCTCGAGGCGCGAGTCGGCGGCCTGCCCGGCCCCTACATTCTCAGCGACCTGCGCATCGGTGCGGGCCCGCTGCACGTCCGTTACGGCGGCTTCGCCGAGCGGCGCTGCCTGGACGAGCGCGGCGAGCTGGTGCCCGCGCTGGAGGACGGTTCGGGCACGCTGGTCCCCGACCGGCGCAACCCGGTGTTCTCCGTCCCGGCGTGGGTGAGGCTCCCCCGCTGTCTCGAACCGCATCTGGCGGCGCGCGGCGCGACGACCACCACCGACCTGCCCTACCGGATCGAGAAGGCGCTGCACTTCTCCAACGGCGGCGGCGTGTACGCCGGCACCGACACCCGGACGGGCGAGAAGGTCGTGCTGAAAGAGGCGCGGCCCCACGCGGGGCTCGCGGCCGACGGCGCCGACGCGGTGACGCGGCTGGAGCGCGAGCGCGAGACTCTGGCCCGGCTGGACGGGATCGACGGGATCCCCGCGGTGCGCGGCTCGTTCACGCTCGGCGAGCACCACTTCCTCGTCCAGGAGTTCATCGAGGGGCGCACCCTCAACACCTTCTTCGCCGAGCGGCACCCGATGCTCGATCCCGAGCCGGAGCCGGGCAAGGTCGCCGCCTACACCTCGTGGGCGCTGCGCGTGCACGAGGGCGTGGAGCGGCTGGTCGCGGAGATCCACGAACGCGGCGTCGTCTTCAACGACCTGCACATGTTCAACATCATGGTCCGCCCGGACGACTCGGTGGCCCTGATCGACTTCGAGGTGGCGGCGCCCGCCGCCGACCACGGCCGGCAGACCCTCGCCAACCCGGCCTTCCTCGCCCCGCCGGACCGGCGCGGCACGGGCGTCGACCGTTACGCCCTCGCGTGCCTGCGGCTGGCGCTGTTCGTCCCGATGACGACGCTGTTCGTCATCGACCGCGGCAAGGCCCGCCGGCTGGCCGACCTGGTCGCCGAGTACTTCCCCGTCCCCCGGCACTTCCTGGACGAGGCGGTCGAGGAGATCACCCGGGGCGTCCCGGACGTCCCGGCCCCATCGTTCGAGCCCGGCCCCGGCGGCTGGGCGAGCTCCCGGGCGGCGTTGACGCGGGCGGTGCGGGCGAGCGCCACCCCCGCCCGCACCGACCGCCTGTTCCCGGGCGACGTCGAGCAGTTCGGCGGCGCCGCGCTCGGGCTCGCCCACGGCGCCGCGGGGGTGCTGTACGCGCTGGAGTCGACCGGCGTGAGCCGCGACCCCGGGCACGAGGAGTGGCTGGCCGAGCGGGTCGCCGCGCCGTCCCGCGGCACCGGGCTCGGACTCTACGACGGGCTCCAGGGAGCCGCGTTCGCCCTCGCCCGGCTCGGCCATCTGGACGCGGCGCTCGCGGCCGTTGACCACTGCCTGAACGAGCGGTGGGAGCGGCTCGGCGACGACCTGTACGGCGGGCTCCCCGGGTACGCGCTCGTCCTCGGCCACCTCGGCGACCTCACCGGAACGGCGTCCCTGCGCGACGCCGCGGCGCGGGCCGTGCGGATCGTGGCGGAGCGGGCCGCGGAACGGCCCGCGGACGGGACGAGCCCGCGACCGGGGCTGATGTACGGCGGGGCGGGCACCGCGCTGATGTTCGTCCGCTGGTACGAGCGGACGGGCGAGACGGAGATGCTCGACCTGGCGGCGGCCGAGCTGCGCCGCGACCTGGCGGCCTGCGTCAAGGACGGCAACGGGGCCCTGCACGTCGACCAGGGACACCGGGTCCTGCCCTATCTCGGCCGCGGCAGCGTCGGCATCGGCCTGGTCGTGGACGACTACCTCGCGCACCGGCCGCAGGACGAGGGGTTCCGGGACGTCCGCGCGGCCGTGCGGCTCGCGGCGACGTCCCGCTACTACGCCCAGCCGGGGCTGTTCAACGGACGCGCCGGGATGCTGCTCTACCTGGCCCGGCACGACCGCACCGACCCCTGTGTGACGCGGCACGTCCGCGACCTCGCGTGGCACGCCCTGCCCTACGGGGGCGGGCTCGGAATGCCCGGCGAGCACATGTACCGGCTCTCGATGGACCTCGCGACCGGCACCGCCGGTGCGCTGCTCGCGCTCGGCGCGGCCCAGCACACGGTGCCGGCGGGGCTGCCGTTCTTCGGGACGGCCCAAGGACCCTCCGTGGAGACCTCCACGGCGGCCACCTCTATCCAGCCCGAAAGGAGGTGACGGACAATGGCGCTTCTTGACCTCCAGGGAATGGTGAGCGAGAACGGCGGCGGCGGCGGCAACAGCAGCCTGAGCCTGCTCTGCCACAGCTCGCACAGCATCACCATCTGCCTCTAGCGGCCTTTGGCGGCCATGGTCCCCGTGGGACCATGGCCGCCATCGCGGGAGAACCCCCATGACCTCCGGTACCACCCTCGCGGACGGTGCCGTCCCCCCCGGCGCGGACCGGCTGCTCCTCGGCGCCACCCGGCGCGCGGGCGGCTGGACCGCGCTGCTCGCCGTCACGGCGCTCGCGGACGCCGCGGCGGCCACGCTGCTTCCCCTCGCCCTGGCCCGCGCCGTCGACGCCGTCCCG
>NZ_CAACVB010000470.1 GCF_900659635.1 Actinomadura roseirufa | reverse complement strand
CCGGGCCGCGCCAGAGCGCGAGCGCGGCGCGCAGTCCCGCGGACCGGGACGCCTCGTCCCCGGCGCGCCGCGCCGCCAGCGTCCGCGCCTCGAAGTCGTGGGCGTCGACGGCAGCGCGCGGCAGCGCGAGCCGGTACGCGCCGGGCCGGGACTCGACCACGTCCCGGCCGATCACCGACCGCAGCCGGGAGACCAGCGACTGGAGCGCGTTGGCGGCGCCCTTCGGGACGTCGTCCTCCCACAGGCCGTCGATGATCCGTTCGGCCGGGACCAGGGCTCCGGGGTCGAGCGCGAGCAGGGTCAGCAGCGCCCGCAGCCGCGCGCCCCCGATCTCGACGGGAGCGCCGCCCGCGTCGTCCGGGCGCACTTCCAGGGGCCCCAGTATCCCGATCCGCACCGGACGATTCTCCCCCATCCGGACACGTCACCCGCCCGCCGGACGATGCAGGCCGCCGCGCTCCGTGCCGGACATGCCGGTGCCCCGGAGGCAGGGCCTCCGGGGCACCGGGACGGTTCGCGGACGGGTCAGGCCGCGCCCTCCTTGGCGGTCTCCCTCACCGCCTGCTTCGCCTTGGCGTCCTCGAGGGCCGCGAGCTCGAAGTCGGCGCGCGGCTGCTCGACGGTGGCCAGCGAGACGGTCTCGCGCTTGAGGAACAGCGCCAGGGTCCAGTCGGCCAGGACGCGCAGCTTGCGGTTGAAGGTCGGGACCTTCGCGCCGTGGTAGCTGCGGTGCATGAACCACGCGGGCCAGCCCTTGACCTTGAAGCCGTAGGTCTGGGCGACGCCCTTGTGGAGGCCGAGCCCGGCCACGGCGCCGACGTTGTTGTGCACGTACGGCTTCAGCGACTTCCCGCGCAGCGACCGGATGATGTTGTCGGCGAGGACCTTGGACTGGCGGACGGCGTGCTGGGCGTTCGGCGGGCAGAACATGCCCTCCTGGGTCAGGTCCGGGATCGCCGCGTTGTCACCGGCGGTGAACGCCCGGACCAGGCCCTGGATGGTGAGGTACTCGGTGCCCTTGACGCGGCCCCGCTCGTCCACCGGCAGGTCCGCGTGCCGGACGACCGGGGACGGCTTGACGCCCGCGTTCCACACCAGGGTCCCGGCCGGGAAGCGGCTGCCGTCCGACAGCTCGATCAGGCCGCCCTCCGCCGACCGCAGGAGGGTCTTCATCTTCACGTCGATGCCGCGGCCGCGCAGCTGCTCCGCGGTCCACTTGCCCATCTCGGGGCCGACCTCGGGCAGGATGCGGTCCGCCGCCTCCACCAGGATGAAGCGCAGGTCCTGCGGGGTGACCTTGCGCATGTACTTGGTGGCGTGGCGCGACATGTCCTCGAGCTCGGCGACGGCCTCGACGCCGGCGAATCCGCCGCCGACGAACACGAAGGTCAGCGCCTTGCGGCGCAGCTCCACATCGTCGGTCGACTCGGCGATCTCAAGCTGCTCCAGCACGTGGTTGCGCAGGTGGATGGCCTCACCGACCGTCTTGAGGCTGATGCCGTGCTCGGCCAGGCCGGGGATCGGCAGCAGCCGCGGCACCGCCCCGGCGGCCATGACCAGGTAGTCGTAGGAGATCCGTTCCGGCGGGCCGGCCAGCGGCTGGACGATCGCCCAGCCCTCGTCGTGGTTCAGCTCGGTCACCCGCGCCTTGCGCACGGTGCACTTCGGCAGCACGCGGCGCAGCGGGACGACGACGTGCCGCGGCGAGATGTTCCCGGCGGCGGCCTCGGGGAGGAACGGCTGGTACGTCATGTACGAGTTCGGGTCCACGACGGTGACCTTGACCTCGCCGCGCTTGAGCTCCCGGCGGAGCTTCTTCTGCAGGCGGAGGGCGGTGTACATGCCCACATAGCCGCCACCCACGATGAGGATGTGGGGAGCGCCAGGGGTCTCCTCGGCGGTCCTGGCCATTGCGGCCTCCAATGTTCACGGTCGGCTTGTGAAGACATTCACAAGCTACCGGATGGACCGTGCCCAGCGCCAACCGATTGATGGTGAAGAAGAGTGAAATTTCCCGAAACAGCAAACCGAGGCGGCTCTGAACGTGTGAACTTCACCACCTCTTCCCTCTTTTTCGGACAGTGTAGGTCAAACCACGCATGACCAACCTCACAGCGGGATTCTCTGGGAGCGCCGTCGCCGCGAGGGAGGAAAGGCCCGTTCCACCCCCGCGGAAGCCCTAAGGTTGGGGCGGACGAGGAAGGGGGCGCCACCGGCGATGCGAGCGCCGCCGTGATGGAGGGAATCCGGTGGGGCGCGGCGTACGATGCGACGCCGTGGCGATGTGCGCCCGGGAGCGTAGGGATGATGAGCAGAGACCGGCGTCCGATCCTGGCCGCGGCGGGCGCCCTCGCGCTCGCCGGCACCCTGAGCGGTTGCGGGCTGATCGGCCAGCCCCAGAACAAGAGCGCCGAGTTGTCGGAATGGTTCACCGTGACCAGCCCGGTCTTCCGCGATGGCAAGGACTTGCCCACGCGGTACGGCTGCACGACGTACCCTGGCGGGCAGGGCAAGACCCCGCCGCTGCGGTGGTCGGGGGCGCCGGCCGACACCCGGTCGTTCGCGATCGTCATGGACGATCCGGACGCGTCCAACGGCGCCTACGTCCACTGGGTGTTCGCGGGCCTCAACGGGACGGCCAACGCCCTGGTCGAGGGCGCCCGCCTGGACAGGACCGTCGAAGGGTTGACCACCGGCAAGAAGGTGGGCTACGCACCGCCGTGCCCGCCCAAGGGAGAACGGCATCGGTACAGGTTCACCATCTACGCGCTGGACGCCCCGGCGCCGTTCAAGAGCGGAGCCTCGCTCAAGGACTCGCTCGGCGCCATCGCCAAGCACACGGTGGGCCGGGGCCGGATCACCGGGAACTTCGGCGGCCAGCGGGCGCGTTGACGGTGGAGCCTGATGGACGGTGGCCGGTTCGAGGGCCCGCGAGCACCGGGGCCCGGAGCGAGGGCCGGGCATGAGTGGAGTGCGGGCTCCCCGAGGGCCGCACCCGACTGGGGTGTACGGATCGACCGGACGTGTCGACCGGTACGCGCCGTGTGAGGGTAAATGTGCGCGAAGGGTGTGACAACGGTCATAGCGGTCGGACACAATCGGGCTAGCCCCGAGGAGGGCCGGCCGCTGGCGACAATCGGGACGGACCCGCGGTCCGCGCTGGCGACTCTCGCCGGGCCAAGGCATTGGGTGGTGGCATGACTTCTTACATCGTGGTCTTCGGCCTCATAGTGGTCGTGGTCCTGGTGGTCGTCCTCGTGGCCCTGGGTCTGCGGGCCAGCAGGGCGGGGCGGGACGACGACGACTGGGACGAGCAGCCGCAGCCGCGCGGCCGCCGCGCCGCTCCGCCGCAGCCGGACGGCGGCGGAGCGCCTATGGGCGGCGTCCCCGCGGGCGCACCCGACGACGGCTACGAGAACGGCTACGACACCGGCTACGACGGCGCCGGGTACGACGGCGGCTACGACAACGCCTCCTACGGGCCCGGGGCTCCCGAGCCCTCGTAGACGCGGTAGCCGGTGGGCGTTCCGCCGCCCGCCGTCCACGACAGCGTCAGCGAGG
>NZ_CAACVB010000469.1 GCF_900659635.1 Actinomadura roseirufa | reverse complement strand
CCCCGGGACGCCGCCGCCCGCACCGCTCACCGGGCCCGCCGCCGGGCCGCTCGTCCCGGCCGCGCGCCGGGCCGGGGGCCCGTACCCGTTCGAGCTCGGCGTCGCGTCCGGGGAGCCCGTGCCGGACGGGTTCGTCCTGTGGACGCGTCTCGCCCCCGACCCGCTCGCCGACGACGGCCACGGCGGGATGCCCGGCGGTGAGGCGGCCGTGGAGTGGCAGATCGCCGAGGACGCGGGGTTCCGCCGGCTCGCCCGCGGGGGCCGGGCCACCGCGCGCCGCGCGTCCGCGCACAGCGTGCACGTGGAGGTGGCCGGGCTGCGACCGGGCGCCGAGTACTTCTACCGGTTCCGGGCGTCCGGCCACCTGTCCCCCACGGGGCGGACGCGGACGGCCCCGGCGCCCGGCGCGGCGTCCCCGCTGACGTTCGGGGCCGTGTCGTGCGCCTGCTACGAGCACGGCTACTTCACCGCCTACCGGCGGCTTGCCGAGCGGCACCCCGACCTCGTGCTCCATCTCGGCGACTACCTGTACGAGGGTGCGGCGGGCGCGCACGAGACGCTGCCGATCGTGCGGCGGCACACCCCGGGCACATGCCGGACCCTCGCCGACTACCGTCGCCGGCACGCCCAGTACCGCACCGACCCGGACCTGCGGGCCGCGCACGCCGCGGCCCCCTGGGCGGTGATCTGGGACGACCACGAGGTGAAGAACAACTGGGCCGGGAACGCTCCAAAGGCCCGCGAGCCGGAGTTCCGGGCGCTGCGGAGCGCCGCCGCCCGCGCCTATTACGAGCACATGCCGCTGCGACCCGGGACACTGCGCCCGGACGGCCGGATCGCGCTGACCCGGCGGCTCGGCTGGGGCGCCACGGCGGACCTGCACCTGCTCGACACCCGGCAGTTCCGCGCGGAGCAGCCCTGCGACGACGGGCTGCGGGCCGGGTGCGACGCCCGGCTCGACGACCGCCGCGCACTGCTCGGCCCGGCGCAGCTTCACTGGCTGGAGGCGGGCCTGCGCGGCTCCCGGGCCCGCTGGAACCTGCTCGCCCAGCAGGTGTTCCTCGCCCAGCGCGACCTGCGGCTCGGGCCGGGCCAGGAGATGGCCCTGGACGGCTGGGACGGCTACGCCGCCGAGCGGGGCCGGCTGATGGCGGCGCTGCGTTCGTCGGGGGCGCGCAACCCCGTCGTCCTCACCGGGGACGTGCACGTCGCGCACGCCTGCGACCTGCGGGCCGACTTCGACGACCCCGACTCGCCGCGGGTCGGCGTCGAACTGGTCACCACGTCGGTGGCCAGTGACGGCGACGGGTACCACGACCCGGTGGAGAACGCCGCCGTCCGCGCGGAGAACCCCCACATCGCCTTCATCGACCAGCGGCGGGGGTTCGTCCTGGCGAAGGCGGACGCCGCGGCGCTGCGCGCGGAGTTCCACACGCTCGCCCACGTCACGCGCCGCGGGGCGCCCGCCTCCGTCGCCGCCGCCTTCACCATTTCGGACAACGCCCTTTCCCTGTCCGCCCTCGCGCGCTGAATACGCACCATGGGCGGACTGCGTCAGGACGTGCCCATGGATCGGACGCGGCGAACGGGTGAACTAAGCGCCGCAGCGCTTCCAGGCGAAGTCGTACCGGGCGCTTCCGCGCTGCGAATCCAGCGCGACGAAGCTGATCTTGGCTTCGTCCGAGGTTCCGGTGTCCACCCGCAGTTCCGTGTTGATATTGAGGTTGCGCTCCTCGCCACAGGGCTTGTAGACGAGCTGGTCCTGGGCGACGTCGTCGTCGTACACCCAGTTGCCGAGGTAGCGGCCCCTGATCGTGTGGCTGACCACGCTGTTCTGCGGGCTGCCCTGGAAGTAGTAGTTGGTCCGCAGCAGGGCGGTGGCGCCGGACTCCACGCCGGCGAAGCCGCGGTGCCGGATGCCCTTGACGGCGTAGGTGTAGCCCTGCGGGACGTGCACCTTGAGGTTGAGCTGGCAGTTCTTGCGGAACCCCGTGGGGTTGGCGTCCGCGCCCGCGAAGGCGAGGAAGTCGTCGTAGGTGACGCTGAAGGCGGTCCTGTCCTCGGAGACGGACGCCGACGCCGTGCCCGCCGGACAGCCCGAACCGTTGACGGTCACGACCTCGACGGAGACGCCGTCGGGCGTCGGCTCGGCGTCGGTGGCCTGGCCGGGCAGGCCGGCCTGGGCGGGCAGGATCGTCACGGCGGACAGGCCGAGCGCCCCGAACAGCAGCGCCGCAGCGCTTTTGACATTATTCATCGTAATCTCTTCCGCATGAATGGATCGTCCTCTGGCTCGGATCCGATGACCTTTCTGGCTGGCTTTCCAGACAGGTTGGGTATGACGTTCTCAGCGCTGATCACATCGCTTCCTGCGATGCTTTCGGTGACGGTAAGCCCGATCAGCTGAAGTGGTCAACGCCGTCCTGTTTTTCGATCCACCCTCAAGCCGGAACTTTTTTCAACCGACCCGTTACGAACCGCCCGATCGAGCCGCTTTGCAGAGGGGCGGCCCGTGGGTTCAGCCCAGGCGGTAGCCGGTGAGCCCCCGCGGCTGGACGGGCAGTTGCACGGCCGCGCGCGCGGCCGCGGCGTCAAGCGCCCGCACGGCGAAGACGGAACCGCCGAAGTCGCGGGCGCCCGGGGCGCCGATGACCAGAGACGTCCCGCGACCCCGGCCGCAGACCGCCAGCGCGTCGCCGAACCGGGCGCCGGGACCGGCCGGGGAGGAGACGACCACCGCCCCGCGCCCGCGCGGGCCGGATCCGCGGACACCGCGCAGGACGCGCACCTCACCGCCGCCGGGAGCGCCCACGGCCAGGTCGGGAACGCCGTCGCCGTCAAGGTCGCCCGCCGCGAGGGCGGCACCGAAACGCCCGTTGCGGCCGGTCCGGGGGCCGGTGCTGGGGCCGGTCCGGGGGCCGATCCAGGAGCCGGGCGGCCCGCCGCCGGTCAGAGTGGGGCCGAGCCGGCGCATCCCGGGGCCGCCGAGAACCTGGACGGCGCCCTCCGCCTCGTCGGCCGAACCCGCGGGGTCCTCCCCCGGCACGCCGACCGCGAGGTCGTCGCGGCCGTCGCCGTCGAAGTCCGCGGCGGCGAGCGCGGACCCGAACGCGTCGGCGCGCTCGGACGTCCCGCCCACGCCGGGCTCGTCCTGGCCCACGTAGGTCGCGGACCGTTCCAGCGGATCGAGGACGGTGACGGTGCCCGCGCCGCGCGGCCCGTCGTCCGGGGCGCCCACGGCGATCTCCGCGCGCCCGTCGCCGTCGAAGTCGCCCGCCGCGAGGACCGAGCCGAACCCATCGGTCTCGGCGGCCCGCTGGGCGACCCAGCCGGTGCGCTGCGTGACGAACGGGCCGGGCCGCACGCCCCGGCCGCGCAGCCCGAACACGGCGACACCGCCGCCGCCCCGCAGCCCGGGGATCCCGACGATGAGTTCGTCGTCGCGGTCGCCGTCGAGGTCGGCGGCGGCCAGCGCCGCGCCGAACCGGTCGCTGCCGGGGCGGCGGCGCAGGTCCGCGACGGTCAGCACCGCGCCCGCGCGCGGCCCGGACGGCGACCCCCGGAAGATCTGGACGGCGCCGTT
>NZ_CAACVB010000468.1 GCF_900659635.1 Actinomadura roseirufa | reverse complement strand
CGATCCGCGCCGCGCTCGCCGGCCTGCTCGCCGAGCCCGCCCACCGGGACGCCGCCGGGAAGCTGCGCGCGGAGATGCACGGCCAGCCGGTGCCGTCGCTGGTGGTCGCCGAGCTGGAGCGCGTCGCGGCGGCGGCCGCCGGAGCGGCCCCCGTGACGGCCGGCACGGGCGGCTGACCCGGACGTCGAGCCGTCCACGAGCCGTCCTCGATCTTCGGCGCCCAGGCTCGGTGGCAGCAGCCGGCGCCGCAGTTCCGCGCGCCCGGTGACCCGGCGACGGAGACGAACGGGAGCACACGGTGGGTTCCTCCCCGAAATTCGAGCACGAGTCCTTCGCGCAGCGGCACCGCGGGGGGATGCTGCTGGAGCGGCACGGCCTGGAGCTGTACCCGCATCCCTTCCTCGGCTTCACCCTCGCCCCGGGACACCGCTCGGACGTGATCAACATCGATGACGAGGGGTTCCGGCTCTCCGCCTCGCCCTTCGGCACCGTCGACAGCACGAGCTGGCTCGCCGACGGCGGCGGCGGGATCATCCTCGGGAACTCGGTGGCGCTCGGCCTCGCCGCGACCGCCGACCGCTTCACCCCGGCCTCGCACCTGGCCGAACTGACCGGCACGCGGTGGCTGAACCTCGGGCTGTGCGCGTCGATCTCGCTGCAGGAGCTGGTCGCCGCCGCGCCGTTCCTGCACGCCGCGTCCAGCGTGGCGATCCTCGGCGGCGGCACCGACCTCGTGAACCTGCTCGGCTCGATGACGCCGGACGGGCTCTACGGCACCATCTCCTACGAGCGCACGTTCAACGACGTCAACCAGGTGCCCGTGTTCGACCTCGCGGCGCTCGCCGCGGGCAAGGCCGTCCCGGACATGGACGAGCGGCGCCTCGCCCCCCGCGCGACCCGTCCCTGGGACCTCGCCGAGGTGGAGACGCGCATGCGGGAGGCGGCGCGGCGGCGGCTGCGCGACCTCAGGACGCTCGCCCGCGCCGCCGGGGACGGCACCCGGATCGCCCTGTGCCTCCAGCCGCTCGCCACGCCGCGCACCCGCGACCTCACCCCCGGCGAACGCGAGCGCTTCGACTTCGACGTCCCCGTCTTCGGCATCCTGCACAGCACCATCGAGAAGTACTGGGACGCCTACGCGGCGCTCCTCGCCGAAGGCTGCGCCGAGATCGGGGTGTCGTTCCTGAACATGGCCGCCGACCGGTTCGAGGGGGACGCGTTCGCCGACATCGTGCACCCCCACGACGACGGCAACCGGCAGGCCGCGCACATGATCCGGCGGGCGCTCGACGAGGCGCCGGTCCTCGCGGGCTGACCGGCCCGAGCAAGCCGAACGACCCCCGACAGGCCGACCCACGAAAGGCGGGGCACGATGACCCGAGCGGCGACGACCCGGTCCGAGCGGCTCCAGCAGCTGCGCGACATCCTCATCGACGTGCTGGAGATCGAGCCGGAGGAGCTCACCGACACCAGCCACTTCGTCAACGACCACGGCGCCGACTCGCTGATGGCCATCGACATCATCTCCAGCATCGACCGGAACATGGGCGTGCACCTGCCCAACGAGGTGCTGCCGGAACTGCTCACGCTGACCGCCGTGATGGACTGCGTGGAGCGCTACGGCGGGCCGTCCGATGAGTGAGCGCCGCGTCGCCGTCACCGGGCTCGGCGCCGTCAGCAGCCTGGGGACCGGTGCCCGCGCCTTCGCCGACGCCGTGCGGGCGGGCCGCGGCGGCGTCTCCCCGATCGCCGCCTTCGACGCCACCGGCTTCCCGCACACCAACGCCTGCGAGGTGCACGGCTTCGAGCCGGAGGGCATCCTGCGCCGGCTGGACGCGGCGGAGTGGGGCCGCAGCAGCCAGTTCGCCGCGTCCGCCGCGCGGCTCGCGGTGGCGGACTCCGGCGTCGACACCGGCCGGCTCTCCGCCGCCGTCGCCGGGACGGTCATGGGCACCACGTTCGGCGAGTCGGCCGTCCTGGAGCGGCTCACCCGGCAGTCGGTCGAGGGCGGCCTGAAGGCGCTCGACCCGGCGCTGGTCCCGCGGGCGCCCGCCAACCGGATCGCGACCGCCGTCAACGCCGAGCTGGACCTCACCGGCGAGGCGCTCACGATCGCGACGGCCTGCGCGGCGAGCAACTACGCGCTCGGCTACGGCTACGACATGGTCCGCACCGGCGAGGCCGACTTCATGGTCACCGGCGGCGCGGACTCGCTGAACCGGACGGCGCACGCCGGGTTCTTCCGGCTCGGCGCGCTCGCCGAGGAGACGTGCCGCCCGTTCGACGTGAACCGCGCCGGGATCCTCACCGCCGAGGGCGGCGTGGCCCTGTTCCTGGAGCCGCTCGACGAGGCGCTGGCGCGCGGCGCGCGGATCTACGCCGAGGTGCTCGGCTACGGCGTCACCTGCGACGCCCGGCACCCGGTCGCGCCCGACGAGACCGGCATCACCGCCTGCGTCCGCGCGGCGCACCGCGCCGCGGGCGTCGACCCCGCCGATATCGACTACATCTGCGCGCACGGCACCGGCACCCCGTCCAACGACGCCACGGAGGTCGCCGCGATGCGCGCCGTGTTCGGCGACGCGCTGCCGCCGATCAGCTCGATCAAGTCGATGATCGGCCACACCATGGGCGCGGCCGCCGGGTTCGGCGCCCTCATCTGCTGCATGGCGCTGCACGAGGGGTTCCTGCCGCCCACCACGAACCTCACCGAGACCGATCCGGCGCTCGGCGCCGGGCTGGACTGCGTGCCCGGCACCGGCCGCGCCGCGTCGCCGCGGATCGTCCAGAACAACGGGTTCGCGTTCGGCGGCAACAACGCGATCACCGTGCTGGGACGGGTCGCATGACCGCGGCGACCATCGGCCGGGGCACCGCCACCGCCGTCGCACCGCTCGTGATCACCGGCTGCGGGGTGATCTCCCCCGCCGGGCTCGGCCTGGAGGCGCTGGCCGCGGCGCAGAACCCCGGCGCCACCGACACGCCGCCCACCGCGCCGCCCACCGCGCCCGGCCCCGAGGCGCTCGGCGGGGACCTCCCGCCCGTCCCGCTGGCCGCGGCGCCCGACCCGCGGGTGGAGGACTTCCTCGGCAAGCGCGGCACCCGGGCGCTGGACCGCACCACGCGGCTCGCGCTGGCGGCCGTCCACGGCGCGCTGGACGCGCTCGGCGGGCCGCTCTCGGAGGCCGACCGGGGACGCACCGGCATCGTGATCGGCAGCGGCACCGGGAGCGTCCGCAGCTTCACCGACTTCACCCGCGAGACCCTGGTGCGGGACAAGCCGTACCTGGTGCGCGCCAACCACTTCCCCACCACGGCGATGAACTTCTGTGCCGGGCAGATCGCGATCTGGAACGACCTGCGCGGGGTGAACACCACGCTCGCGGGCGGCCGGGTGTCGGCGCTGTCGGCCGTCCGGTACGCCCGCAACGCCATCGTCCAGGGGCACATCGACCGGGCCCTGGTGGGCTCGGCGGAGGAGCTGTCCGCGCAGGCCGCCTGGGCGTGGCACCACGCCGGCGCGCTCGCGCCGGGCGCCGCCGTCGGCGAGGGGGCCGCGGTGTTCGCCGTCGAGACGCCGACGGGCGCGGCCGCCGCCGGGCGCGCCC
>NZ_CAACVB010000467.1 GCF_900659635.1 Actinomadura roseirufa | reverse complement strand
TGGCCGCCAACGTCGACACCGTCGCCATCGCCGTCTCGCTCGCCGCCCGGCTCGACCTCGGCCGCGTCGAGCGGCTGCTGGCGCTGGCCTGGGAGAGCGGCGCGCGGCCGGTGGTCGTGCTCACCAAGGCCGACCAGGTCGCCGGCACCGCCGACGCCGAGGCGGCGGTGGCCGCCGCGGCGCCCGGCGTGGACGTCGTGGCGTGCAGCGCCACCACCGGCGACGGCGTGGACGCCGTCGCGGCCGTCCTCACCGGGACGGTGGTGCTGGTCGGTCCGTCCGGGGCGGGCAAGTCCACGCTGGGCAACGCGCTGCTCGGCACCGGCGCGCTCGCCACCGGCGCCGTCCGCGACCAGGACGGCAAGGGACGGCACACCACCGTGCGGCGGGAGCTGCTGCCGCTGCCGTCCGGCGGCGTGCTGATCGACACGCCGGGGCTGCGTGGCGTGGGGCTGTTCGACGCCGCCGAGGGCATCCAGCAGACCTTCGCCGAGATCGAGGAACTGGCGGAGCGGTGCCGGTTCGGCGACTGCGAGCACCGGACCGAGCCCGGCTGCGCCGTGCTGGCCGCCGTCGAGGACGGCGCGCTCCCCGCCCGCCGCCTGGACAGCTACCGCAAGCTCGTCCGCGAGAACGAGTGGATCGCCTCCCGGGCCGACGCGCGGCTCCGCGCCGAGCAGCGCCAGCAGTGGAAGACGATCGCGAAGGCGCAGCGGCGCCTGTACCAGGAGCGCGGGAGGGACCGGTGACCGGAGCGGCGGTGCGCCGGGTCCCCTGACGCGGGGCCGTGGCCCGTGGCGCGGAGATCGCGCCGCGGGCCGCGGCCGCGTCCCTCAAAGGCCATGCCGGTCAGCGGCCACGGCGCTCGTACGTCCGCACCGTCAGGGGGACGAACACCGCCAGCAGGACCACCGACCACAGCAGCACCGCCGCGACGGGATGCGCCGTCGGCCAGGCCACGTCCCGGGCGGGCGCCGCCGGATTGCCGAACAGGGCGCGGCAGGCCGCGGTCAGGGCGCTGACCGGGTTCCAGTCGGCGATCACCCGCAGCGCCGCCGGCATCCCGCCGGTCGGCACGAACGAGTTGGACAGCATCGTCACCGGGAAGACCAGCGGGATCAGCTGGTCCGCGGTCTGCTCGTCGCGCACCACGAGGCCGAGGTAGCAGCCGACCCAGCTCAGCGCGTAGCGTATCAGGGTCAGCAGCAGGAACGCCTCGGCCGCCGGGACGAACCCGCGGTGCGCGCGCCAGCCGACCAGCAGCCCGGCCACCGCCATGACGGCGAGCAGGGGCAGCCCGCTGACGAGGTTCGCGCCGGTCTGCCCGAACGGGACCGCCGAGCGGGCCATCGGCATCGAGCGGAACCGGTCCATCACGCCCCGGGAGGCGTCGGTGGCGACCCGCAGGGTGACCGCCATGACCGAGGTGAAGGTCACCATGGCGAACAGTCCGGGCATCAGGTACTCGCGGTAGTTCCCGCCGCCGGGCACCTTGATCGCGCTGCCGAAGACATAGCCGAACAGCACCACCATGACGGCGGGGAAGATCAACGAGGCGATGAGCTCGCCGGGTTGCCGGCGCAGCCGGCCCAGCTCGCGCCCCACGAGCGCGAGGCCGTCGGCCAGGGCCCAGCGCAGACGCCCGGCGAGCGGCGTGCGCGGCGCGGCCAGAGTGGGAGCGGTCATCGGACGGCCTCCTCGCCGAGCTCGGGGCGGGCGGCGTCTCCGCCCTCCTCCGCATCCGCCGTGACGTCGCCGGACCGGCCGGTGAGGCGCAGGAACACCTCGTCGAGCGTGGGACGGCGCAGCCCGACGTCGCCGATCGCGACCCCGGCGCGGTCCAGCTCGCGGACGACCTCGGCGATCCGGACGGTCCCGGCGGTGAGCGCGACCGAGAGCCGGTCGCCGTCCAGCGACGGGTAGGCGCCCGCGAGGCCGTGCAGCACGGCGGCGGCGCCGGGGGCCATGGCCGGGTCCTCCAGGACCACGTCGAGCCGGTCTCCGATCGAGGTCTTCAGCGCGTCCGGCGTGCCGGTGGCGATGACCCGGCCGTGGTCGATGACCGCGATGTCGTCGGCGAGCCGGTCGGCCTCGTCGAGGTACTGGGTGGTGAGCAGGACGGTCGTGCCGTCGGCGACGAGCTCGCGGACGCTGTCCCAGATCTCGCCGCGGCTGCGCGGGTCGAGCCCGGTCGTGGGCTCGTCCAGGAACAGCACCGGGGGCCGCAGGATGAGGCTGGCGATCAGGTCCAGGCGGCGCCGCATGCCGCCGGAGTAACCCGATACCTGCCGGTCGGCGGCCTCCGCCAGCCCGAATCGCTCCAGCAGCTCGTCGGCGCGGCGGCGGGCGTCGCGGCGGGACAGGTGCGACAGCCGCCCGAACATCCGCAGGTTGCCCCGGCCGGTGAGCACCTCGTCGACGGCGGCGTACTGCCCGGCGAGCCCGATGCGGGCGCGCACCTCCGCGGGGTTCCGGGCCACGTCGAACCCGGCGATGCGGGCGTGCCCGGAGTCGGCGTCCATCAGGGTCGCCAGGATCCGCACCGCCGTCGTCTTGCCCGCGCCGTTGGGCCCGAGCACGCCGCACACCGTCCCGGCCGGGACGGCGAGGTCGAGCCCCGCCAGTGCCCGAGTGGCGCCGAAGCGCTTGCGCAGCGCCTCGGCCTCCACCATCGGTCCGTCCACCATGACACCTCCACTGAGTACGCTGTACGCAACTGATGGGCGCCAGGTTAAACAACTGGGTACGATGTACGCAACTAGGATCTCGGGTAGGCGGGCCCACCGGGCCCCGGGCGAACGAGGAGGCGCGGTGTCGGACGGCGGGGGGCCGGGCATCTGGGCGGTGCCCGAACGGCAGGGGCGCGGGCCGCGGCCCGCCTACAGCCGCGCCCAGATCACCGAGGCCGCGGTGCGCATCGCCGACGCGGAGGGGCTGGACGCCGCGTCGATGCGCCGCATCGCCGCCGAGCTCGGCACCGGCGCGATGTCGCTGTACCGGTACGTGCCGAGCCGCGACGACCTGATCGAGCTGATGGTCGACCATGTCCTCGGCGAGGCCGGCGTGCCCGACCGGCCGTCCGGCGACTGGCGGGCCGATCTGACCCTCGTCGCCGAGGGAACCCGCGCGATGTGGCGCCGGCACCCGTGGCTGACGGGCCTGCGTCGGCCCCAGCCGACGTTCGGCCCGAACCGGCTGCGGCTGACCGAGTTCGCGCTCGGCGCGCTGGACGTCGGCATCTCCATCGACGAGATCCTCACCCTCCTCGACATGGTGAACGGCTATGTCGAGCGCTCCGTGCGCGGTGAGATCGAATGGATGCGGGAGATGGAGCGCAGCGGGCTGACGCCCGAGCGCTGGATGAGGGAGAGCGTCCCCCATGTCCGCGAGCTGATCGACTCGGGCGACTACCCCATGTTCACGCGCGTCGTCCAAGAGGCGCGCCTGCCCCACATGAGCGGTGACGAGCAGTTCCGCTACGGCCTGGAACGCGTCCTCGACTTCGTCGCGGGCGCCCTCCCCGAGGACTGACCGGGACACCGTGCTCTGGGGACGTGAAGCGCCGCGCGCCCGGCTCGGCGAGCTCGCCGCCGGCGCCCGCGCCGGCCGCGGCGGCGCGCTGGT
>NZ_CAACVB010000466.1 GCF_900659635.1 Actinomadura roseirufa | reverse complement strand
CAAGCCCGCCCCGGCGGCCTCCGCCTCGGCCGGTTCCCCGGCGACCCCGCTGCCGCCGGTCGCCCCCGCGGTCAAGAAGCCCGCGGCCGACCCGATCGTGGCCGAGCGCACGGCCCCGCCGGTCCCGCCGCAGGCGTCCCCGCCGCCGTCCCCGTCGCCGGTGCCGCCCTCGGGCTCGGTCCCGTCGCACGCCCCGTCCCCCATCAAGGCCACCCGCCCGGCGGCCGACGAGGCCCCCGGCCCGATCGCGCCGCAGCCGCGCGGCCCCATCGAGCCGAGCTGACGCGTTCCGGTGTGCCCGTCCCGTGGGGGCGGGCACACCGGACACGGGCCCGCCGTCCGAGACGTTCGGCGACGCCCCTTTTATACGATCTTCGGATGAGCAAGAAGACCACCGGGCCCGCCGGGCGCCGGGGCGCGCGGCGTGGGACCGCCCGCCCGATCAGGCTCCTCGGCGACGTTGACTGCGATCCCGGCCCACGGGCTCGCCTGCCGGCTCGCCCGTGACCGTGCTCGTGCGAGCGCGAATCGCTTCGCGATCTTCCCGGCGGGGCTCGCCTCCGGCGTCGCCCCGCCGGTCAGGTAGCGCGCTCGCGTGACGGCTGAGGAACGCTGTGAAACTGGCTCTCGACGCTGTTTTCACAGCCCGGCCCAGGAGGCTCGCCTTCGGCTTCGCCTCGTCGGGCGGAGCACACGCCCGTGTGACGCCCGAGACCACGATGAACACGTCCTGAAACATCGTGATTTGAACGGCGAGGCGATTTCCGGTTCGCGTTCAGGGGGCTTTCAGGTTCGGGTGAGAACCTCTGCGATGATGGTGGAGGGGGACCGTGTCATTGGTTGAACGGACGGCGAACGGCGGCAGGACCGCCGAGGCCACGCTGCTCGTCGTCGAGGACGAGCCGAACATCCTCGAACTGCTGGCGGGCAGCCTGCGTTTCACCGGCTTCGACGTGCTCACCGCGACGAACGGCGCCGACGCGGTGCAGACGGCGCGGCGGCACCGGCCCGACCTGATCGTCCTGGACGTGATGCTGCCCGACATCGACGGGTTCGACGTCGCGCGGCGGCTGCGGTCGGGGGGCGACCACACGCCGGTGCTGTTCCTCACCGCCCGCGACGCCGTGCAGGACCGCGTCAAGGGGCTGACGATCGGCGGCGACGACTACGTCACCAAGCCGTTCAGCCTGGAGGAGGTCATCGCGCGGATCCGGGCCGTCCTGCGGCGGTTCCGCGGCGGCGCCGCCGAGCCGCCGCCGCGGATGGTGTTCGCCGACGTCGAGCTGGACGAGGACAGCCACGAGGTGTGGCGGGACGGCCGGGCCGTCCAGCTGTCCCCCACCGAGTTCAAGCTGCTGCGCTACTTCATGGCGAACGCGGGCCGCGTGCTGTCGAAGGCGCAGATCCTCGACCACGTGTGGAACTACGACTTCCGGGGCGACGCGGGGATCGTCGAGTCGTACGTGTCCGCGCTGCGCCGCAAGGTCGACAACACCGAGCCGCGGCTCATCCACACGCTGCGCGGCGTGGGGTACGTGCTGCGCGAGCCCCCGTCCCAGGGCTGATGGCCACCCGGGCCCCGGCGCCCGGCGGGCACTTCCCCCCGCCCGGAGGGCATCCGCCGCCCGGCGGGCATCCGCCGCGGGGCGGGTACCCGCCGCCTCCGCCGCCGGGCCCGCCCGCGCACCGCCCGCCGTGGCGGCCCGGCTCGCTGTGGGGACGCACGCCGCTGCGGGTCAAGCTGATCGCCGGGATGCTCGTGCTGGTCACCCTCGGGATGACGATCATGGGTGTGGCCGGGGCGTCGGTGCTGCGCGAGTACCTGGTCGGACGCGCCGACGACCAGCTGCGCGGCTCGGTCGGCCGGGCCACCGCGCAGGTGATCCCGCAGCTGCGGGCCGGGCACACGCAGATCGACGTCCGCATCCCGAGCGAGATGTACGGGCAGATCCGCGACGACGCCGGCCGGCCGATCCGGCAGAACCCGGCGTGGGGCGAGGTCGGCTACCCGAAGCTGCCGGCGGACGTGTCCCGCCGGCTCGACCGGCCGTTCACCGTGTCCGGTACCGGCGGGTCCCGGTCGTCGTGGCGGGTGCTGGCCGAGCCGATCCCGGGCGGCGGCGTGCTCGTCCTCGGGCTGAGCATGGACGAGATCCAGCGCACCGTCGGCCGGCTCGTCGCGATCGACGTGATCGTCGGGCTGCTGGTGCTCGCGGTGCTGGTCGTCCTCGGCGTGTGGGTCGTGCGGGCCAGCCTGCGCCCGCTCGCCGCCGTCGAGGCGACCGCCGGCGCCATCGCGGCCGGCGACCTGGCGCGGCGCGTGCCCGAGGCCGACCCGGGGACCGAGATGGGGCGGCTCGGCCGTTCCCTGAACGTGATGCTCGCGCAGATCGAGGCGGCGTTCGGCGCCCGCGCCGAGTCCGAGGCCGCGGCGCGGCGCTCGGAGGAGACGGCGCGCCGCTCGGAGGAGCGGATGCGCCGGTTCGTCGCCGACGCCAGCCACGAGCTGCGCACCCCGCTGACCGCGATCCGCGGCTTCGCCGAGTTCTACCGGCAGGGCGCGGCCCGCACCCCCGAGGAGCTCGGCCGGCTGCTCGGCCGCATCGAGGAGACCGCGGCGCGGATGGGACTGCTCGTGGAGGACCTGCTGCTCCTCGCGCGGCTGGACCGGCAGCGGCCGATCGAGCGCCGGCCGGTCGACCTGCTCGCCGTCGCCGCCGACTCCGTCCAGGAGGCCCGGGTGCTGGCGCCCGCGCGGGAGATCGAGCTGTCGGTCGCGGGCGGCCTGGCCTACCAGGTGCGCGGGGACGAGCCGCGGCTGCGGCAGGTCCTCGGCAACCTGCTGACCAACGCGATCGCGCACACCCCGGACGCCACTCCGATCGAGGTGCGGCTGTCGGCGGGCACGCTGCGCGGCGTCCGCGCGGCGGTCCTGGAGGTCGCCGACCGGGGCCCCGGCCTGACCCCCGAGCAGGCCGAACGGGTCTTCGAGCGGTTCTACCGCGCCGACCCGTCCCGGTCCCGCGAGGACGGCGGCACCGGGCTCGGCCTGGCCATCGTCGCCGCCCTGGTCGCCGCGCACGACGGCCTGGTGGAGGCCGACTCCACCCCGGGCGAGGGCGCGGTCTTCCGCGTCCTGCTGCCCCTGGACGCCGACTGACCCGGGCCCGGCGAGCCCTTCAGGACACTTTCAGGTTCGGTCCAGGCGGCGTGCAGGCCCGGGACCCAGGCTCATGGTGACGGAAGGACAGGGTGAGACCATGAGCGCCGAGCAGCCACAGCAGCGGCCACAGCAGGCATGGGAGCCGCGCCCCTACGAGCCCGAGCGGCCGGACTTCGTCCCCCAGGGCCCGCCGCCGCGTCCGGCGGCCCCGTTCCCGGAAACGGCCCCGGCGGGGGCGGCCGATGGTCCGGGCACCGGTTTCCCGAACGCCGCGTCACCGAACACCGCCTTCCCGAACGTGGGCACCACCGCGCCGGACGGCCACCCCACCGCGATGGGCGCCGCTCCCCTGGGAGGCGGCCCCCTCGGACCAGACGGTCATCCCCTCGGCGGCGGCGGGCGGCGCGGCGGGATGGTGTGGACGGCCCGCCGCAGGCTCGCCGCGGCCGGGGTCGCGGTGGCGCTGGCCGTCGGGGCG
>NZ_CAACVB010000465.1 GCF_900659635.1 Actinomadura roseirufa | reverse complement strand
CCTCGCCCGGTCCGGGGAGCGGCTGGACCGCGCGCTCCTCGCGCCGCTGGCGCCGGTGCTCGGCGACCGCGAGCTGGTCATCGCCCCGGCCGGGCCGCTGCACGGGCTGCCCTGGGCGGCGCTCCCGTCCCTGGCCGGTCGCCCGTTCACGGTCGTCCCGTCGGCCGGCGCCTGGCTGCGCGCCCGCGCCGTCACCGGCGCACCGGGGCACACCGTCCTCGCGGCGGGTCCCGGGCTGCGGCACGCCGGGCGCGAGATCGCCGCGCTGCGGCCGCTGTATCCCGGGGCCCGCGTCCTGGACGGATGGGACGCGCGCGCCGAGTCCGTCCGGGACGCGCTGGACGGCGCCGCCGTCGCGCACGTCGCGGCGCACGGCGAGTTCCGGGAGGGGAACGCCCTGTTCTCCCGCCTGCTCCTCGCCGACGGCCCGCTGACGGTCCACGATCTGGACGAGCTGGCCGTCCCACCGCGCGTGCTGGTGCTGTCGGCGTGCGACATCGGACGCGGGGACGAGGGCGACGCCGTCCTGGGGATGGCCGGCGTCCTCCTCGCCCTCGGCACCGCGACGGTGGTCGCCAGCGTCACGCCCGTGGGCGACGCGGTGGCCCCGGAGTTCATGGCGGCCTTCCACGCCGGCCTGGCCGCGGGCCGGTCTCCGGCCCGCGCCCTGGCCGCGGTGCCCCGCGTCCCCGGCGTCGCGGGGTTCCAGTGCCTCGGCGGGGGCTGACGGCCGCGCGTCAGCCGTCGCCCGTGGCCACCGGGTGGGCGGGGTCGGCCACCCAGTTCGACCAGGATCCGACGTAGAGCGCCGCCGGGATGCCCGCGAGGGTGAGCGCGAGGATCTCGTGCGCGGCCGTCACGCCGGACCCGCAGTAGACGCCGACGTCGAGCGCGTCGGTCGCGCCGAGCTTGGCGAAGCGCTCGCGGAGCAGCGCGGGCGGCAGGAAACGGCCGTCGACGCCGACGTTCCCGGAGGTGGGAGCGTTCCTGGCACCGGGGATGTGACCGGCGACCGGGTCCACCGGCTCCTGCTCGCCCCGGTAGCGCTCGGCGGCGCGGGCGTCCAGCAGCACCCCGGCGCCGGCCAGCGCGGCGGCGCCGTCGGCGTCCAGCACGGGCAGCCGGCCGGGCGCGGCGATGAAGTCGCCCTGCTTGACCTCCGGTTCGTCGGCGACGACCGGGAGGCCCGCCTCCGTCCAGGCCCGGTATCCGCCGTCCAGGACGCGGACGCGGTCATGGCCGAAATGGCGCAGCGACCACCAGACCCGCGCCGCGGCGGTGGAGTCGGCGTCGTCGTAGACCACGACCAGCCGGTCGCCCGACACGCCGGCGCGGCGCATCGCGGCCTCGAAGTCCCCGGACGCGGGCAGCGGATGCCGGCCCGCCGGGCCGGGCGGGCCGGCGACGTCACGGTCCAGGTCGACGAAGGCCGCGCCGGGCAGGTGGCCCTTGCGGTACGACTCGATGCCCGGGGGCCCCGCCAGCCGCCACCGCGCGTCCAGCAGCACCAGGGGGTGCCGCTGCCGCAGCAGCCGGTCCAGCGCGGGCACTTCGATGAGAGGGTGCACATCGTCAGTCTGACCGGCGTCGCCCGGATTAGGGAGAGGCGAATTCTGGTTCGTCACGACCGGCAGCCTACGCACGGCGCGTCCGGGCGGGCGCGGCCCGTCACGGCCGGACCGTCCGCAGCAGCGGGACGAGCTGTTCCGCGGCCACCAGCGAGCCGTGCATGCCGACCATCCCGGCCAGCCACGGCTCGCGCGCGGACGCCGTGATCGCGAGGTCGGCGTGCGGGACGGCGATCACGTCGCCGACGCGCTCGGCCATCCCGGGCGCGAGCGGGCCGAACCAGCCGGCGCCGGCGGCCTCGTCCCGCGAGACGACCCACGCGCGGTCGCCGAGCACGCCCTTCCAGGCGGCGAGGACGTCGGCGTGGGCGCCCGGCTCGGAGTAGACGTAGCGGCAGCGCGCGTCGCCGCCGAGCAGGGCCACGCCCTCCCCGAGCTCCGGGACGGTGTCGGCGTCGACACGCTCGGACGGGTCGACCATGCCGTGGTCGGCGGTCACGTACAGCGCCGACCCGGCGGGCAGCACCGAGGCGATCCGCTGCGCGAGCACGTCGACGAACCGCAGCTGGTGACGCCAGTCGGCGGACGCGACGCCGAACCGGTGCCCGGTCCCGTCGAGGTCGGCGTGGTAAGCGGTCACGTACGCGCGCCCGCCCCGCCGCAGCCCCTCGGCGGCGCGCCCGACGAGCTGCCCGAGCCCGTCGGCGGCCAGGTACTCGGCGCCCCGGACGGTGGCGCGGCTCAGCCCGGAGCCGCGGTAGTGGCCGAGCGCCGCGTAGCCGACCGCGACGCCGTCGGCGGCGGCCCGCTCGTAGGCGGTCGGCGCGGGCTGGAACACCGCCGGGTCGACCGAGTCGTCCCGCCAGCGCAGGCAGTTGAGCAGCCGCCCGGTGCCCGGGACGGCCACCTGCACGCCGAGGAGCCCGTGCCCGCCCGGCGGCAGGCCCGTCGCCAGCGACCCGAGGCTGGTGACGGTCGTCGCCGGGAACCCCGCGGTGATCGGCCCGCCGTCCATGGCGTTCAGGTAGGGCGCCTCGTCCGGGTGGGCGCGCAGCTGCTCCCAGCCGAGCCCGTCGACGAGCAGCACGCACGCGCGGGGCAGCTCGGGCAGGCCGAGCACGTTCACCTCGCCCGGGACGCCGAGCGCGGCGAGCACCGACGGCGCGAGGTCGGCCAAGGCCCCCGTCCCGTACCTCGGGACGGGCGGGCGCGGCGCGCTCACCGCGCGGTCACGGCGGACAGCTCCTCGGCGAAGGCCAGCACCTGCCCGACGGCGTCGGCGCCGTCGGCGGCCTCGCTCACCCGCAGCGACAGGTCGTCGGCGGTGACGCTGCCGGTGTAGCCGTGGTCGGCCTCGCAGTTCTCGTCGCCGCAGGTCGCGGGCTCCAGGTCGATGTGGGCGATCGCCCCCCAGCCGATGGTCAGCACGACCTCGGTGGGCGGCACGCCCGGGACGTAGGAGGCGGGATCCGGGACGACCCGGGTCACCGCGACCGACTGAACGCGGTCCAGCCTGACGGCCTCGGTGGTGGTGGACGCGTGCGGCTGCGCCATGCCCTCGCCCGGCGGGTGCTCGTCGGTGTGGCACACCAGCAGCCGGTTCGCCGAAAGCACCAGCACGGTCACGTGCCGGCGCACCTCCATCGCGGGGTCGAAGGTCGCCTCGTGGTGCACGACGTAGGCGACCACGCGGTCGTCCCCTATGGCCGACTCGACCGCGTCCGCGACCAGGGCCGGGTAGTAGCCGCTGCGCTCGATCGCCGTGCGCAGACCATGCGCGGTCGCTCGGGTTTCCCTCATGGCCCCATCCTGCCCTGTCCGGGGGCGGACGCGCACATGGCGAAACGGGGGGATCATGGTCGGCGGACGCCCGGCGGGGTACGGGTGGGACATGAACAGAGATCCGCTGCCCTCCCCGCGCCCGGTGCCCCCGCCCACCCCGGACCCCGCACCGGCCCCGGGACCTCTCGTTCCTCCCACCGAGCCGCCGCCGGGACCCGCGCCCGGACCCGCGCCGGGGCCGCCCGGACCGGTGCCGCCGGGCCCCTCCCCCGATCCCGTCCCGCCGGGCCCGCC
>NZ_CAACVB010000464.1 GCF_900659635.1 Actinomadura roseirufa | reverse complement strand
GTCAGCGGCCGGGCCCCGCGCCGCGCGCCCGGACCATCGCCTCGGCCCGGTCGGCGACCTGCGGCTTGGCCGGCACCGTCGCGACGTTGTCCCGCGCGGCGTCCGCCGCCTGGAACGCGGCGCGCCGCGGTGCGACACTCCCGACCATGGCGACCCAGGGCTTCAGCACGGTGGACGAGGACGTGGCCGACCGGACGCGGCGGGAGAACGCGGCGCTGGCGCGGACGCTGGCAGGAGTCCCGGAGCCGCACGAGGTGGACGACGCCCCGGCGATCCGGGCCGCCCGGGAGGCGGGCAAGGGCGCCTTCCCCGCGCCGCTCCCGCTGCCGGAGGGCACCGACCGGACGATCCCCGGACGCGGCGGCCCCGTCCCGGTCCGGGTGTTCCGCCCCGACCGGGTCCGCGGGGTGTACCTGCACCTGCACGGCGGCGGCTGGACCCTCGGCACCGCGCGCGGGCAGGACGCCGCCCTGTGGGACCTGGCCCGCGCGGCCGGGATCGCCGTGGTCAGCGTCGAGTACCGGCTGGCGCCCGAGCACCCCTACCCGGCGGGCCCCGACGACTGCGAGGACGCCGCGCGCTGGCTCATCGCGGTCGGCGCCGCCGAGTTGGGCACGGACCGCCTGGTCATCGGCGGCGAGTCGGCCGGGGCCCACCTGGCGGTCGGCACGCTCCTGCGGCTGGGCGCGCGGGCCCGCGCGTTCCGCGCCGCGCAGCTGTGCTTCGGCGTCTACGACCTGTCCATGACGCCCAGCCAGCGCCACGGCCACGACACGATGATCCTGTCCAGGGCGACGCTCGCCTGGTTCTACGACCAGTTCCTGCCCGGCCGGACCCCCGAGCAGCGCCGCGACCCCGCCGTCTCGCCGCTGTACGCCGACCCGGGCGACCTGCGCGGCCTGCCGCCCGCGCGGTTCGTCGTCGGCACCGCCGACCCGCTGCTGGACGACTCGCTGTTCATGGCCGCGCGCTGGCGCGCCGCCGGGAACGACGCCGACCTGGTGGTCGTCGCCGAGGCCGTGCACGCCTTCACCTCGTTCCCCATGACCATCGCCCGGCGCGAACTGGCCCGCCAGGCGGGCCACATCGGCGCCGCCGTCGGCTGACACCGTCCACCCCGCGGCCTGCTCCGAGCCGCCCGGCCCCGGCCGGGTCAGCACACCCACTCGACGCGGTGGCCCTCGGTCGGGTCCGGGGCCTCCCACCGTCGCACGAGCCGGTCGACGACCGCCTCGGGCACCGGCGCCGCCCGCCTCCGGTTGCGCTCGCGCAGCACCCCGGGCGGCGCCTCGACCGCGACCAGCTCGACCCGGCCGCGGTAACCGGCGATGAGGCCGGTGCACCGGTCGCGCATCGACCGCGACACGTTGGTGGCGTTCCACACGAACGACCGCCCGGCCCGCAGGTGCCCGCGCGCCTCCTCGAACGCCGCCGCGGCCACCCGACGCTGGTCGCCCGCCGGGGACACGCCCATCTCGGCGCGCAGCCGGTCCAGGCTCACCACCGGCGTCCCCGGACGGTGCGCGGCGATCCAGGTGTCCTTCCCGGCCCCCGGCAGCCCCGACAGGACCGTCGCGGTGAGCCGCGTGTCGTCGTAGGCGTCGTGGCCGGGGTCGCGGCCGGGCCTGCGGAAGTACCAGAACCGGGCGTGCTCGGACGGGAACGCGCGCGGCGCGTCCAGGCAGCCCTGCTCGGCGCAGTACTCGCCGTACAGCGCGATGTTCTCCAGCACCTCGGCGGCGTCGGCGCAGATCCGGCCGAGGATGTCGGCGGTCGCCAGCAGCACCAGGTCGTCGTTGCGGGCCGTCAGGCTCACCCGGAACGCGATCTGCTGCAGGTCGGGCCGCTCCAGCGCCCAGAACGGCACCTGGTGGTGGCGCACCAGCGCGGCGACGTGCTCGCGCCAGGCCACCGGCGCGCCCAGCTCCCACAGGATCCGCCGCACCATCAGGTCGCCGCCCCGCGAGTGCCCGTGCGCGGTGATCCGCCCGCCGTCCTCGACCCTCGTGCAGTGCGGCTTGGCGACGTCGTGCATCAGCACGGCCGTGAACAGCCGCACCCGCTCGGCGCCCGGCCGCGCCCGCCACCGCGGCAGCGACGCCAGCGCCTCGCACGCCATCCGCGTGTGCACCTCGACGTCGCCCTCGGCGTGGTGCACCGCGTCCTGCGCGACCCCGGCCAGCGCCCGCACCCAGCCGAACGCCTCGCGGATCTCCGGCCACGGCACCCGCCAGTCCGGCGGCGCCGGGCACAGCTTCTCAAACACCCGCATACAGCACCTCCGGGTCCGCCAGGCCGTTGGCGACGATGGGCCGGTCCCGCCAGTGCGTCCCCGCGTCCAGGATCGCGTTCAGGAAACTCGGCCGGACCCACTTGTACCGGTCGACCGTCCGGCCGTCCTCCTCCACCTTGATGTAGAGGCCCTCCATCTCGTCGGAGGCGTCGCTCTCCCGGGCGACGCGGGCCGGGTCGGCGCCGCCCGCCACGGCCGCCGCGCGCAGTGCCTCCCGCCAGCGCGGCGTCCGGCAGGTCGAGGGTCCCGCGAACGCCGTCAGCGCCGCCAGGTCCGGCAGCGGCCCCTCGTGCAGGACGGGCACCGACACGACCGGCGCGCCGTGCAGCAGCTCCCGGCGCGCTGCCGTGGACAGGAACGTCCCGTCCGAGCGGTCCAGGACGTCGAACTCGCAGAAATAGTGGGGGAGCGCGTCGTAGAAGACGGTGTGCTTGGCGTACAGCCACTCCCCGTACATCACGTACCGGTCGCCGAGCCGCTCCCACAGGACGTTCTGGACCGAGGCGGCCCACGCCTTCAGCGGGCCGAACTGGCGCTCGCGCGGCCCGCCGGTCAGGAAATGGCCGCGGCTCTGCAGCCGCAGCCCCCCACCGGAGGTGAAGCTGATCCCGCAGTTGGCGCCGTCGAGTTTCTCCTCGACCACCAGGAACCGGCCGGCGATCGCGGCGAAGGGCACCGCGGCCAGGTCGTGGTCGCCCGGCTGCAGCCGGGAGCCCGCGATGTGCCGGGTCCGGGGGTACTTGCGGAGCATGCCGACCGTTCTAACGAAGACCGCCGATCATGCCAACCGGATTTCAGCGCGCGGGCACCGTCCGCGACAGGACCAGCGCCGCCAGCCACAGCCCCAGGCTCACCCACGCCAGGGTGTGCAGGCCGGAGGCGAAGTGCGCGGGCCGCAGCGCCGAGCCCGCCACCGCGCCGAACACCGCGACGCCCAGCGCCGTCCCGACCTGCCGCGCGGTGTTGTTGAAGCCCCCCGCGAGCCCGGCGTGCGCCGCCGGGACCGCCCGCATCGCGGCGGCGACGACCGCGGTCACGATCAGGCCGTCGCCGACGCCGATGCCGACCAGCGTCGGCAGCAGCGCGCCGTAGGAGGCGCCCGAGCCGATCCGCAGCAGGCTCAGCGACCCCGCCGCGGCGATCGCGGCGCCCGCGCCCAGGGGCACCCGCGTCCCGAACCGCGCGGTCAGCCGCCCGCTCACCGGCGCCAGCGCCGCCAGCGGCACCGCCATCGGCAGCAGCATCGCCCCCGCCGCCAGCGCCGGGCGGTGCTCGGCCTGCTGCAGCCGCAGCGTCGCCACCAGCAGCGTCCCGTTCGTCACCAGGTTCATGATCAGCGCGATGCCGCCCGCGCCGAGGAACGCCGGGGCGCGCAGCAGCCCGCCCGGCA
>NZ_CAACVB010000463.1 GCF_900659635.1 Actinomadura roseirufa | reverse complement strand
GGCGCGCGCGTCCGGATCGGCTGGCACGCCGAGCACGAGTTCAGCGTGCCGGAGACCGGTGCCGAGACGGCGCCCGCCTCCTGATCCGGCACCACCCGCCGTGTCCGCAGCGACCCGGCTGCGGTGGGGCTGCTGCGCGCCGCCGCCGACGCCGCCGCCCGCGTCGCCTACGACGGCCGCCGGTTCCTCACCACGTGGAACCGCGGCGCGTCCGGAACGTCCCAGGTCACCGTGGAGCACCGGCCCGGCGAGGGCGTCCGCTACCGGTCCGCGGCCGGCCTCGGCGGCTACCGGCCCGACTCCGCCGCCGAGAGCACCGGCTTCACCGCCGCGACGCTGGCGCTGCTCACCCGCAACTACTCGGTGGTCCGCGCGGCGGACGGGTCCGCCTGCGGCCGCAGCGCCCGCGTCGTCGAGGCGCGCCGCGCCGACGGCACCCCCGCCGGCCGGTTCTGGCTCGACTCCGAGACCGGCCTGATGCTGCGCCGCGAGCTGATCGACGGCACCGGCCGCCGCGTCGTCGCGACCGGCTTCACCGAGATCAGCTTTACTGCCCGCGGTGACCGGCTCACGCTGCCCGCCGCGCCCCCGGCCCGCGGCGCCGACCGCATCGAACCCGACATGAAGGGCTTCGCGGGCACCACGACGCCCTGGGAGGAGCGGCTCGCGGCCGACGATCTCAACCGGCTCCGCGCGGACGGCTGGCCCGCCCCGCGCGTCCTGCCGGGCCGCCTCAGCCTCTACGACGCCCGCCGCGACGGCGGCACGCTCCATCTCAGCTACTCCGACGGCCTCGCCGCCGTGTCGGTGTTCGTGCAGCGCGGCGCCCTCGACCGGAGCGGCGTGGCGGGCTGGCAGAAGACCGTCCGCCGGGGCCGGACGGTGTTCCGCCGCGAGTCGCTGCGCCGCTGGGCCGTCTCGGCGGGCGGGGGCTACGTGTACACGGTCCTGACGGACGTCCCGCAGAGCACCGCCGAGGCCGTGGCCCTCAACCTCCCGCGCGACCACAACCCGTTCTGGACGCGCCTCTCCCGCGGCGCCCGCCGCCTGGGCTCCGCCGTCAACCCCTTCGACTGAAGGGAACCGGATGCCGGGCGGGGCTCTCCCGCCTCCGGCACCATGTCGCGGACGGGTGTCCGGTTCAGCGCCGCCTCGTGCCGCCGCGCGGACCGGGCGGCGTTGCGCGGGACGTTGGTCGCAATGCCGAGCAGCCAGGGCCGCAGTGACTCGCCGTCCAGCGGGACCTTCTCCGGCGGGCGCCGCGCCTCCAGGAAGATGAGCGACACGATGTCCTCGGCCGCCGCCCAATCCCCTCTGTACCAGCCCCTGTAGGGCCTGCGTGGCCGCGTCGACAAGGACTTTGCATCAAATGATGCATTTGTCGTTGCGAACCCTCATGAGGGCGATGAGGACTTCTCGGCGGGACGGGGGTCAATAGGTACTGATGGACGAGTTCTAGGCTGCGTGGTGCAGGACGGGTGCCGGCGGTCGTTTGAGGCTGGTGACGGCGGTGTCACCGGCCGTGAACGAGGCCACGATGCAATGCATCTTGTGATCAAGTAATCACTCAGAGTTAGATTGGTGTTGTTTCCCCCGCCTATCGACTCTCCGGGAGTCCCCCCATGACAGGCACCACCTCCTGGCGCATCACGTCTCGGTGCGTCGGCGCCGCCGTGGCGGCGCTCACTGCGGCCGCCGCACTGGCGGTGGCCGTGCCCGCCACCGCGCACGCCGCGACCGGCACCTTCCAGTACTACTTCAACGACCCGATCACCGGGCCGACCCGCAGGGGCGTCACCAATCCGGTGGACTATGTCTGCTACCGCCCCACCAGATTCGGGGGTGCACCGGTCGTAGGGACCCAGGCTGTGAACAGCACCAACAGGACCGCCCGGGTCTACTCCAGCACCAACTGCGGCGGCCCCGTCGGCGCCGTGGTCCTGGCGGGTGCCGACAAGGTCATCAACTTCAGCAGCTTCCAGGTACTGGACACCTGAATCCGAAAACCGCGCCCCACGACGAACGCATCGTCGTGGGGCGCGGTCGCGTGTGAGGTCACCTGTGGCGGTCTTGTCGAGCCCGAAGTGAGGAGATTCCATCGGGCTCGGTGGGATGGCGGTTCCGGCGGCTGCGGTGCCGATGATCTGGAGCGCGGCGCGGCGCGTCGTGTCGTGTCTTTCGTGTGGGCGTGCCGTCATCTCCTGTGACGGAGGGCGTCCAGGGCCCGTCCGGCACGGGGGAGCCCTGCCGGGCGGTCAGGGCGGTGCTAGCCGGAGATCAGTGCGCGCAACTCTCGGGCGGCGGGGAGGGTTCGTGCTTTCGGGGGGAGTGCGGCAAGGATCTGGATCGACATGTGTTCGCGGAAAAGGCTACGCGGCGTAACGCACTCGTGGAGAGTGGACAGGGCTTCATCGAGCCCTTCGCTGATGTCTCTGGACCTGACCATCCCCATGCTGTGAACGAGGCGGAGATTCGCCAGAGATCCCGTAGCCCAGATTGGGGTCCGGGAAAAGGTTTCTTCCACGGCCTCTTGCGACCTTGCATTGCCGGTTGTGGCATGCACATACGCCTGAGTCCAGTAGTAGAACGATTCGCCGGAAACCCAGAAGTAGTTCGAGTCGGTGGAGGGAAGGTTCGTGAAGGCCTCTGCCATCCCGTTCAGCGCCCTTGAAGCGGAATCTCCATCCCCTCTCATCGCGGCTAATTCTGCCTGTACTGCATAGGCGCGAACCAGCCCTGCGGATGGCGTGCCCTTGGAAATTGCGGCTGCTTCGTCGACCAGGGCTTTGATGTCGGCCGGAGGTATACCTGCCCAAAGCCCTGTCTCGGCTTCGCGTGATCGGATGTAAGTCCTAAGGTCTTGGTCGTTTGACGTGTCGGCGGCCCGGCGCGCGAGGGTCCACGACATTCGGCCTTCGCGCCGGTTCCCCGTGCCGAAGAGCTGAACGGCAAGCAGAGCTGAGAGCACAGCGCTGATGTGTAGAAGCTCGTTCTTCGTGGAGGAAGTCTTCTCGCGACGGATGAGTTCGCCTATCGCAATGGAGTCGGCGGTAAGGTCACGGATGAGCGCCCCGGTGTTTGGTTGTCGAGGGGTCAGGTGACAGTATTCGCGTACCGCGCGTTGCCAGTCGTCGATGTTCACAGGCTGGCCCAGGACCTCATCAAGGCCGGAGAAGGCGGTTTCGAAGGCGCCTGGTGGGATGGCTGTTCCGGCTGCGACGGCGGTGATGATCTGGAGCGCGGCGCGTCGCTTCACGTCGTCGTCCTCCTGGTCGGGAGTTGGACTCTGATCCACGATACCGCCCGTTTTGCCGGGTTGGGACTTTGGTCTGAGGGCGGCGAGTGATCCGCCTGCGTCGAGTACTTCGTCCAGGCGTTCCGCCATCTCCTCTGACGGCATGTAGAGCCCTCGGCGGACCCTTGAGAGGTATCCGTCGTCGCAGGGGACGAGCTTGCCCAGTTTTCGCAGGCTGAGGCCGTGTTCCTCTACGAGTTGGCCCATCTTTTCGCCGAAGGTCATCGTCTCGCCCGTTTCGCTCCGAATTGTCTGCTGCGTTGAGCTGCACAGCCGCGTTCCAGCGCGCAGTGACGGCCGCGTCCATGGGAGTGGTGTAAGAAAAGGCCACCCCGTGATCCGTTGTGCTAGTTAAGCAGCGATCGCGTTAATTGTCACTTCGGTATCATTGGTG
>NZ_CAACVB010000462.1 GCF_900659635.1 Actinomadura roseirufa | reverse complement strand
GGCACAGCGCCGCGGCGGCGAGCGCGGCGGCCCCGGCGATCACGCCGTCCAGCACGACGGGGACGCGCAGCGCCGCGGCGCCGAGGATGAACCCGGCCAGCGCCGCGTGCTCCAGCCCGCCGACCGCCGCGAGGATCTCCAGCGGCCCGGGGCGGGCCGCCGCGTCCCCGCCGGTGTTCTCGGCGGTGTTCTCGGCGGCGGGGTGGAGGCCGTGTCTGGTCAGGGCCGCGCGGACGACCTCGACCTTGTGGGCGTGGGTGGCGTCGTCGATGCCGGTCCCGCGGCCGGTGACCCGCTCGGGCGGCAGGCCGGTGAAGGCGGCGACCAGCGCGGCGGACGCGGTGGTGTTGGCGATCCCCATGTCGCCGGTGACCAGGCAGCGGGCACCGGCGGAGACCAGGTCGCGGGCCACCTCGATGCCGGTCTCCACGGCCCGCCGGGCCTGCTCGGCGGTCATCGCGGGGCCGGCCGTCATGTCGGCGGTGCCGCGCGCGATCTTGCGCGGCAGCAGTCCGGGCGCGGGGTCCAGGTCGGCGGCCACGCCCACGTCCACGACGCTGACCTCGGCGCCGACCTGCGCGGCGAACGCGTTGACGACGGCGCCGCCGGCGAGGAAGTTGGCCACCATCTGGGCGGTGACCTCCTGCGGCCACGGGGTGACGCCCTGGGCGTGCACGCCGTGGTCGGCGGCGAAGACCGCGACGGCGGCGGGCTCGGGCCGCGGCGGCGGGCATCGCCCGGCCAGCCCGGCGAGCCGCACCGACACCTCCTCCAGCACGCCGAGGGAGCCGGGCGGCTTGGTGAGGCGGGCCTGGTGGTCGCGGGCGTCGCGCATCGCGGCCTCGTCCGGGGCCGCGACGGCGGCGACGGTCTGCTCGATCAGGTTCACGGTGTCCTCCCCGGGCAGCCCGCGCCGCCCGTACTCCTCTTCGTGGACCGCCCAGGCGAGGGGACGGCGGCGCGCCCAGCCGCTCAGCGCGAGCACCGGGGCCGGCGGGAAGGCCGCGACGTGCCCGACGCACAGGTAGGCGACGATCTCGACATGGGCGGGCAGGCCCAGCTCGGCGGCCAGCTCCCGCTCGTCGAAGAAGCTCACCCAGCCCGCGCCGAGCCCCTCCGCGCGGGCGGCCAGCCACAGGTTCTCGACGGCGCAGGCCACCGAGTAGTGGGCCGTCCGCGGCTGGGCGTGCCGCCCGAGCGGGTTCCGGCCGCCCCTGGTGGGGTCGCAGGTGACGACGACGCTGACGGGGGCCTCGCGGATGGCCTCGACCTTGAGCCCGTCGAACAGGGCGGCCCGCGCGGGCGGCAGGGTGGCCGCGTAGGAGGCGCGTTGCCGGGCGGCAAGCGCGCGGATGCGCTCGCGTTTGGCCCGGTCCCTGATGATGAGGAAGTCCCAGGGCTGGGTGAGACCGACCGAGGGCGCCCTGTGGGCCGCCTCAAGGACGCGGGTGAGGACCTCGTCGTCCACAGGGTCGGGGAGGAATCCGTCGCGCATGTCGCGCCGTTCGGAGATGACGCGGTAGACGGCCTCGCGTTCCGCGTCGTTCCAGGGCCCGGAGGGGACGGCCTCAGGTGCCCGGTCAGATTCCCAGGTCACGGAGCACCTCCAGCAGGTCGTCGTTGGACGCGCGGTCGCGGACGGCGACGCGCAGCCAGTCAGGGCCGAGACCGGGGAAGGTGTCCCCGCGCCGCACGGCGTAGCCGCGCTGACGCAGCAGGGCCCGGATGCCCAGGGCGTCCGGGACCCGCAGGCAGAGGAACGACGCGCGCGCCTCCGGCACCACGTACAGGCCGCGCGCGGTCAGCTCGCCCGCGAGCCGGTCGCGTTCGGCGCCCAGGCCGGCGGCCCACGCCTCGGCCTCGGCTACCGCCTCCGGCGCCGAGCACGCCTCGATCGCGACGAGCGCGGGCGTGGACACGGCCCACAGCGGCTGGGCCCGCGCCAGCCGCGCCACCGTCGGCGGGTCGGCGAGCACGTAGCCGGCGCGCAGCCCGGCCAGCCCCCAGGTCTTGGTCAGCGACCGGATCACGACGACCCCGGCGGGGAGCCGGCCGGCCAGCGACTCCGGCTCGCCGGGGACGCAGTCCATGAACGCCTCGTCCACGACGACCGTCCGGCCGGGCCGGGCGAGCGCGGCGACGGTCCCGGCGGGATGCAGCACCGAGGTCGGGTTGGTCGGGTTGCCGATCACCACGAGGTCGGCCTCCTCGGGGACGGCGGCGGGGTCGAGGGTGAAGTCCTTGCCGAGGACGACCCGCTCGACCTCGTGCCCGGCCGCCCGCAGCGCGGCCTCGGGCTCGGTGAACTGCGGGTGCACGACCACGGCGCGGCGGGGCCGCAGGACCCGCGCGAGCAGCACGAACGCCTCGGCGGCGCCCGCGGTGAGCAGCACCTCCGCGGCGGCCCGGCCGTGCCGCCGGGCGACGGCGCGGCGGGCGGGGCGGGGGTCGGGGTAGGCGGCCAGGTCGGCGACGGACGCGCGCAGCCGCTCGGCCAGCCACTCCGGCGGGGTGCCCGCGCGCACGTTGACGGCGAAGTCGGCGAGCCCGCCGCCGACCTCCGCGTCCCCGTGGTGGCTCAGATCGATCTCGCCGTCGGCCTCCGCGGAACGGGCGTCCGCGCGGGTGCCCGCACCGGCCGCCGCGTCGCCCCCCGCACGGGCTCCCCCGCGGGCTCCCCCACGGGCCCCGGTGCCGGTCACGACGCGTCCTCGCCGACCGGGAAGTCCAGCAGCGCGTTGACCGCCGCCGCGGCGACCACCGAGCCGCCCTTCTCCGAGACGTTGCTGAACTGCGGGAGGCCGCTGGCCCGCAGCACCTCCTTGGCGCCCGCCGCCCCGGCGAAGCCCGCAGGGGTCGCGACGACCAGGGCCGGCCGCACCCCGAGCTTCAGCAGCTCGGCGATCGCCTCCGGTTCGGACCCCACCACCCAGACGGCGCCGTGGCCGACCTCGGAGTAGGCCAGCCGGACCGCCGCGGCCGCGCGAGGGATCCCGGCGGCGCGGGCCAGCCGGGCGGCGGCCGGGTCGCCGTCGTGGCACACCGGCGCGCACACCGCCTCGCGCGCGCCGATCCCGGCGGCGACCATGCCGTCGTCGGTGACGATCGGCGCGCCGGAGCACAGCGCGGACCAGCCCTTCCGGAGGTCCTCCTCCCGGGTCACCAGGTCGAGGGCGTACCCCACGTCCGCTGTGGCGTGGACCACCCGTTCGGCGACGGCCCGCCACAGCGGGGGCATCGGTGACAGGTCGACACGGGATCGCAGGATCTCGTACGACCGGACCTCGATCGGGTGGAGCTGGCGGACGGTCACTGAGCCTCCTGGCTGAGCACGGCGATCCTCGCTGTCACCGTGGGTCGTGCGGCGGTTCGGGTCGGACATTAGGGTTTCATGGGTTCCGCGGCTTACAACGCACCCCGCCCCTTAAAGGCGTCTCGCCGGAGTGGTTCGTCTTCGCCGGTCTTCGCCGGGACGATCCGCGCGACGGCGGCGGTGGCGCGGGCCGACCGGCGCTTCGTCACCACCAGTCTCACCGTCATCGGCGGTCCCCCGTCCGGCCCGGTTTCGCGGGCGGCGGTCCCGGCCGCCTCGCGGGCCGCGTGCAGGGCGGCGGCCTCGGCCACGCTCGCGGTGCCAGTTCGATGTGCCCGGCCTGACCAGCGAGAACGCCGCCTTGCCCACGGCGATCGGGTCGTCCAGCCGGACGGCGGCCTCGGCGGCGAGCACC
>NZ_CAACVB010000461.1 GCF_900659635.1 Actinomadura roseirufa | reverse complement strand
CACCGGCCGCCAGACCCCTGGGCACTTCGGCCTTCTCCGTCTCGACTCAGCGTCCGCGACGATCTCAACGTCCGCAGCTCGCCGAGCTCGTCGTGCGCCGGCCAGGAGAAGCCGGCTCCCCCGGCGGCCTTCCCCGGGCTGCCGCCCGCGGCGCTGACGCCGCGTCCCGAACCGGGTGAGTGATCTTCGGCACGCCGGGAACGATCGCTCGCGGCGTGCGCGTTGGTCCCTTTCGGACTGGATCACTCGGGGGAGGAGCCCAGAACTGCCATGACGAGCACCGCGCAGCGAAACGAGCCCCGCAGGCCGACCGCGCTGGACGAGCTGCGGACCGCCTACCAGGAACAACTGAAGCAGCTGGCGACCGAGCGCGACCAGGCCCGCAGGCAGGCCCGCCGGGCCAAGGCGGAGCGGGACGTGGCGCGCGCCGACCTCGCCGACCTCCGCACCCGCGTCCACGACCTGCTGACCGCCGCGTCCCGGCACCTGCCCGGCCTGCCGGCCCCGGAGACGCCCGAGCCGGCGCCCGCGCGACCGGTCGCGTCCGGGGCGCGCCGCCCGGAGCCCGGGAGACGCCCCGACCGCCCCGACCTGGACAAGCACCGGGGCACGGCGACCGCCGGGGCCGAGCGCGGTGAGGCCGACAAGCGCAGGAATCCCGACCGGCGGAGCCCGCGCGGGGGCAAACGGCGCGCCGTCCGGGCGGGCTGACCCCGGCACGGCGCCGGCCGGACCCGCCGGGGGCCCTCCCGGCGGGTCGGCGCCGCACCGGTCCGCGCTGCTAGGGTCGGCCGAATGACCGCGTACGGCCTCCTCGTCTCCCCCTCGCACAACCGGGTCTACGCCCAGGCCGCCGCCGACCTGGTGAAGGCGGAGCTGGCGGTGTTCAGCGAGCGGGCGCTCGGCGGCCGGGTACGGGACGTCACCGAGACCACGATCGGCGGCGTCCCCTATGTGACGTTCTCGGCGGAGGACCTGACGGAGACCGACCTCCGCCTCCTGTCGAACCTGTCGTCCCTCTACGCGCTCTTCGAGATCGAGGACGGCCTCCTCCGGCCGGTGACGATCCTGCCGCTCGACCTGTTCGGCAGCGACCTGCTGACCATCCAGAAGTACGCGGGCAAGACCAACGAGTACTTCACCAAGCTGCTGCTGAACGTCACCGCGATGGCCACCGGCGCCCCGATGGAGCTGGTCACGGGCCGGCTGCGGCTGCTCGACCCGATGTGCGGGCGCGGCACGACCCTCAACCAGGCGATGATGTACGGCCTGGACGCGGCGGGCATCGAGATCGACGGCAAGGACTTCGACTCCTACGCCGCGTTCATCAAGACCTGGCTGAAGAACAACCGGGTCAAGCACCAGGCGGAGGTCACCTCCGTCCGCCGGGAGCGTGCGGTCCTCGGGCGGCGCCTGCACGTCACGTACGGGGCGTCCAAGGAGCTGTACAAGAGCGGCGAGACGATGGAGATCACCGTCGTGAACGCCGACTCGGTCGCGGCGCGCAAGTTCTTCCGGCCCGCCTCGTTCGACCTGATCGTGACCGACGCCCCGTACGGCGTCCAGCACGGCAGCCGGCCGAAGGGGTCCCAGCCGGGCCGCCGGGGTAGGCCCGAGCTGTCGCGCAGCCCGGTCGAGCTGCTGACGGCCGCCGTTCCGGAGTGGACGGCGCTCCTGCGGCCGGGCGGCGCCGTCGGGATCTCCTGGAACACCTTCGTCGGCCGCCGCGAGGAACTGGCGGGAATCCTGTCCGCCAACGGCCTGGAGGTCCAGGACTCCGACGCCTACCTGGGCTTCCGTCACCGCGTCGACCAGGCCATCTCCCGCGACCTCATCGTGGCCCGCAAGCCCTGACCGGCGCCTGCGCCTCAGGCAGCGGCCCAGCGTTCGACGTGCGGGAGCAGTTCGTCCAGGTCGTGGATCAGGGCGTCCGGAGGTGTAAGGCCGGGCCTGCTGAAGGCGTGGGTCGTCTGATGCCAGATCTGCACGGCGCGCAGACCGGCGGCCTTGGCTCCGTGGATGTCGTCGTAAGGACGGTCCCCTACGAAGACGCACGCGGACGGATCGGTGGCTCCGACGGCCTCCATGGCGGTGCGGAACGCCTCGGCGTGCGGTTTGGTCCAGGGGATCTCGCTGGAGTACACGGCCCCGTCCAAGAGGTGGAGGACGTCGTCGCGGGCGAAGACGCGCTCATGCCAGTCCCGCGTGCACATGGTGTTGGACAGGATTCCGACCTTGATACCGCGCTCGCGCAGCGTCCGGAACAGTTCCGGGACGACGGGGTCGGTGTGGGTGTGCGGCGTCCAGGTGTCGAAGTGGGTGTCGAGGAGCGCCTCGGTGGGCTCGACGCCGGCCAGCTCGAAGACCTCGGTGAGCGTGGCGCTGCGGTGCTCGTCGGTCCCGCGCCGCCACAGCTCCAGTTCGGCGTCGGCGAGCGCCGCCGACACCTTCTCGACGTCCTCCGGGGGAAGGTGGGCCGAGCAGATCGCATGCCACATGTCGGCCAGCTCGATGTCGTGCCACGGGGTCAGCGTGCCGCCCCAGTCGAAGATCACTGCCTCTACACCCATGCCGGGATGGTAGCCATGCGGGGCCCGCGGGAGGAGCGAGACCGCTTAGGGCCTGTGTCAGCGGGGATACCGACCCGATCAGTGAAGCCGAGCCGAACCCTGGAGGGGCGATGACCGAGCGCAGGCCCGGTGAGGATCGCGACTTCCGTCAGGACGTTGATGACATGGGCGACGACGAACAGGCCGAGGAGATCGCTCTTACGGAGCAGTACGTCCAGGATCCACCGGAGGAGCACGTCATAGAGGAGCCCGAGGACGACCCTGACGGCGTGGGCATCGGCGACTACGAACGCCAGGAGGCCAGAGAAGGCGACCAGGAGATCTGGCCCGACCCCGCCACGCCCGCCGAGTCGGACGCGGTGAACCCGACCCGGCGCCCCTAGGCCGGCGCCCCCTCCCGCCAATCGTCCCCGTGGCACGAGCGTTCACTGACCCGCTCCCGGCCCGCGCACTGCCCGCGGAATGGCCCGGGACGAGCGTGACGAGAATCTCTTTTCGGTTCCGTTACCTCCCACCGGGGAATGTCGTAACCAAGCCGTAGGTTGCGTCAAAGTGGGCGAGCTTGCGAGGTGACCGGGACATGCACGGAACAGTCACGGCACCGGTCCACCCCCCGGCCGACGTCGACCCCCCTCCTCCCCCGGACGAGGACGCCCCTTTCGCGCCCCGTCCCGGCGAGGGCGGAGACGAGGTGACGCGCGCCTGGTGGCGGCGCAGAGCCGGCGTCCTCGCGCAGTGGGCGCTCGTCCTCGGCGGCTTGGCGGCGCTCCCCTTCTTCCATGACCGGCTCCCCGATCTCGGCGTCATCTGGACCGCCGCGACCCACGCCGACCCCGGCTGGCTCGTCGTGGTCGTGGTCGCCGAGGCGGCCTCGATGGGCGCGTTCGCCCGGCTCCAGCGCAGGCTGCTGCGCATCGGCGGGCTCCGCCTGTCGCTGCGCCGCGCCTTCGCGATCACCTACGCGGGCAACGCGCTGTCGACGACGCTTCCGGCGGGCCCGGCGGTGAGCGTCGTCTACACCTTCCGGCAGTTCCGCCGGGCCGGCGCGTCCGCGCGGCTCGCCACCGCCGTGATCCTCGCGGGCGGCGTGATCACCACGACCGCCTACACGGTGATCGGCCTGGTCGCGCTGCTGTCCGACCCGGACGCCCGTGCGCTGGCCGTGCTCGCGCTCGCCGTCCCGCTCGCGCTCGGCCTCGCCGCCGCGCCCGCGCTGCGCCGGCCGTCGGC
>NZ_CAACVB010000460.1 GCF_900659635.1 Actinomadura roseirufa | reverse complement strand
GGGGCCTGCCCTGGCCGCCCGGACGCGCGGCGCCGCCGGAGTGGGCCCCGGAGCGGGCCGGGCCGGGGCGCCCGGCATGGGAGTTCGCCCTCCCGCGGGAGGTGTCGTGCGGCACTGGAGGACTCCGACTCGGCGGGGACGGACGCAGATTTCCTCATTTGTACCGCGCCATCACGGGCGGCGGCAGCGGAACCCCGATCTTTGCCCCGGCCCGGCGCCCGCGGCCCCGCGCGGCGCGGAACCCCGGCCCTACCTGGTGCGGGACGTCGCGGCGACGGCGAGGTCCGCGAGCGCGGCCCGCGCCGGCTCGGTGATCGGCGCCGCCGTGAGCGCCCGGTCCGCCTCCGCGGCGTACCGCTCGATCATCTCCTCGCACGCCGCGAGCCCGCCGGTCTCCTGGATGATCTCGCGCAGCTCGTCCACCCCCGGGCGGTCCAGCCCCGGGTCCCCGAGGCGCCGCCGCACCGCCGCCGCCTGCGCGGGCGTGGCGCGCTCCAGGGTCAGCGCGACCAGCACGGTCCGCTTGCCCTCGCGCAGGTCGTCGCCCGCCGGCTTGCCCGTCTCGGCGGGGTCGCCGAACACGCCCAGCACGTCGTCGCGGAGCTGGAAGGCGATGCCGAGCGGCAGCCCGTAGCCGGTGAGCGCCGCGGTCACCGCGGGCCCGCCGCCCGCCAGCGCGGCGCCGAGGTGCAGCGGCCGCTCGATCGTGTACTTGGCGCTCTTGAACTCCACCACCCGCAGCGCGGTCGCCACCGACGCCCCGCCGCGCGTGCCCTCCAGCATGTCGAGGTACTGGCCGCACATCACCTCGGAGCGCATCGTGTCGTAGACGGCCCGGCCGCGCCGGCGCCGCTCCTCGTCCAGCCCGCACGTCTCGAACATCTCGCCGGACCAGGCCAGGCACAGGTCGCCGAGCAGGATCGCGCCGCCCCCGCCGAACGCCCGCGCGTCGCCCGGCCAGCCCTGCGCCCGGTGCAGCGCCTCGAACCGCCGGTGCACCGACGGCTGGCCGCGCCGGATGTCGCTGGAGTCCATCACGTCGTCGTGGATCAGCGCGCTCGCCTGCAGCAGCTCCAGGGACGCCGCCGCCACCGCGATCCCCGCGTCCGCCTCGTCGCCGCCCGCGGCGTGCCAGCCCCAGTAGCAGAACGCCGGACGCAGCCGCTTGCCGCCGCTGAGAAGCCCGTCCAGGGCGGACAACAGCGGCGCGAGGTCGTCGCTGATGCCCAGCAGGCCGGGACGCTGCCGGGCGACGAAGGCCAGCAGCGCCTCGTCGATCTCCTTGCGGATGAGGGTGGCGGACATGCGGTGATCGTATCCAGCGTGCGCCGAACGTCCGCAATCGGGAGTGAAACAGGGCATTCGCCGAGGTCGGCGGCGTGCGGGACGGCCGCCGCGGGCTCCCGCTTAACCGGCGCGCAATACCGGCCTCTGTAGGCTTGGGGAATGCGACGCCTGCGCCCAGACCGTCCCCCCACCGTCCGAGAACTGCTGGCCTCGGGCGGGCGGTCCTTCTCGTTCGAGTTCTTCCCGCCCAAGACGGACAAGGGCGCGCGGAACCTCTGGCGCACCATCCGCCGCCTCGAGCCGCTGCACCCGACGTTCGTCTCGGTCACCTACGGCGCGGGCGGCGGCACCCGCGACAAGACCGTCGACATCGTCGAGCGGATCGCCACCGACACGACCCTCACCCCGGTCGCGCACTTCACCGCCGTGAACCACTCCCAGGCCGAGCTGCGGCAGCTCATCGGCCGGTTCGCCGCGGCCGGCGTGCGCAACATCCTCGCCGTGCGCGGCGACCCGCCCGGCGACCCGATGGGGGAATGGGTCAAGCACCCCGACGGCGTCGAGTACGCCGCCGACCTCGTCCGGATGATCCGCTCCTACGGCGACTTCAGCGTCGGCGTGGCGGCCTTCCCCTACAAGCACCCGCGCTCGCCCGACATCGAGAGCGACACCCGCCACTTCGTGGCCAAGTGCCGCGCCGGCGCCGACTACGCGATCACGCAGATGTTCTTCCGCGCGGACGACTTCCACCGGCTGCGCGACCGGGTCGACGCCGCCGGCTGCGACGTGCCGATCATCCCGGGCATCATGCCCGTCACCCAGATCAGCACGATCCAGCGGTCCGAGCAGCTGTCGGGCGCGCCGTTCCCCGCCGAGGTGCGGGCCCGCTTCGAGGCCGTCGCCGACGACCCGGAGGCGGTCCGGCGGCTCGGCATCGAGCACGCCGCCGAGCTGTGCC
Organism: Actinomadura roseirufa; assembly: GCF_900659635.1. GTDB lineage: Bacteria > Actinomycetota > Actinomycetes > Streptosporangiales > Streptosporangiaceae > Spirillospora > Spirillospora roseirufa. The sequence goes on along the minus strand of NZ_CAACVB010000460.1, from coordinate 1,564 downwards.
GCGACCTGCTCGACCAGGGCGTGCCGGGCATCCACTTCATCACCTTCAACCAGTCCACGGCGACCCGCGAGGTCTACGGGCTGCTGGAGGCCGGCGGGTACGGGGCCAGGGGCAGCGTCCCGCCCATGACCGCGTAGCGCGGGCCGCCGCCGGGGAACTCGAAGTCGGTCAGCAGGTCGACCATGCCGACCGACCGGTAGAGGTGCCGGGCCGGGGTGTCGGGCCGGACGTCCAGCGTGGACAGCACCACAGTCCGCTCCGGCCTGCCCTCGCACAGGGCGTTCAGCAGGCTCCGGCCGAGCCCCTTGCCCTGCGAGTCCGGGTGGACGTGCAGCTCGGCGACCTCGAACGGGTCCGACAGCCACGCCTCGGCGTGCTCGGGGCCGCCGCCCGCGGCCAGCGCGTAATGGACGACGTCGTGCCACCACTGGCCGCGCGACCCGTGGAACCCGTAGGCGAACCCCTGGACCGGTCCGCCCAGGCCGGGCAGCGTTCCGCGCCGCTCCGCGACGAACGCCCGGAACGCCGGATAGGAGGCGTGCCGCTCCATGATGGCGTGCCGGCCGGGAAGCTGCTCGGCCGGCGGGATCATCGCCGCGGCGTACACGTCCAGCATCGGTTTGAGCCTGCGCAGGAAGGCGCGTCCGTCGATCTCGCGCAGCTTCGGGTCCTTCACGGGACAGAGACTAGACCGTGCCGCCCCGGCGCCGCCCGAGCCTCACCTCGGCATCGGCCCCGCCGCGGCCGGACCGCGCCGGCCCTAGACCCGGGAGACGGTCCGTTCGGTGGCGGAGAGACGGTCGTAGATGTCCCACAGGATGCGGTCGGCCGCCTTCTTCAGCGTCCCGCGGTTCTCGTCGAGCCGGCCGCCCCACTGGCGCGCCTCCGGACCGAGCCAGGCGTCGGTCCCGCCGAGCGTCCGAACCGGCCCGTCGAGCGCGTCGCGGAGCTGCCCGATGCTGCCGTAGGCGTCCGCGTACGCCTGGTAGAGCCGCCGGTACTCCGGATTGGGCTGCTCGGCGGGCGACAGCCGGGACGCCGCCGCGGAGTCGAGCGGCGGCGGAAGGCTTCCGGGGGGCGGTGGAGCGGCCATGGCGACCTCTCATCCAGTCCGTTGCGGGTGCAGGTGCAGCTTGGCGACGGCCTCGCGCGTCCTCTTGCTCATGTCCGCCCCGGTGAGCACCCGCACCGCCGCGGGACGGACCCCGGCGCGGTCGGCCTCGGCCAGGAAGGCCCGCAGCCACGTCACGTCCATCGTCAGGTGGTGGCTGGACGTGCCGAGCGACTCCTCGATCACCTTCAGCCGCGCCGGGTCGCCGTGGGCCGCGGCGACCAGGTCCGCGGCGCGCGCGGGGCCGAGCCGCTCGTACAGCTTCTCGGTGTAGTCGGGATCGCGGGCGTTCGCCTTGAGGTGCTTCCAGACGGCGTCGGGGACGGCCTTGTGGTCATGGAGCGCCGCCGTCACGGCGATGGCGTCCACGCGCGCGGCCTTCGCCGCGGCCGGCCGGTCCGGGAAGGCGCCGAGGTCGCCCGCGCCGTGCGGCGTGGGCGCCGGGGCGGCCCG
>NZ_CAACVB010000459.1 GCF_900659635.1 Actinomadura roseirufa | reverse complement strand
CACGCGAGACTCTCCAGGCGGTCGGCGGCCTCGCCCGCGCCGCCGGCGGCGGTGAAGCAGTCGCGGGCGCGGCGGGCGGCGGCCCGGTGCGGCCCGTCGGCGAGGACGGTGGTCAGGGCGGCGCGGAGCTCGTCCGGGCCGGCGCCGGGGAACGGGACGGCGACGCCCGCGCCGGACGCCTCGACCTGCCGGGCGATGACGGGTTCGTCGCCGCTGACCGGCGCGACGACCAGCGGCACGCCCCGGGCGAGGGTCTCGCAGACGGTGTCGTGGCCGCCGTGGCAGACGACGGCGGACAGCCGTTCGAGCAGCCTGGGCAGCGGGACGCCGTCGTGGAGCAGGACGTTGCGCGGCGGGTCGGCGAGGGTGCCGGGCGGGCAGTCGAGGACCGCTTGGACGTCGAGGTCGCGGACCGCCTCGGCGGCGGCCGCGAAGAAGGCGGCCCCGGCCGGGTGGCCGGCGGCGCCGAGAGAGACGAGGACGGCGGGCCGCCCGTCCAGGCGTTCCCAGGGGAAACCGGCGCCGGGGCGGCCGGGCGCGGGGCCGACGAAGGCGTAGTGCCCGGGGTAGGAGGCGGTGTCGCCGACGAGCGCGGCGGTCGAGAAGACCAGCACGAGGTCGCCGGAGAAGCGCAGGTCCTGGACGTCGTCGATGCCGTGGGCGCGCTGGAACCCGCCGATCTGGGCGTGGATCCAGTCCTCGTCCTCCGGCGTGCCGCCGGGGGCGAACCCGGCGGACGTGGCCGCGGACGTGGCCCAGGGCAGGCCGCGGCGGCGGGCCGCGACGGGCGCGGCCAGGGCGAGCTGGTCGGCGATGACCACGTCGGGGCGGAACCGGTCGAGCGCCTTCTCGACGCCCGGCATCATCGCGTGCCCGAGCGGGACGGCGAACCCCTCCCAGAGGAAGCGGCGGGCCTCGGCGTCGCGCAGGCTCAGCCAGGCTTCCCGCGCCGCGGGGATCCGCGGGGCGAAGTCCCGGTCCACGGCGGTGAGGATGCGGGAGCCGGGGCGCAGCTGCGGCTCCAGGGTGGCGCGGTCGCCGGTCCAGGCGACGGCGTGCCCGCGGCGGACCAGTTCGGCGGCGACCGCCACGGTCGGGTCGGCGTGCCCGTTCAGCGGCGGGACGGCGAACAGGAAGCGCCGCCGGGGCGTGGTGGCGCGGCGGATCGCGGTGTCGCCGAGCAGGGACGGGACCTCCTTGCGGCGGGCGTTCACCGTGCGCCTCCCGCGTGCGGTGCGCACCCGGGGACGTGGCGGAGGGCGCCCGCCGCCGTTGCGGGGGTTCTGTTCATGCGTTGCTCTCCTCCATGTCGGTGCCGCCCGACGCGGCCGTCCAGGCCACGACGTGTCCGTGCAGTTCGCGTGTCTCGACGGTGGTGACCGTTCCGTTCGCGGCGATCAGGAACCGTCCGGGCTCCTCCGCCGTGACGACCAGCTCGGTGCGGTCGCACGGCCCGCCCGGTGTGCCAAGGGAAGGCAGGCCGTAGGGCGGCATGGACCGCAGGACGGCCTGCTCCGCCGCACGGATGTGCGCGTCACGCCCCACTGGGACCAGGCCGATGCCCACTGGATCGCCCTTGGCCCGGACGAGCGCCACGCCCACTTCGGCGTCGGCCGCGATCGACAGGGCCAGCGGCTCCAGGAAGGGGCCGGTTGCCACTGGCCGGTGGGACAAGTCGTCGCGGATGGTCAGTTCCGCAGGGAACAGGGGGCCGTGACCCGCACGCCATAGGTGGTCCCTGACGGCGTCCTTCGCGGCGATCCTGCCGAGGAGCCACGGCCCTTGCTCGGCTGGGGAGAGGGCTTCGTAGTCGGCGCGTTCGGTGGCGCACAGATATTGGCGCATCACCAGGTCACGGGACGCGGCGTCGTCCCAGCGCCTGCGGGCCAGGCACCAGCCGCCGTCCTGAGGTTCGCCTGTACCGGACACCTCGGGAGTGAACTTCATCCGCCAGAGGGACTCGTCGGTGTAGAAGCGGCGGGCCGTCCATCCGTCGATGCGGGCCCACACGGTTCCGCTCGGATGGACCAACTCCACGGAGCAGCGCATCGTGGTGTCCGTCAGCAGCTCGTTCCAAACGATGGTGTCGAGTTCTTCTCCCGCCGGGGGCAAGGGGCCGTAGAGGGAGAGCCGCCCGATTCCCACGGGGAACACCGTCTGGTTGTCCTCGCCGTAGACCTGCATCCAGTGCCCGCAGAGCTGTCCCGCGCTGTCCAGGAGCGCCCCCGGTGTGGGCAAGGAGGTGAGGACGGCGCGGATGCCGTCCTCTGCGAGGGCGGTGAGCTGGGTGACTCCGCGGAATAGCGGCCCGTGGAACATCCAGCGCTCCTCGTACAGCCGATCGGCCGTCACCACCGGAGGACCCTCACCGGTGAGGGGCGTCATGTCCGCCACAGGGGGCGTCGGATAGTCCTCGTCCAGCAGAACCGTCCCGTCCGTGTGGTCCTGGATGGTGACCTTCACCCTGCGCGGGTGCCCGGGGCCTCCTCTTTCGGGGGCCTCCTTGACGAGATGGGCGCGGATGCCGGCGGTGGTGGGCGGGACCGCGACGACCCACCGGACGGCGCGGACGTCCTCGAAGCCGACGACCACGAGGTCGGGCAGCAGCTCGCGGGCGGTCGCGGCCATCACCTCCAGCAGCGTGGCCAGCGGAACGATCGGAAATCTGTCCGACATGTCCGGCCAGCCGGGCGGTTGCGGGAACACGCAGTGGTCGCTCAGGAAGGGCATCGCCTCCAGCGAGAACACCCTGGACACGACCATCTCGGCGGGCGGCACGCCGTTCGCGGGGCCGTCCTCCGCCGCCGCCTCGGCGGCCTCGGCCGCGGATCCGAGGGCCTCCACGACGGACCGCGCGCCGGACGCGGCGTCGTCGAGCAGCGCCTCCAGCTCGGCCAGCACCGGATCGCCGGCGGGGCGCCGCGCGGAGGGCGCGGACGCGAGACGGATCGTTGGAACGGCCCCGTCCAGCCTCACGAGCGGAGTGCCGAGGTCCAGCATCAGCCCCGCGGCGGGATCCGGCGCGGGCGGCGACGCCCCGTACCCCTCCGCCCAGAGCGCCGCGACGACGCGGCTCAGCCGGTCCGTCGCGTCGCCCCCGGCGGCGCCGGCCGTGATCGCCAGGTGCTCGCGCCCGTCCAGGCCGTCACCGACGAACCCGGTGAGGCCGCCGGGCCCGAGCTGCACGAACGCGCGGACGTGCGCCGCGGTGTACAGCCCCTCGACCAGCGCGCCGAACCGCACCGGCTCCAGCGGGTGCCGGGAGAGCAGCGCCCGGACCTCGCCGGGCTCGGACGGGAACGGCGCCGCCGTCGTCGCCGACCACAGCGGGACGCGCGGCTCGTGGACCGGCGTCCCGTCGAGCGCGCCGCGCAGCCGCCGCCCGAACGCCGTGGCCAGCGGCGTGTGGAGGCCCGCCCGGACCGGCAGCTCCCGGCCGAGGACGCCCTCCGCCGCGAGCCGCCCGGCGATCTCCCGGACCTCCGCCGCCGGGCCGCAGATCACCGACCGGTGCGGCCCGTTCTCGTGGCTGACGACCACGCCGGGCCGTCCCGCGACGGCCTCCCGGGCGCGGGCCGCGCCGCAGCCCAGCGCCGCGTACACGGCGCCGGGCGCCTCCAGCTCCGCGCCGTCGAGGGCCTTCAGCAGCCCCTCGACGGCGTCGCCGTCGCACAGGCCGGCGACGGTCATCGCCGTCCACTCGCCCAGGCCGTACCCGGCGGCCACGTCGGGCTCGACGCCGAGCGCGGCGAGCTCCCCGGCCAGCAGCCGCCCGTCCGCGATCATGCGGGCGGCCCGGCCGAGCAGGTCCCC